>JAKAAA010000068.1 GCA_021797295.1 Thermoplasmata archaeon
TATGCCCGTGGAGGGGAAACCTATACCTGATAAGGCAAGTTTTTCTGTAGAAGCGGGAAGCCCTGATCTTTAGAGATGGGAGGATGTCACCCTAACCCACAAATTTCCTGAGAAGTGACATTTCGTATGCATATTTCTCAACTTCGTCAAATTTTTTATTCTTGAATGCCAGCAGGAACAGTGTTGAAAATATATTGTGTTTTTGAACATTGTAAGAATTTTCAGTTGATACTCCCATGTTATCTTCTATATAATTCATATCCTCCCTTATCATTTTTATTATACCTGGATCCACCTTCCATATTTCTTTTAAGTAATTTAGTGAATCGTAATTGAAATATCTTACACTGGAACGTATATCAAAATACAGATTTTTATAAAGTTCATCGACCAGTTTATGATACCTCTCTGGCAGTCCGCTGAGCATGGACATTCCAAGTATTTCCGGAGGTATACCAATAGAATAAAGAGCTCCTACAAATGCTATAGCCCTGGGCAATCTGGCATCTCCCGTACTCCTTGAATATCCGAAAAGACCAGTATGCAATTTTCTTGTCCTCCTCTTTGGGAGATACACTGCCACATCATTTATTGGTCTGGCGATTCCCTCTATTATCTTCTGGAACCTTGATGAATATGAATTTACTATGGCTTTTATATCTTCCTCCATCTGCATGTTAAATATTTCTGGATTGCCCGGCTTATGGGAATTAATCATGGAAACAGCATTTTTCACCGAAATGTCATCATAATCATATCTGAAGGCAGATTGCACTGAAAACGTATAATAAGAATCATATTCACTTAAAGCCTTTTTAATAGAGTCAGGACCAAGATCTCCACGAAACGGTGACGATCCGGCACCTATTATAGGATAAAGCTCAATCCCAGATTTTTGTGAAATTTTGTGCATACCAGATATGGCATATTTTGCAAGTAGCGTAGCAGGCAGCATACCGTAGTTCATTGCAGGATCAGATCTTGCAATAAATATTCTCATATATTCCGGTTTTATGATTTCACTGTATTTTTCTATTATGGATTGAATACTGAATATGGAATCCTTGTCCTCTATTAAGGGTATAAGATTTATTTTTTCTGGCAATACCTTTCCTGTAATATCCTTCACATGAACATTATCATATAGTTCAATATTTTCAGTGTTTACAATGCCTTTTTCATAAAACTTCACCACATTTAGCATACTTTTATAATCTGTCGTAAATGGAAGAATTACCTCAAATACAGGCGCAATATCCCGGTTAAAAACCCTGTTGGCTACATCGTAGTTCAGCGGTATGCTGTTTAAAGTCTCATTCAATATTTTCCTTTCTGCACCCTCTATAAGGGGATTAGGTACCCTGTATGTTAAAAAAATATCCCTGCCTAGAACATTTTTATCAAAGAATTCCCTGTTTTTTGAAAACAATTTTCTTATGACGTGGGTATCCACATCCTTTCCCTCCGCATCCCACATAACCTCCTTTATACCAAAATCTCTGTATGCTATATATGCCTCCTCTATTTCATCTTCATTCGATATTATATTTTTACCGCTTGCCCATTGCGGCATCTTTGCATTGTCCGGATGCTGGGTGGACATAGTCTTTGGTATCATAATTACCATATGAAAACTACTTATAAATAAAGATTGTCAGAAAAAATGTCAGTTATCTCATTTCTGCAAATAAAATAATATTAATCTATGATTTATAATAACCATGCAGCACCAATAACTTTTTAATAGTCCTAATGGATTTGCCCGAACTCCGCAGGATAAAATCTGAGGCCTTCCGGAGACATATATCTGTCAAATTTTGCATCATAAGCTATTTCAAGATTTTTTATATTTATAGCTGCGTCTCTTGGGCCATAAGACAAAATTTCTCCATCCTTCATTAAAATAATGGAATCAGAAATATTGTAAGCGAGGTTTATGTCGTGCAGAACAAGCAGTATACCTTTTCCAGCATTCTTCAAATTTTTAAGTATTTTTACTAGAAGGTTAATTTTATCAATATCGAGAAAGGATGATGGTTCATCAAGTATAATGTATTCAGGATTCTGGTATATTACAGCAGCAATCATAATCATTCTTTTTTCCCCACCACTCAAGGTGGAGTAATCACGGTTGATAAAATTTTCAACACCACACATTTTCATTGAATTATATAGATTCTGGTAATCATATTTTCTAGTGAAACCGTTAATTTCCATAATATCTCTAACATTCAATCCCAGTGGTTCAGGTAACTCCTGCTGAACATAACCTGTATACCTTGCAATTTCGCTGGTATCCAACGTTTTAAGACTCTTATTATCTATAAGGATTTCTCCAGATTCAGGCCTTATTTCCCTGTTAATTGCAAGGAGCGTTGATGTTTTTCCTGAACCATTTTTACCACACATTGTTAAAATTTCACCATGATTCAGGGAAAAATTTATTGGTCCTATATTCAGAGCTCCCCTTTTAAACGATATGTCCTTGAGTTCAAGCATTATAATAACCCCGCTTTGAAATCCTAGTCATTAACAGCATGAAAAAAGGAACACCTATAATTCCGGTTATTATCCCTACCGGTATTACCTCACCGATAATGATCATGTGTGCTATATCATTGGCAATGATTAAAAATGTTGCTCCGAGAATAGCCGATGATGGTATCACATATTTATTTGACCCTCCGTAAATCATCCTGGAAACATGTGGAAATATGAGTCCCACAAAGCCAATCAGCCCAGAAATTGAAACGCAGGCAGCAACTGAAACAGTGGTCAATCCCATGGATATTAGTTTGGATTTTTCGACATTTATTCCAGCCGATCTGGCATACACATCTCCTAACTGTAATGCATTTAACTGCCTGTACATAAAAAACAGAACAATCGATGTAAAGATTACCAGAGGAACAACTATGGAATCATCGGACCATGAAATGCCGGATAAAGATCCGAGGAGCCAGAAAAACAATGAATTAATATATTTTGGCCTCGAGTAAAGTAGAAGCGCAACAAAGGAGGAAACAAATAAAGATATGGCTATGCCTGAAAGCAGCAATACCAGGGGAGGCGCCCTGCCATTTCTGATTGAAATGGTATAGACAAGAGCTACCACAATAACTGCAAAGATAAAAGCTAATAATGGAAGTGTAAGAAATCCGAAAATAGTTAAACCGAAAACAATCGCAATCACGGCTCCAAGTGTTGCACCACTTGATACCCCCGTAATATAAGGCTCGGAAATAGGATTTCTGAATATACTCTGTATTACCGCACCTCCAACCCCCAATGATGCTCCAACGGCAGCGGCACCGACGGTTTCAGGTTCCCTCAGCTGGGTAACGATAATGTAATCTGATAATTTGACGTTGCTGTAAAATCCAAACTGTTCAAGCACGGATTTAATCACATCAGAAACGGGTATTTTTACAGGACCAATATCAAGAGATATGATAAAAGATACAAGTAGTGCAAGTGTAGATACCACGAAATAAAAATAAGTTTTACTGTTAACTATTTTCAATACCGATCACCGCTCCCGGTTCGGGGTTATCATTTAAATGAAATGGAAATGGTGGAATTGTAACATTTTCATTGAATACACTTGAAATCATCCATTGAATTGCGTATATATTTCTGAAGTTAGGCTCTGCAAATATATTATAGCTAAAAGCCATATAATATTTATCATGGCTAACAGCATATGTTTGGTTATACGGCGTTTCATCCAAATATGTAGTGTTAAATGATGAACCAAGTATAAGTGTGGAAATATTTTTACTTACTATAACCTCATTGGATATCTGATAAAAGCTTGAACCATTTGCAATGTTTATTAAATGTGAGTATTTCATCATTGATGCAATAAATGTGTTATTTCCGGCTGTATAAGTTTTTCCATCATAAACACACATTGCATACATTGCTGTTCTGTTTTGAACAGTTATATTTTTTTGAAAGTCATTTAGAGAACTACCTATCCAGTTATTTAGAATGGTTGCGTTTTTTGAATTCCCGGTGATTTCCCCAAGAAATGTATCCTGCCTCTCAATAATACGGAATGTCGTATTTGCACCAGATGATAGAAATATATAATCTATTCCAGCATTTAGCAATTCGTTGATCTGTGATTGCTTATAATCAGAGAACGATATTACTGCCTGTGGACTTAAGTTAAGTATTTCCTCGACGTTCATGTTGGGATATGCGGATATTTCTGTTATATTGCCCGTTACATTGGACCCTGGCCATAGTCCAGGGTATGCATAAATCCCGGTAACATCCTTAATTGCGCCTATTGCATAGAGTGTAGCTGTTACACTTGGGTCAAGTGATACAATTTTATTGAAATGTAGTCCCGTGACATTGGAATCAACTGTAAGTTCTACACCTTCTTTGATTTTTGGATGATAACCATGAACCTCTGCAACATAAATCCCAGATAGGACAACAATAATTGCAACTATCATGATCACTATTAATTTGAACGGCTTATCCATGGGTGTACAGTTAATCATTATTTTTAAAGTTTACTTAATTTTATTAAAGTTCACTTTACAATAGAATAAAAGAGCCTGAACTTAATATGCAATTATGAGAGTAAAACCAAAATTTAGCATCTATAATGAATTTTATCTTGTAGAATTTAATCACATAGCTAGGAAATATAGTTCAGCTCCCTATAGAGGTGGAATTGGCACCTCTCAAGGTTATATCAATATGCATGTGGAAAATAACTATAATTCCAATATATATGAATATGTAAATTCGTTTCTTACAAAAAATAATCTGAGCACCGAATTAACGGTTAACATGACCTCGGTAGATATCCATAAAGTTAAAACTGGAACTATTTTTGTTCAAGATTATTTTATCCAGACTTTTATAACAGCAGGATTTGACAATGCTCTCTCCTTGGGAAATAAATCAGGTAAGCCCGGTACCATAAATATATGTGTTGTAACCGATTATCCTTTGACTAACTCCGGCGCTATGAATCTATATCAGACCTGCATTGAAGCAAAGGCGCAAGCATTAAATGATATGAATATACGTGACATAATGACAGGAATAGTATCTCCGGGAACATCCACGGATACTCTGAGCATTTTTGTAATAAATAAGGAGAAGAAATATAATTATGCAGGTAGACTAACAGAAATAGGATATGAAACATCTTTACTTGTTTACAATAATCTTATAAAATTTCAAGAACTCAAATGAGTATTTCATAAATTATAGTAATATAGAAATATCTCCTATGAAAAACCTATACTTAACAATCTTTTATGCCTCCCCGGTATATTAAATTTGCTGAATCGTTACTCACATTACTATCTTTAGCAATTCTTCTCATGTTGTTTATTTTCTTTAATGACAGTT
>JAKAAA010000006.1 GCA_021797295.1 Thermoplasmata archaeon
TCGGAGATCTTTGGATCAACGGCTCCATGCACCTCCCCAAAGCATATCGCAGCTTGGCACGTCCTTCATCAGTTCTCAAACCAAAACCATTCCCCAAGCAGTTTGTATGATACACAATCTATATCTCATATATTATCCGGTATCATCGGTTATTTCTAACCTCGCCCTTCCTTATTAATGATAAATTAATAAGTGCATTCATTTATTGGTATACTTGACATTACAATCTGTGATATAAACGTTTTGATAATTGCCTGGCACCAGAAAAATATGGCATTATGCGAATAAAATAGCCAGTTTTTTAGACGTAAATTTATAAAAATATGAAAATTATCCTGAAACCATTAAAAACATTATAGAATTAAAAAATTAGCTATTTAATATATTATTAGATAATATATTCCCTAAATATTTTAATAATTATATTTAAATTTTCCTGAAAATACAGTTACTGGACTATATTTACAAATTTTATACATATGACTAAATTTTCAAATAATTCCTGATCGAATATTATCATAAATCAAATTTAAATTTTGAACATTATAATTATCAATATTTTTTGCTCAACAATAAATGTATCTCACCTTTTTCCCTTGTAATATTTTCTATTTCCATTTGCGAATATCTTGCCATTTTTATAAAAATTTCATCAGAATATTTGAACTTTTCATCCATTATCATAAGTTTAACAGTTTCACCTTCCATAGTTATTCCAATAGATTTCATTGCGGATAAAAGAAAATTAAATGGGTCTCCACCACAGCTAACTGTTCTGTAATCCTCTTCAAGCATATTATTATATATTATTTCATAAATTAAACTGTAAGTAATATTGCACCTAACAAAAAAATAATAATGCCGTTATTGCTATAACGTTATGGAACAGGAATTCAAAGTACTTACTCCATCTACAAGGCTGGTCTTAATCGCATTAAGGCATTTCAAGGTTGCCAGGCTGTGCCAGCTTATTGAGAATACAGGGTTATCAAAGAGATCTGTTCTATACTCCGTGAAAAAACTAAGTGCCATGGGCCTGATTGAGGTCAATATATGCCTTTCCGACACAAGACAGAGATTTTACTGCATAAAAATAAATGAATAGGTGCAAAATTTGCATCTAAAACAATGATATTATAGAATTTTTATATAATAGGTAAGAGGTAATAATGTGTCAGTATATTTAGGAGAGAAGGCCCCGGAGTTCTTTGTTAACACAACAAAAGGCCCGGTGTCTCTTGAAGATTATAAAGGAAAGTGGGTCATACTTTTTTCACACCCGGCAGATTTTACACCGGTGTGCACAACAGAGTTCATGGAATTTGCAAGGAGATACGGCGAATTCAAAAAACTAAATGTCGAGCTTATCGGACTAAGCGTTGATAGCATTTACAGCCACATAGAGTGGATGAAGGATATAAAGGAGAAATTCGGCATTGAAATTCCATTTCCGGTAATAGCGGATATAAACAAGGACGTTGCAAGGGAATACAATATGATGGATGAAAAAACCGGTTCAACGGTGCGCGGTGTCTTCATTATAGACCCTAACCAGATCGTGAGGCTGATGGTCTATTATCCAGCGGAAACTGGAAGAAATGTAGATGAAATCATACGTACAGTTAAAGCATTACAAATGAACTGGAACAGAAAACTTGCGGCACCTGTCAACTGGAGACCGGGAGAGGATGGAATTGTATCGGCCCCGGCAACGCTGGAAGAGGCTATAAGCAGGGAAAAATCAGGGAGCAAAACATGGTATTTAAAATTCGAGCAGGTGAATTGAATGGAACCTGAAAAGAAAATGGGAGAGATTAACAGAATAATGCAGGAAGTTGCCGGAGATAATAAGAATTTTATGAATTCTTTTATGGGCTTGATGCAGAACACAATGGTGCCCGGTTCCCTTTCTTTAAAGCAGAAAGAGTTGATTGCACTGGCATTGAGCATAGCAGCAAGATGCGAATGGTGCATTTCTTACCATGTTAAAAGCGCTCTGGATGCTGGTGCAACAAAAAAGGAATTGATGGAAACCGGTTATGTAACCGTTCTCATGTATGGTTCACAGGCGCTCATGGAGATGAACAGCCTTATTGATGCCATAGAAAAATTTGATAAAAAATAAAAAAATCAGTGTTCCCTGTAAATCATGGGCTCCAGTTCTTCGACTGCCTTGCTTTCAAGTTCTTTTATATTTTTTATTACATCCGAAATGGGTTTTTCTTCCGTTACAACGTACTTTACCTTTCCCAGAGACATATTATAAGAACCGGGGCAGAGAGAGTTCTCAGTCACAATAAACATATCCGGTTTGAGAGAAAGAATACCTGCCATTGCAACTTCTCTTCCGCCATGTGTCCTGCCGAATCCCGGGTTTTCGTATTCTTCTATTTTATTTGTCTCGTCATCAATCAGAAATATTGAATTACCGTATTCCAGAGGGCTCAACATATTATCTTCATCTACTACGCATGCTATTTTCATAATATAGTATAAGATAATTAAAAATTTAAGGTAATTGTATAATAGATAACTAAAAAAATTAATAATACCCGTGCATTTCTACCGAGTATTCAGGAATGATAATTCCACTGCCATTTTCAACATGGCCTACTTCCTTTACCGGTACCCTGTTTTTAATTATATTGAGGAAGTCCGTTTTATTTTCAGGATCTATAACCGCGATAAATCCCATGCTCATGTTGAAAATTTCAAACATTTCGCTAAAGGAAAGATTGCCCATATCCATAAGGCGGGCAAAAACATTGTCCGGTTCGAAAGGATTGTCTATAACATATTTCATATCCTTCATCCTTGCAATATTTTTTATCCCACCACCGGTGATGTTTGCTAATCCTTTCAATGGGACAATACTCATTGCATCCAGAATTTCCCTTACATAAATCCTTGTTGGCTCCAGAAGGACATCGGCAACGGTTTTATTTTCTCCCGGGAATAGTTCTCCATATTCGATGTTGTTGTCCTTTATTATCTGCCTTACTGTTGTAAATCCATTGGAATGCAGACCGCTACTTTTCAGGGCATAAATCAGATCTCCATCGGAAATCTTTTCTCCTGTAATTATCTGATCTTTCTGTATAATACCCAGGGATGTTGCAGATATGTCTATATTTTTCACAAGATCCGGGACTATAGCAGTTTCCCCTCCCACTATATTGACATTTGCAATCTGGGCCCCTACATTAAAGCCAATGCCCAGTTGCCTGGCAACTTCATTATCCATATCCTTCAATGATAAGTAATCTAGCATGGCAATTGGCTCAGCACCTACTGTGATGGCGTCGTTAACGTTCATTGCAACACAGTCAATGCCGATAGTATTGTATTTATTAGCTTCTGATGCTATAATTGTCTTGGTACCAACCCCATCATTATTAAAAGAAACTGCAAAGTTTCCGAGATCAATTAAAGATGTGAATCCACCAAGTGGATTGATTGTCTTGAACTCGGATCTTCTGAACTTTATTTGCCTCAAAAAATTGGAAACGAATTCACCCTGTGATTTCCGGTCAATAATCTTCCTTTCCATATGTAACAAATACATTATCAATTGAAAGTTAATATATTTTTATATTAAATCTAGAGAGTTATAAAATAGCCATGACTTAATAGAAAATGAAAAATCTTTTAAAGAGATATAGCATTACTCTTTAAAGGTGAGATTTATGGTACAGAGAGAAGACGTGGATTTTGATCCGAAACATATAGATGAGAATTTCCTCAGCGACGAGAAGAACTACCCGGTAACCGGTGAAGAAGATGGGCTCAAGGTAAGGGCAGGTGGAGTTCAGAGAATGGATGATAATGGAAAACCATATCCTACTAAATTGGGCATCCACGGAACAACTGTCGCCATCGATTGGGACGGGTGCATTGCCGATGGAGCATGTATGGATGTCTGCCCTGTTGATCTTTTCGAGTGGAAACTTAATCCCGGGAATTCGGGAACAGGCAATGATAAAAAAGTAGAAAAAGGAACACCTGAATGGGAGAAGTACAGAACAGATAAATCAAACCCCGTCAGGGAAAGCGAATGCATATTCTGCATGGCATGCGTTACAGCCTGCCCGTGGAGTGTAATAAAAGTTAACAACGAATAAATAAAATACTTTTTTTTATTGGTTCATGAGGGCTTCATATGCCCTGATTGCATCCTTTCTGTTTATAATTATTATTGTTTCATTGGAGCAGGAAATCAGTTGCAGCACGTTAATTTCATAGGAAAATAATCTTTCATTGATTTTCATTACAAATCCGGGTGTTTTTACTATTTCCGTTGAAGAAAATATGTGTAGAGAGCTCACGTTTTTCTCTACAACAGCGTTTTTTGGAAGGTCGAGTTTCCTGTTCTTTGTCTCATCGACTATGTAAACAATAGAATCGGTCAGATAAGTTGCAGAAAGAAAGTTCAGGCTATCTATTTTTCTGTCAACAGTAATCACCATGATTTTATCCTGCAGTGTAATTTTGCTTTCTGCAAGTAGTTTATCAATATGGGCGGTATCTGCTGTTGAATTTTCCATAAAAATTTTATTCAGGGCAGATCTTATGGAAATTATATTATACCCTTTTTCTTCCATGGATATTCTTCTTGATAACTTACTGACATTGAGAATCCCCATTCTCATTGAAATGATCAGTTCCGGATTTTTTTTGATATAATCCCGGACCATATTTTCCACATTTCCCCTGCCTATCCTCTCCATAATATGATATATTGACTTATAATATAAAATTTTATATTAATACATATTTTATGTGATTAATTTCAGTAATATAATAAATATTCACGAAAAATATCATATATATTAATAATATAATTCTTTCATGGATAAAGTATTATTACTGTACTCAGGAGGGCTAGATACCTCGGTCATGGTTAAATGGATTCAGCAGGAAATGAAAAAAGAGGTTGTTACACTGACATTGAACATAGGGAACAGTAACCTTGATGAGATCAGGGAAAAAGCCCTGTCACTGGGCGTTTCTGATGCCATAGTCATGGATGTTAAAAACGAGTTTGCTGAAAAGTATATCAAAAAGGAAATTCTTGCAGATGGCATGTATGAGGGATACCCGCTTTCTACGGCCATTGCAAGGCCGCTAATGGCTGAAAAGGCCGTTTATTATGCCGGAGAGTATGGATGCGGCACAATTGCACACGGATCAACTGGCAAGGGCAATGACCAGGTAAGGTTCGAGGTCACTGCAAAGGCAATAGATGAGAATATCAATGTTATTGCACCTGTCAGGGACTGGAATATGAACAGGCCGGATGAAATAAATTATGCAAAGAAGTACGGAATAAAAGTACCGAAAGATGGCAAATATTCTGTGGATGAAAATATATGGGGAAGGTCAGCAGAAGGATCCACCATAGAAAATATAGCAAATCCACTTGAAAATGATGTTTATGAGTGGGTCACACCCCTGGAGGAGACCGGAAATGGAGAGACCATAGACATTGAATTCGAAAAGGGAATTCCTAAAATGATCAACGGTGCTGAATACGGGCTGGAAGAGCTAGTAGAAAAGATGAATGTAATTGCCGGTAGGAATGGCATAGGGCTGGTAAACCATATGGAAGACAGGGTAACAGGAATTAAAAGCCATGAAGTCTATGAGGTTCCCGGTGCTATGGCTATCCTTTATGCCCATAAAATGATAGAATCCCTTACTTTAAATAAATATGAACTTGACCTGAAAGAATACATGGACAACCAGTGGTCTAATTTCGCATACAATGGATTATGGTATGACCCGGTAATGGAGCATATAAACCAGTTTGAGAGCAGTTTGAATAATTATGTGAACGGAAAAATAAAGCTTAAACTGTATAAGGGGAACATGGTAATGAAATCCATAGAAAGTGACAATTCTGTATACAACTATGAAAAAATCAGCTACGACAACAGTAATTTCAATCAGGATTCCGCAAGGGGATTCATAGACATATACAAAAACAACACCGTTTATACCAACAATGCGAGGAAACAAAAAATTAAAGTTATCCAGTAACCTTATTGTAAATGATTAAAATGAAAATCTGGTCTGGAAGCGCATCCCCCGAGGCAAGCAATGAAGCATACAGGATAATGCTTGAAAAGGATATATCAGTTGACAGGTATTTGATACCCTACGAAATCTTATCCCTTATGGCATATAACCTGAATATATACAAAAAGGGCATAGGCAGCAGGGACGATACAGTAAAGACCCTGAAAGTACTCAGGGATTTGTATGGCCAGAATATATCCCTGGACCCTGATCTGGAAGATGTTCATGGCAACATAGAAAGCATTGTACTGGAAAAAACATCGGGCAGTGCAAAAAATATGAGAATGTTTCTGTCACGGAACGAACAGGTACATACAGATGTTAACTTTTTTCTCAGAGACGTATTGATTGGCTATGAAAAGATTATTTACGATACATTACTGGGAATTAACAGGATTACACAGAATGGAACAATGCCCGGATATACACATTACCGGCAGGGAATGCCTGTTACATTCCAGACATATCTGGATTTTATAAAAAATATATTTGTGTATAACTTTGCTCGAATTAATGAAATTGTTAATGTATTGAAGGAATTGCCCCTTGGTTACGGATCAGGATTCGGATCCATGTCTGATGTTGACTTCGTGGAAGTCGCCTCATATATGGGAATGGAGAAAAAACATAAAAATCCATTATTTTCATTTATGCTGTATCCGGATAATTATATCAGGGTGGTGTCGGTGATAAATTCATTTCTCATTGATATATCCAGGATATTCCAGGATATGATAATTTTCAGCGGGGATGAAATGAAAATCATAGAACTGCCGCCCGGTTATGTAACTGGAAGCTCCCTGATGCCGAATAAAGTTAATCCGGATTTCATGGAGATATTCCAGGGATATGCGGCAAAATCTGTCTCCATGATGAACCTCCTGTATTCAGGAATTATCAATAAAACAACAGGGTATCACAGAGATTTTCAGATCCTGAAGGATGAAATTCTGCCCTTTATGATAGAATTAAACTCGGTACTCAATGGTTTTCCGCAATTGTTTTCCGGGATAAAATTTAACAGCAAAGCCGCAGAGGAAATACTGGGAAACTCCATATATGCAACATACAATTCAAAATTAAATTTTAGATCCAGCGGGAACTGGAAAGAATCATACAGAACTACGGGGGATATGATAAAATCAGGAACGCAGCTGAAATCCTATATACCGGAAGACGTTACAACGTATACTGATTTTAATTTCATCAGGGATATGGTAGATGCCAATATCATGTATGTTGAGGAAAGCAGGGATAAGCTGCTGAAAATGATAGATGATATTCTCCAAATCTAAATATTTTATTGGATCGGTCTAATAAAATGCTTACTTTATAAAAAAATATATAATTGGATGATACATTAAGATAATGCATGATTGATACAGGCGCCATGGAAAAGAAGTGGAAAGAATACTGGTACACCAATGATATTTTCAAGTTCAACAGAGGGGAAAAGAATTATACTATAGATACCCCGCCACCAACGGTATCGGGAAAAATGCATGTGGGCCATGCATTCTCGTACCCGCAGCAGGATTTTATTGCAAGATACAAAAGGATGAAGGGGTATAATGTATTTTACCCCTGGGGATTTGATGATAATGGCCTTCCTACAGAGCGCTTTGTAGAAAAGGAGAGAAGGGTAACAATTGATAATACACCATTGAAGGATTATATAGAAATATGCAAGGAGGTGAGCCGGGAAGCAGAAAAAGATCTATATCAGGCATGGTACGATACAGGGCTGAGTGCTGACTTTAAAAATTATATAGATACATCCTCCGATTTTTCAGTAAAAATATCGCAGGAACTGTTCATGGACCTGGCAGAAAAAAACAGAGCCTACAGGGATGAGGCACCGTATATAACATGCCCCACATGCCGTACTGCCATATCCCAGATAGAAATGAAAGATGCCATAATAAACACTGACCTGGTTTATTTTAATTTCAACGGTATTGAAATAGCCACAACAAGGCCAGAGATGCTTGGTGCATGCATTGCCATATTCGTAAATCCGGATGATGAGAGATATAAAAACATGATTGGCAGGGAAGTAGAGGTTCCACTCTATGGTTATAAGGTAAAGGTAATGTCTGACGACTCAATAGATAAGGAATTCGGAACAGGTGCTGAAATGCTGTGCACGTTTGGGGATCAGAATGATCTTGCACTCTGGAAGAAGTATGGCCTCAAGGCCAGGATAATACTTAAAAATAACAAAATCAATGATGGCAGCATAATAAATAATTATACTATCAAAGATGCCAGAAAAACCATTATAGAGAAACTGGAGGAGAAACATTACATTATAAAAATAGAGAAAATAAAACATTCAGTAAACACCCATGAACGGTGTGGAACTCCAATAGAGATCGGTATCAGCAAGCAGTGGTATATAAAAGACCTGGATATAAAGGATGAATTGATAGAATTCGGGAATAAGATTGAATGGGTACCGGATCATATGAAAACCAGATATAACAACTGGGTAACTGGATTGAAATGGGACTGGTGCATATCCAGGCAGAGATATTTCGGAGTGCCATTTCCAGTATGGTACTGCAATCAGTGCGGTGCAATTTTATTTGCCGACAGGGATGAACTGCCGGTAGACCCCAGAATTGATAGCAAAAACAGGAAATGCATGACATGTGGATCTTCAGATCTATCCCCTGAAACAGATGTAATGGATACATGGGCAACGTCTTCCCTGAGCCCGACTCTATACCTGTCACATGCGGATAATATGGATATGTACCCCATGGATGCAAGATTTCAGGGGCATGACATAATTACCTCCTGGGCATTTACAACAATACTCAGGTCATATCTGCATTATGGAAAAATACCCTGGAAGAAAATAATAATCAGCGGGAATGTTTATGATCCGTTCGGGCAGAAGATGAGCAAGAGCAAGGGAAATATCGTGGAGCCTAAGGTTATAATAGACAATTACGGTGCAGATGCCCTGAGATACTGGGCGTCCACAACAATGCAGGGAGAAAATATAAAACTCAGGGAACAGGACCTAATGCGGGGAAGAAAAACCGTTATAAAACTGGAAAATTCACTGAAGCTTGTACAGCTTCTTGCGGAAGGAGAAAAACCTGCCAAAATAGATATTCAATTTCCGGTGAATAGATGGATAATATCAAAAATGGAGCATACTGTAAAGGAAGTAACAGAATATATGGACATAAACGAGGTTATGAAGGCAAGAATAACACTTGATAAATTTTTCTGGAATATCTATTGCGATAATTATCTTGAAATAATAAAAAGTGAAACATCCAAGCAGGACAGGAGAAATGAAACACTTTACACTGCCTTCTATGTCATGGAGAATATACTGAAAATGTATTCCCCCATAATGCCGTTCATTACAGAGGAGCTTTTCCACCAGATAAATCCTGAAACAAAAAGCATAGCCCTTGAAAGCTATCCTGAATTTGAACCTGAATCCATTTTTGTGGAGGAGGGAGAAATAGATTATATAATCGGCATGATAGATAAAATCAGGAATCTAAAAAGCCAGATGAAAATGTCCATGGCAGCCCCGCTACAAACTGTAAAAATCCATGGCAATGCAAAATTAATAGAAAAATACAATTATATTCTACAGGGAATAATGCACATAGACAAACTGGAAATAATAGAATCCACGGAGGATTTTATAGATAATCAATAGATATCAAGATATCTTTCAATTTCCCAGTCTGTTACATATTGTCTGAAATCATTCCATTCATTTTCCTTGACACGTATCAAATTGTTGAAAATGTAATCTCCAAATATCTCCTTCATAAGCGGGCTTTCCCTGAATGCTGTTATGGCCTGGCCAAGAGAACCGGGCATTGAATCAATGCCGCATTTCTTTCTCTCTTCCTCATTCATTTCAAAGATATTTTTCTCAACTGAGTCAGGCGGGTCTATTTTATTGTCAATACCATCCAGCCCCATGCCGATTATTGCTGCAAACTGAAGATACTGGTTTCCTGCGGAATCCGGAAATCTCAGTTCAAGCCTTTTGCCTTTGGGAGCGGCCGATGGAATTCTTACAAGGGCACTTCTATTTCTGTTTGCCCATGCAATATATACCGGTGCTTCATATCCCGGAATCAATCTTTTATAGGAGTTCACAGTAGAGGCTAGAACAAGTGAGGCTGATTTTACATTGCTGAGTATTCCACCCAGGTAATGCATAGCATATTCACTCAAACCGTGTTTTGTTGATTCTTTGTAAAACAGGTTCTCATCCCCGGAAAAGATGCTCTGGTGAACATGCATTCCATTTCCATTGACGCCTTTTATCGGTTTGGGCATGAAGGTTGCATAGTATCCGTATTCATTGGCTGTTTCCTTCACAACGCTTTTTATCATCATGATCCTATCGGCCATGGTAATGGCATCTGAAAATCTCACATCAATTTCATGCTGCCCGTATGCGACCTCGTGGTGTGAAGCTTCCGGTAAGTAATTCAAACCCTCAAGCTTTCTGATTATTTCCTGTTTTACAGTAAATGATCGGTCCAGTGGCTCCTTGTCAAAGTATCCGCCATAATCACTGGGTTCTATTGTCGGTTCACCATTTTCGTCCTGATTGAAAATAAAATACTCCAGTTCGGGGCCGATGTTTATCTTTTTATTTTCTTTGGTTAGCCTCTCAACCTGTTTTTCAAGAATATACCTCGGATCTCCCTCAAATCTGGTTCCATCCGGGTTGAATATTTTACATATGAATCTGACGGTTTTTCCTGCGTAGTTCTCGTTTGTAAGTACTGTATAAGATGACAATTCAGGAACTGCTTTCATATCTGAATTCTCAATCTGTTTATACCCGACAATAGAACTTCCGTCAAACATCACGCCATTGTAAATTACATCCTCAAACCTATTATGCGGAATGGTCAACGATTTTACAGAGCCGATAATATCTGTAAACTGTAATTGCAAAAACTCTACTTTATCTTCCTTTAATTTCTCAATATAGGACTCCTCATCCTGCATATAACATAATACAGGCAGGTAATAAATACTTTTATGGAATTAAAAGAGATATTTGAATTATTTTGCTTTAATCAACCGTATTATTTATAAACTTATCACAATGAGAAATGATAAAATGTCATTGTTGCCCGGAAATATTTAATATAGAACTATGATAATCAACTACCGTGAACGTTTTAAATAGAAGCAATTTAATGGATATAATAAATTCACTCAAGAACTCTTTATTGCTTGTTCTGTTATTTTTGCTTCCGTTGCATATTAAGCTGGAATTCATTAAAATCTATATATTTCCATTGCTTCTCACCTACTTCGGCATTATATATTATTTATCTTATATTGCTGCAGGGAATATCCTTCAGTTACTGGAAAAGAGGCTGATGATCCTTGCGGGAGCCATGGTAGGAATTGCCGGTGCGTTCATTTTTTCTGTGTATTATTTATCTTTAATCCTTGCGTTAACTGCCATACTGGCCTTCGGCAGCTCGATGATAGATTATAGCAGGAGCGGACGTGCCATAATGGAAACAAGATCGTATATGTATACCGGCCTACTGATAGGCATTATATTTGTTTCTGAATATTTTAGCGTAATAAAAATAGAATATGTATTTTACAGCATTGCCGTTGCAATTATTATTTTTTCTGCAATATTCCAGCTGTCCAGCCATATAAAAATAAGTTACAGAAAAACCACCATTATTAAAAAACTCAAAAGATATGTTATTTCAATCAGTGATATTAGGAGAATCAGAAATGGATGGGCACTGCTATATGCCATATTGCTCAATGTGCTGGTATTTACTTCTATAGCAATTGTTCTGGTAACTGTACCGGTA
The DNA here is from genome assembly GCA_021797295.1 of Thermoplasmata archaeon. Next base: position 11,928 of record JAKAAA010000006.1, read on the forward strand.
CTTTCACTGAATGATGATGGTAATTTAATCATTTATAGATTGCTCGGCATTGCAGCCATATCATTCCTCTGCCTCTTTCTTGGAAGCATTATAAATTCAAAAATATATTACAGCATCGCTTTCGTGGGATTATTTCCATTTTTACTGCTCATGGGTTTCATTATATCTATAAAAAATACAGAATTCAATCTCATAACAGGATTTCTGATGTTCCCGGCAATTGCATTATTTTTTCCCGGCTATAGAAAATATTTCTCGAGAAAATTCCCTAGAAGCGAGATCTACTATGTTAATAAATTCGCAAACTTTCTGTCCTGGGTCTTTATACTGCCTGTGCCATTGATTTTGTTAAAATTTATCTCTGTGCCTGTTTATGTATTTATTCCCGAATTGATCGCTTCAATGGCAGGATTGATACTGGCACTTAAATTTACAAATTATCCTGAAATAATATCCGGCAAAAAACATAAAAATTAATAAAAGAAGTAATAATTAATGTTCATGAATCCTAGGGATGTACGGAGAATGATGAACCAGATGGGCATAAAATCTACAGAGATGCCTGATGTTAAAGAGGTTATATTGAAAGGTAAAGATAAGGACTATGTCATTGAAAATGCATCGGTCACAATGATAGAGGCCCAGGGGCAGAAAACGTTCCAGATAATGGGGACATTCAAGGAAAAAGCAAAGGCAGTTCAGCAGGAAGAATTCGATGAGGAGGATGTAAAGCTTGTAATGGACCAGTGCAATGTTTCCAGGGAAAAGGCAAAGGAAGCACTTAAAAAAGCAGGAGGGGAACCGGCACAGGCAATTCTTGATCTGGGAAATTAAAATGAATTATTTTGAAGAACTCCTTGCAAAACAGATGCCGACTGAGGAGGAGAGGAAAAAACTTGCAGAAATTTCATCTGCTATTCAATTTAAAATAAATGCTCTATGTAAAAGTGAAAATATCAATGCCTCATGCATTGAAGTAGGATCCGTATCAAAAAATACAAATCTGAAATCAAGCGATATAGATATGTTCATTACCTTTGATAAAACATATCCGGTAGATTTTATAGAGAAAAAAGGCCTTGAAATCGGACATAGTGTTCTGGAAAATGGTACAGAGAAATATGCCGAGCATCCTTATGTTTCAGGTTACGTTTCAGGAATTAAGGTGGATATAGTTCCCGCCTTCAGGATCAATGCCGGGGAGAGAATAGTTTCAACTGTGGATAGAACTCCACTGCACACTGTTTATGTAAATAGCAATACAGATGAAAAAATGATCCATGATATCAGGCTTTTAAAGGTATTTTTAAAGAGAATAAACGTTTACGGTTCCGAAATAGCAAAATCAGGATTTTCAGGGTATCTATGCGAGCTTCTTATAATACATTTTAAAAGTTTTGAGGAATTTATAAAGTATATGGCCTCCCTCAGAGGAAAGCTAATTATTCCTGAAGGATCGGATAGGAAATTTACTGAACCGGTGATAATAATAGACCCGGTAGACCCGTCCAGGAATGCGGGAGCTGCAGTAAGTGAGGAAAACCTTTCTAGACTTAAACTGGCATCTAAAATATATATGACAAAAAGATTTGATATCCTTGAACATGCAGGGGAAAATAAACCAGGGCGTGGCACAGCCATAAGGATATTTACACTGAGAAAACCGGATATTATAGATGATATAATATATCCACAGGCAATCAGGCTAAAAAATAGGTTATGGGACATACTTGAGGATAACGGCTTTATACCCATAGCTTCGGAAATATCCGTAAATGACAATATAGAAATTTTGATTGAATGCAAACTTGAAGAACTTCCCGGTGTGGAGATCCACAAAGGCCCGCCGGTTGAATCAAGTGAGGCTATCAAATTTATTGATGTGTGGAACGGCAACCCACGACTGATGCGTGGCCCCTATATTTTGAATAACAGGGTATATGTTGATATAAAGGCAAAAAATAGGAATATGGAAGAAATTATAAGAGAAGAATTAAAAAATTCCGATATAGGTAAAAATTTGAACGGTTATAAAGATGAGATAAAAATAATAACTGAAACTGAGAATATGGGTTTTGATGTTGAAAACAGGTTTTATTCAAGATATCTCTTTTAGGATCATCCCCCGGAAAATATTTCAAGGAGCACCAGGTTATCCTCAGGATTTATTATCTGATCCGATGTTGCAGGTATACCGTTGAGTACAGCCACAAACCCATCTTCATTTATCCCCAGTGATTTGTAGAGTTCGGATAACTTCTCTGGTTTTTCAATATTGATTTTTTCCTTTTTCCTTCCTATTATCTCGATCATAACAGCTCCGGGCAGATTCGAACTGCCGTCATCGGATCCAAAGTCCGGAATGCTTGTCCACTACACCACGGAGCTACAATGTATCATAATCATAAATGGATATTAAAATGTGTTGAGAAAAAACGGTATATAATAAAAATAAAATTATTTTTTGGCAGAGCAGTTGAATTCATCACTGCAGGTTTTGCCAAGGCTTCTCAGTATGGAGAAAACAATGCCGAGACCTTTCTGTGCATCTTCATCCTTCATGGCATGAAGTGTTCCCATCATTCCACTAACAGGTGTTACAGTATCTGTCTTGATTGCGTTTTCTACAGCCTTTATCATGTTAACATAATGTGGTGCTACGCTCAGGTCGAGGGTTCCAAGGGATTCCAGTATAGGTTTCTCATTCATGATCAGGTTCATGGTAAAGTCGTTTGAGAATAATCCCATTAAAACTCCCATTGCACCATCATCATTGAGAACTCCCAACACAGGATCAAGGATACCCTTGTTCTGCATTATGGTGACCATGTCAAGCAGATTGCTCAAAGCCTTTACGTTCTTTTCCTCTGACATTATTTTTAATAAAACCATGACAGAATCAGTCTTTGTTGTAAGAGATAGTACGTCATCGCTGGTCAGCAATCCAAAGACGGTCTTCATTGTTTCATCGTCGCTCAATATACCGGATATTACATCCAGAAAACCAAGATTATCAAGCTTTTTTATAAGCTCAACTGCTCTGGTTAAACTGGATATATATTCAGGTTTCATCAATTTTTCTAACTGTTCATCTTCTGACATCATAATATATCACCAGCTGGCAAGGTACTTATCAAGTGCCATATCTCCATTTGTCCACATGAAGTATTTGGTAAACAGTTCCTTCTTTATATGGTTTGTGGGTGATGGCTGGGCGATTTTTTTGTCTCCGCCGTAGAAGGTTGTGTCATCCACTGATATTGCAAAGCCTTCAAGCGGGTTATCTGCTATACATACAACTTCCGGTGTGTATGAATCAATTTTTGTTGGTACTCCGAGCCTGTTTGCAAGATCCTGCATTGCAATTCTTGATGTCTGTACTGCAAGGAATCCGAGCTTTGGAACAGTTATCTGGTTTGAGTCTCCGCATGAATAAACATTTGGATATTTCACGGATCTCATCTGTTCATCAGTAACCATGAAACCTCCATCATCAAACAGATCCTTGGTTGAGTTTTTAACTGCATCATTTGCCTCGTATGGCGGAAGTATAACAGCTATATCAGCCTTTATTGTTTTTCCATCCTCGCTCACTATTTCATCCTTTTTGATTTCGCTTACACGGAAATTCCATACCATATCAAATCCGGCCTGAGTATACATTGTTTTTATAACTCCTCTGGATTCCTTTGAAATATCTGTAAGTACTTCCTCACCGGGTGAGAATATAGTTATGTGTGTCTTGTCCATAACACCTTTCTTCTTCAGGAATGCCGGTATCATCAATGAAAGTTCAAATACAGGACCTTCGCATGCTGATTCCGCTACATCGGACCAGTTTTTCGGGTATTTACCTCTGGGGTTCAATGTCCCCTGATAGAATACACCGGAACCTATTGCGATATTTCCGCCTTCGAATTTATTTAATCTGTCATAAAGCGCAGTTGCAAAGTCAGGTTCGCATGCACTTGCACCGTATTCATCCCATCCCTTCAGGTGCTCTACTCCGAGCTTTGCGCCGAATGCAACCACAAGATAATCATAAGTAATATTCTCCTTCTTGCCATCCGGTGTTGCGTATTCCACTTTATTCTTCTTAGCATCTATTGCTGTTGCCTCTCCGAGAATGAATTTTATTCCCTTTGCAGGCAGTGCTGTAGCCAGATCCACTTCCAGGTCTTCAGCTTTGAAAACACCTATACTGACATGAGGCATTCCGGGCCTGAATGCAGCATAGGGTGTTTTATTAATCAATGTTACATCTATTTTATCCCCAAGCAATCTCTTTGCTGTGTAGGCAGCAGTCAATCCAGCAAACCTTCCTCCTAAAACAAGTAATTTAGTCATATTTCACCACTTATGTTATAATATTACGGTTATATATTAACTTTTTTATCACAATTATGAAGAAAAATGCTTTTTTGGTAAAAAAATAGGTATATACTTTATATAGATATCATTTATATTTATAAAAGAAAAATGAATAAATCATTTTGTGAAATAAAATGTCAAAAAGCTTAATTTTTAAATCGTTAAAGTTCATTATTCATCAGTGTTGCTCTGGCAACAATCTGTTTAATAAATCCGGAGGTGGTATACGACCCGCCTGACTCCATAGGGATTATACCATTATTTATTATATTTTTCAAAGATTTCTCGATGATAGCTGCTGTTTCATTCATTCCTATATGCTTCAGCATCATTATAGATGATAATATTGAGGCTACGGGGTTGGCAATATCCTTGCCGGCGATGTCTGGTGCACTTCCATGCACCGGCTCGAACATAGAAGTTTTATCTCCTATATTGCCGCTTGGTGCATATCCCAGTCCACCAGCAAGAGAACTGGTCATATCGGATATTATATCTCCGTAAAGATTGGGTGCAATGATATACCTATATTTTGATGGGTTTTTGATAATATTATATGCAAGAGAGTCGGCGTATTCAAAATTTATCTTCTTTCCCATCTTGGTGGAATACCTGCCTGCTATATCCCTCCAGAGGGAATACATTTCAACTGCATTGGCTTTATCAGTCACAGTAATGATATCCGAATCGGCAATTTCGAAGGCTTTTTTAAAAAACCGGTTTAAGTTCCGTTCAGAAAGCATGCCTAAAGTATAATATATAGTATTATCAGAAGTTCCTGAAATGTCAATATTATAATCATAAATATCATCCTGCTTTTTGAATTTTTTTGTTCCTGGAAGCGTTCCAGCAATACCGGAATAGAAATCCTCCATATTTTCCCTCAGTATGGTTATGTTAATTTCATTTCCTGTGATCTCCCTGAAAGAAATGGCCGGCCTGATATTCATATATAGATCCAGTTCCTTTCTGAGCTTGAGTATAACACCCTGCTCCATTATTCCCGGTTTGACACGAAAATCACCGATGGCACCGAAGAATATTGATTTATAACCCTTCAGGTCATTTATTTCCTCATCTGTAACAGTAACTCCTTTATCGAGATACCGCTTTGACGATATATCATAATAAACAAAGTTAAGGGATTGGTCCACCGAGTACAGCATTTCACATACCTGGGGAATTATTTCCTTTCCAACACCATCCCCCGGTATAACAGCTATATCTACCATTTTCCGGACCTCACATAATTCACCAGCCCGTTGCTTTCAATAATATTTTTTAAAAACTCCGGATATTCCTTAAATTTGATCTCCTTTCCCCCATATACTATCTTGCTGTTGCTGAAGTCTACTGTAATTTTTTCAAAATTGTCTGCTGTTACCTTTGCTTCTATAACAGGGATTCCTGTATTGATGGCGTTTCTGAAGAATATTCTTGCAAAGCTTTCGGCTATAATGCATGAAATGCCCAGCCCCTTTATAGTAATAACAGCATGTTCCCTGCTGGAACCGGAACCAAAATTTTTGCCTGCCACTATTATGTCTCCTTTCTTTATAGACCCCGCCAGATCAGGATATTCATTTTCCATGAAATGCGGTGCCAGTTTATCTGGCTCCGATGTATTCAGGTATTTGGCAGGTATGATCTGATCCGTGTCCACATTATCCCCTAATACTATTGCCCTTCCACTTATTGTCGTTACCATTTATATCTCCTCCGGTGTTCCTATTCTTCCCAGTATGGCTGATGCTGCTACTATTGACGGATTGGCCAGGTAAACCCGTGATGTTTTATCGCCCATTCTGCCTATGAAGTTTCTGTTTGTGGAGGATATACACACTTCATCAGGGCCAAGGACCCCCATATAACCTCCCAGGCATGCCCCGCATGTTGTGCCCGAGAAATAACCACCGGATTCCACAATAGTATTTATCAGGCCCTCCTTCAGGGCCTGGTTATAAACCTCCTGGCTTGCAGGTACAACCATCAGTCTTACATTTTTGTTCACTTTTTTGCCGTTCAAAATTGCTGCTGCCTTCCTGATATCCTCTATCCTTCCGTTGGTGCATGAACCTATATATGCCTGATCAATTTTCTCATGGATTTCCGACGCTATCCTGACATTATCAGGTGAATTTGGAATTGCGATAGATGGTTCTATTTCATCCATATTAATTTCCAGTGTCTTTTCAAAGTCGGCATTATCATCAGATTTTACAATTTTATATTCACCGGTATTACGCTGGTTCAGATATTCTATAGTTTTTTCATCCGTATCAAAAAATGAGCATTTGGCCCCTGCCTCCGTGGTCATATTTGCCATCGTCATTCTCTCATTGACATCTATATATTTGATATCGCCTGAAAACTCCATGCATTTGTAGGCGGCTCCATCGTTCTTTATTTTTGATAAAATGTTCAGGATTATATCCTTTCCCTCTACTCCCCTGGAAGGTTTACCCCTGAGATTTATTTTAATCGTTTCAGGAACCTTGAACCACATTTTCCCGGTGGCAAATATTACACCTGCCTCGGTGCTGCCGATTCCGGTGGATATTGCCGAAAGGGCTCCGTATGTATTGGTGTGGGAATCTGCACCAGCAATAAGCCTCCCCGGTGCTGCAAAACCCTTTTCCATCATGACCTGATGGCACACCCCTCCATTTCCTATATCGTAAAACCATGTATCGTTTTGAAGGGCGAAATCCTTTGATTTTTTATACTGCTTAGCAGAATTTATGTCCTTCGGAGGTATGAAATGGTCAGGGATAATTATAATTTTTTTACTCTTGGCCTTCATTCCAAGATCGTTGAATGCATCTATTGCTATGGGTGCAGTTATATCGTTTGCCATAACATAATCTATATTTGCCACTACATAGTCTCCTGCTCTAGAATCTGTTCCACTTTTTTCTGAAAATATTTTTTCAACCGCTGTTTTACTCATTCTTTACCACCTGTAATAAATATTCGTCATCTATAGTTTTATTATTTTCATTTTTTATTATTGTTAAAATATTATTGATTTCATCATCAGTTTTGTATATGCCCTTGTTTTCCAGTATATATTTTACTGCTGCTTTGCCTGAATGCTTTCCTATAACTATTTTTCTTCTGGCTCCAAAAATTTCCGGATTTATTGCTTCGTAGGTTTTGGGATTGTTGATTATGCCCTGGACATGTATTCCTGCCTCATGTGAAAATGCATTTTCCCCTGTTATGGCCTTATTTTTCTGGGGGATGATTCCACTTGCACTGGAAACGTACCTGGAAAGGTCGTATAGTTTTTCCATTTTTATATCTGTATAGGAATCTGAGAATCCATATATGGATGATACTACCTCTTCAAGAGATGCGTTTCCGGCTCTCTCTCCTATCCCGTTGATGGTTACCTGGGCTTCCTCGGCACCGGCCATAATGCCTGCCAGGGTGTTTGCTGTTGCCATCCCGAAATCATTGTGGCAGTGAACGCTTATTTTTTTGTCTGTAAATTCCTTTATCTTTTTTATAAAATAATACATGGACATGGGATTCATTATGCCGATTGTGTCTGGAAAATTGACAGTCTCAACATCTATTGATGTGATTATTTTTTTCATGAAATCCATATCACTCCTGGTTGCGTCTTCCGGTGAAAATATTACTTTCAGCCCATGGGACTTTGCATATTCAACAGATTCGATTATTTTATCAAAAACTTGATCACGGGACATTTTCAGTTTATATTGCATATGTATATCAGATGTTGCTATGAATAGATGTATTATTCTGGAATTGGATTCTATTACACGATCTATGTCATTCTTATTGCACCTGGCCAGTGAGCATGTATTTTCTATATCATAATTTATATGTTTAACTGTTTTAAATTCATCTATTGAAACAGCCGGAAATCCTGCTTCAATTATATTGACACCTGCATTATTTAATTTCATTGCTATTTCATATTTTTCCTGCATAGAAAATGATACTCCCGGAGTTTGTTCCCCGTCACGAAGCGTTGTATCAAATATGCTTATTTTCTTTCTGACAGGCTCATATCCCATTCTACTATATTCTCCCATATTGAAAAAATCGCCATAGCTTCTACCATCATAAAAATACATCTTATTACCTCCAAAAATTTTTAATGAAGATAACGTTTACTCAAGCAACAAAAAGTATAACTGCCTGATGAACGTTATGGAATTCATTA
>JAKAAA010000069.1 GCA_021797295.1 Thermoplasmata archaeon
GTCTTCTGTCCCATATTATGTTGACACCGGAGAACATGCCGGTGAAAAGTCCGATTATTGTCAGTATTCCACCCATGAGATATGTAATATAATCCGGCGCCCCTTCAAAGAAGTTAACTGAGGCACTGCCCCCTCCGAATTTAGCAATATCAAAAGCACTCCCGAAAAGTACAATCCAGAATATCGGCTGGATAACTCCCACAACAGCCGAAACAGGATTCCTGTACCATCTTTTCAAATCCCTTATAGTAAGGGGAATTAAACCACCCATTTTTATCTCCTCGTCATCATTAATTTAGCATAGTCCACATTGCCCGCCTCGGAGTCAATGTTTCTACCTGTATACTCTATGAACACCTCATCCAGCGAGGGCTTTCTTATGTTGATCGATTCTGGTGAAACGTTATGATCCGAAAGGAATTTCATCAGCCTGGGAAGAACCTCATCAGAATTATTTACCTTCATTCTTATGTCACCGGTTTCCATGCGTTTCATTTCTAAGGCATCAGGGAATTTTTTAAGCTGTTCATACTCCTCATCGGTTTTAACTCTTAATGTAATAATATCTCCCTTGAGGCTCTTCTTTAATTCATCAGATGTTCCGGATATGACAATTTTTCCATGGTCTATTATGGAAAGCTCATTGGCAAGTGCATCCACCTCGTCCAGATAATGTGATGTCAGTATTATTGTTATTCCGAATTCCTTCTGGACTGCTCTGATATACTTCCAGAGGTGCTCCCTTGTAGTTACATCGAGACCCAGTGTGGGCTCGTCTAGAAACAGGACCTCAGGCGTGTTCATTAATCCGCACGCAAGTTCAAGTCTTTTTCTCATACCTCCAGAATAGTTATCAGCATGTCTGTCACGTACATCGTAAAGGTCAACCATGTGAAGCAGTACGTCTATTCTTTCAAGGGCTTCCTTCTTCGGAATGCTGTATAGATCCGCTATAAGTTTCAGATTCTCCCTGCCACTCAGGTCTCCGTCTGTGGTTAAATCCTGGGGCACCACACCCGTAATTCTCCTGATTTTCATCGAATCTTCTGTAAGGTCAAGTCCGGCAATTTTAGCATTTCCGGATGTAGGTTTAAGGCTCCCTGTAAGCATTTTTATGAGAGTTGATTTACCGGCGCCGTTCTGCCCCAGCAACCCGTATATTTCACCCTTACCTATTTTCAGGCTGACTGCATCAACCGCCGTTACTTTTCCATTAAATATTTTCGTCAATTTTTCTATTTCAATGCTGTTTTCCATGTTTTCATTCCTCTTTTCTGACCATCTCTGCAATATTGCTGATCCTGACTATTATTTCATCCTGATGGGATTTTATATACTCTTTATCTGCCTCTTTGATGCTGTTAATCAAATCTTTTACCGCCTTTCTCAGGTTTTTGAAAAAGAGCTTATTATCCATAAAATTTGATATTAACATTTCATAGTTTCCTCTGTTTTCATCCCTGTACTTTTTCCCGGCTTCTGTTATTACAAATCCTTCAGGAGTTTTTTTAATAAATCCAGCCTTTACCAGCCTATCTATTGCCGGGTAAATCATACCTGTACTGGGTTTATAGTCCATTTGAAATTTATTTATTATCCCTTTAATTATTCTATAAGGTTTCCTCGGCTCTGTGGAAACCTGTTCAAGTATAAGCATGTCAGATAGATGGTATTTCATTGTATCAATAATATCTGTATTGTATTTATACATATCTTTTTTAAAAAAGATATTATTTAATGAAAATTAAATCCTTCTCAGCTGCAGATAGCTCCGGGATTTTACTATCTAGCTGTGAAACCAGAGAATCTCTTATGGATTCATCACGTTTGTTCATAAGCCGCATGGCATTTCCTATGGCTACATGGTATCCATAAAAAACTTTTAAATTTTCATATTTATTTTCAAGTATAGTTCTTATTTTCAATGATTGCATCACGCCTCCAACACATCCGGTATTAACAGTCCCATCAAATTTATTTTTCATGCCATCTATCATAATTTCTATCTCCCCTGCTGCGAGTTCCATGACGTTATTTGAAATTTGATCTCCTTCCATTGCAGCCCTGTCCACTATCATGGCCAATGATGCCATAATTCTCTTATTGAAATGGGATTCCATATCCGCCACCAGGTCACGTAGTGGCAATTTGAAGTAATCCTCAAATTTTTGAATAAGCGTGGTCTTTTCAATGAAACCATCATAGCTCTTTTCTGCCATTTCAAGCCCTTTTCTAGCAATCCAGTATCCTGAAGCAGCGTCGTCAGTGAGATAGCTCCATCCTCCAACCCTGTGCAGTGTCCCATCTTTAATATAGGCACCAACAGACCCGGTGCCTACTGCAGTTACTATGCCATCATTCCCCATGGTGACAAGATATGCAGCCGCCTCCCCGTCGTTTGTAATTACCGGGTTTGCAGGCGAAAGTTTGTCTATAGACTCTATTATGGAATTGATTTCAGCAGTTGCAGCTATGGAATCGCCGTATCCGGCTATTCCGTAAATGGAATCAGAAATCTGTACCATTCCGGCCATTTTCTCAGCATTTTTAATGGCTTTGAGTATATTTTTTCTGGAGGTAACAGCGGTAACACTCCTTACATTGCTGGGTCCTGAAACTCCGGCTCCCAGTAATTTCCCAGAATTTTCATCAACTATTATTGCAACTGTTTTAGTGCCGCCCCCGTCCACTGCTAATATCATGATTCATGTAATAAAAACTGGTTAAAATCCTTTTTTCTAAAATCAGAATAGTGTTTATACGAAATTAGTAAAAATAATACGAAAATTTTATTTATTTGTTTTTAATATACTTTTGATAATATGGCTATAAAGGCAGGAATATTAGATTCAACATTAAGGGAAGGGGAACAAACTCCAGGCGTGCTTTTCAACAGAAGGCAGAGGGTGGAAATTGCCAGAATGCTTTCAGACGCTAAGGTGGCTATGATAGAGGCAGGGCATCCACTGGTGTCAGAGGATATATACTCTGCAATAAAGGAAATAATGGATTTGAAAGCATCTGGTATTATCAAATCAGAAATAATCGCACACAGCAGGGCCGTGGCTTCTGATGTTGATTCAGCAGCATCCTTGAACGTGGATAGAATTGCCATTTTTTACGGGGTAAGCGACATGCATTTACGCTACAAAACGCATAAGAGCAAGACTGAGGCCATGGACATTATTTACGATTCAATAAGCTATGCAGCCTCTACAGGTATTCCTGTAAGGTTTACGGCTGAGGACGCATCCAGGACAGATATAAATTTTCTCAGAAACATTATAAAAACGGCTGTCGAGGCAGGTGCTGACAGGGTATCAATTGCAGATACACTGGGAGTGCTTACCCCGGAGAAAACAAGATTCATTTTTAATAATATCTCTGATATAAATGGCGTTGAATACGATTTCCACGGGCATAATGACATGGGAATGGCACCGGCAAATGGTCTTGCTGCACTGGAATCCGGCGCAAGCATAGTACACACCACTGTCAATGGCCTTGGGGAGAGAGTAGGCATAATACCCACCCAGGTCATGGCCGTACTTATGAAATACCATATGAATGTGGATGCTGCAAATCTGCTAATGCTGAAAACTATTTCCAGGAAAGTTGAAGAGTACAGTGGTATAAAACTGCCTCCCAATTATGCTATTACAGGTGACTATGCTTTTACGCACAAGTCGGGGGTACACGTAGATGGAATAATAAGCAATGCCAGCACATACGAATTTATGGATCCGGCTATGCTGGGCATGCAGCGTTCATTTACAATTGATAAATATTCAGGAAAACATGCGCTTCGTGAAAAACTCATGACAATGGGCATTAATCTAAGTGATAGTGGGCTATCAAAGATTCTGGCCCAAATAAAGAGCAATAACATGGTTTATTCGGATGAGGACCTTAAATCAATTATAAGCTCATTCAGCACACAATGAATTAATCTCCTGGCTTACAAATCTCCACCGGACAGATGTACCACCTGCTCTTCCAAGGACAGAAATTGCCACGTGCCATATTACATATCTGTTACGTGATAATTATTGCCTACGAATTTTGCGTTTTTGCTCATTGATTCATGGAATGGGCCCTCCCAGTATTAAGGTTAGATAAAGTGATAACAGGGTCATAAAAAGCACCGGGACGGCCAGTATAAACCCGGTTTTCATGTAATACGCTACTGAAATTTTGATTGCATTTTTTCTTTCCAGGGTATAAATCCACAGTAGCGTGGCCAGTGAACCGATTGGGGTGAATTTTGGACCAATATCATTTCCTATAATGTTTGCGTACATAAGGGCTCCGGGATGCACAAGGCCGGAAATCGCTATATCACCTATCATGACAGATGGCAAATTATTCATGAATGCGGCATTTAACGCAAAGAAAAATCCACTGAAGATTACTGGCAGAGGCCCTGGAAACATGGTAAAGTAATTCAGTATGCTAATATATATCGCATCAAGGCCATTATTGCTCACACCGAATACTATTATATACATTCCCAGGGAGAAGAACACCACCTGCCAGGGTGCAATTTTAACCACATGATTTGCATCAATTTTTCCCCCTGTTCTTGCAAGTACATAAAAAAACACGGCAAATGGAATTGCTATAAATGAAATGGGAACACCTATGAATCCTGAAATGAAATACAGGATCATGAGAAATATTATAAGCGGAAAGGCAAGAATAAATATCCGCCTATCCTTTATAAAAGATGATGGATCAAAGTTCATGTCAATATGGAAATCCTTAACTATAGTTTTTCTGTAATACAGGTAGAGAACCAGTATGCTTGCAGCAATAGAAACGGCATCAGGGATCAGCATAATTTCTGTGTATCTTGAAAATGTAATATGGAAGTAGCCGGCAGTAACCAGGTTTACAAGGTTGCTCACTATAAATGGAATGCTCGATGTGTCTGCAATGAAGCCTGTTGCCATTATGAACGGCAGTATCCTGTCCCTGGGTGTACCTGATCTGTAGAGTATAGAATAGACAATAGGTGTAAGTATAAGCGCTGTCCCATCATTAGCAAAAACGGCGGATATAAGTGACCCAAGAAGTATTATCAGGATGAAGAGCTTTTTTCCACCTCCC
>JAKAAA010000007.1:0-7658 GCA_021797295.1 Thermoplasmata archaeon
AGATTCGGACTTTAACAAAATTAATGATATGAATATATCTGTACTTGAGCTTTCTTAAGAATCATCAATCATGTTATCCCAGAAAATATCAGGAATGATAGCATCTCATTGATCTCACTCATTTTATCTATTATTTATAGTATACTACATATAAATTATCATAGTATATACTCTAAGATTCAACTAAATATATATATAGTGATTTCGTAAATCCATTAAACGGAGGTAGTATAGAGATATATAGGAAAGTTAATATACATCTTATTATGGAATCAAATAGTTTGAATCCTACATATAGGGAGTTGATTGCCATAGAGAAGTACCGTAACAGTGATACGGGAAGGATTTACAGTGATAAGCATAGAAATAACTGGATAAAGGCAATAATATCAATATTTGCAATAGCAATGTTACTGGGAACAATGGGAGTACCAATATACAATGGTGTGGTAGCCTTGGAAGACAATGCAATACCATACCAGATGGGTACCAGTTTGGAAGCATCTACTGCAACAGGCGGTCATATGGGAGACCTTATAGCATTTGAGATATTACATTGGGGACATTTACCGAGCATAAGTCAGTTAGAAGGTCTGATAGAACATGCTCTGCTAACTTTAGGTTTGGCTTGGCTTATTGCTCTTTTAGCTCCAGTGATGTACACATTTACCTCTATCTTCATCGGTTCAATAGAAGCTTATGGTCTAAGTTTGTCAAGTATTGAATTTGGCTTGGGATATGCTGCAGCAGGCGTGTCAATATCCATAGATATACCCACATTAGCAGCTGTCGCAAGTGTTCTATTAGCAGCATAACATGAGGAATAGCGTTGGCAAAAAACAATCAACATAAAAAAATAAATAATTTTCTAATTTTTTTATTCTTTCTAATTTTTTTCCTGGCATTTGACATAGGCATTTTTTATCACCATCTAATTTTGGGTGAATGCATATCAGTAGTTGGCCTCCTGGGGTCAGCCGCGACTAGCAAGTACCTAAAAGAAGGAATATTTAAATCCAGAAACTTTCCCATCATGTTTATAGTGGAAATATTGCTGATATTCACTGTACAAATTGTATATAAAAAAGTTTCAGATATTTCATTAATTGACTTTATGGTCATATATTCATTAGTATACTCAGTATTAATCATGATATTTTATGTGGCATTATCAAAATTAAAAGGTAAAATTTTTGGCAGGTCAGACCTATTGTATGATTTTAATGATAAAATCAATTTTGCTTATAACTACCTTCTAGATAAGTATAATATAACAACTAAAATCTATCTTTTAAAAAACAGTAAAATTTCCGCTACAGCTATTATAAATAAGGATCATTTAAACATATATATTCAGGATTATATCTATGGTAAATTGAATGATGCCGAATTATCCTTACTGATTCTGCACGAGTTTGCCCATATAAAATATAAGCATACACAAAAATGGATAATATTTTACGCAATGCCAATTTTTTTATTTACCTTGATATCGTCCGTATATGTTTTTGGATTTACTTATCCATATCAATTTTATTACGTGGTAATTTCGTTTATTTATCTATCTATTAGTCTTTTTATGTACAATAAAATAAACCTGCATAATGAAGTAGAGGCTGATAGGTTTGCAATGGGCATACTTAATGATAGAAATAATATGAAGGCTCTTCTGGATAAAGCCTATGATTTTGTTTTAACAAATACGAATGCCGTTAAAAACAAACAACGCACACTAAATTTCAAGAATAAACGAATAAAAAAGTTTGATGGTTTCAACGAAACTAATGAATATAAGTGAAAGGTTTATAATATACGTTACAGAGCAATCCTTTATGATTTCACTAGCATCACTGGTGGCAATAGAACTGAAGATAAAAGATGTTTTCCTTTAATTCTTCATTGCCTATAGAATCGATTTTGTTACGGGATTTTCACATATTTTTGATACATATTCCGGAATATACAATCTGATCATACATTTCACTGCTTATTGCGGCTTCATTAATAGAATCCTCTTGAGGAACATATAATTTCTGAACCCTGAGAATATATAGAAAAATTAATATGCATCTTATTCTTATAAAAACAAATAATTTAAATCATAAATATAAGGAGTTGATTGCCATAGAGAAGTACCGTCACAGTTATACGGGAAGGATTTACAGTGATAAGCATGGAAATAACTGGATAAAGGCAATAATATCAGTATTTGCAAGAGCAATTGTATTTAAAGTGATGTGAGTGCTAGTATACAATAGTGTGGTAGACCTGGAAAACAATGCAATACCATATAGGGTGGGTAATATTGATTTTAGTTTAAATTCTCCTGCGTCTGTGGTATATATACTAGATCCAATAGAATATGAATTAACACATTGGGGTGCAAAACCAACTATTGCTATGCTTGTTGGATTTTTTAGTAGGTGTTTTCCAGTACTAAGGCTTGAGCGTATGAGGGGAATTTTAGACCTTATTGTCCTAGATATACTGGGCAGTGGTTTTGCTACTTACTCTTTAATAATGCTTATTCTAGGCATGGACCTGACGAATCCTGTAGGGCAGAGTCTATTAGCAATACTTGCATCAGCTATTGTAGCCTTCTGATTAGATTCGTATGCAAAATAACAGCAAGTCATTCAAAACTGTACTAATTCCTTATTTAATTATAGGAAGTACTATGATGTTAACAATGTATATACTTGAAACATATATATTTAATCACTTACCTGATTTTGAGTACAACATAATAAATATTCTTCCATTTAGTATATTATATTTTATTTTGTATTATAATTATATAAATAAGTCTCAGAGGGAAATTGGCTTAGATGCGGAATTAAATTATGAATTATCTAAAAAATATTCTAAAAAATATCCTTTTTTAAATGTTGACGTAGATATTTATACTAAATATCATACAGAAAATTTTTTTAACCATTCACCTGTCAATTTAATGGACAACAGAAAAACACCAACAATAACTATCGAAGAGGACCTGATCCACATTTTAGATGATCTTGAACTGGAAGCTGTTATACTTCACGAATTATATCATTTTCTGCATTATAATGTAGAGAAAACTAAAAGGATAATAGTTTATACTATTACTACACTGTTTTTTTCCTTAATATTTACAGGGCTGACTATGGGTCTTTATCATGTAAACAATTTTCTTGGATTTATAATTGTGTTTGTTATTATAATTCTCATTGTACTTTTATATAAATTACTTTCATATATCTTGATAAATACAGAGGTGAAATGTGATAGGTTCTCTTTAAAAATCATGGGTAAAGACTATATAACATCCGCGTTAAATAAAATGCTCGATTACGAAAGGCAGTTTGTGAGCGACCAAACATATCAAAGACTGCTTAAAATTAACAACAAGCGTCTCAATAAATTGAATAAGTAGTATAACATTCTTTTTAACTATTTCGCATTTATTACGCACAATTCCCGGCCTGGTATTGACTACTAAGTTTATTCTTATATTTGGTAATCAATTAGGCTTGCTTCTGCTCCAGTAATATGGGAAATACTTATAAATATAGCTGGTATCCTAATCTGATATTGAAGGTACCACGTATGAAAAAGTATGGTTATATAATTATTTTAATAGTTGTGCTTGTATTAAACGGTCTTCCGTACAGTTATATATATCCATATTTTCATATTCAATCAGGAGAAATAAATACTCTTATAATTGTCCTGGATTTGGGTACCGGTTTTGCTTTCGTTGCATTGCTTCAAAACTATAAACATGCAAAAAGGAATAACTTTCAGGAAAACCCGTATCAGAAGGAGAACCTCAGATATATTTATGAATCTGAAATAGACTCAGAATTATCCAAATATTATTCAGAGAAATACAATGATATTATTAAATGCTATATATATGTATATAAGTTTAATGATATTAACAATCATATAATCAGGAAGCCATCTCCGGTATTTTCTAAAGCAAAGAAGGCCTTCAGGATATTCATCAATGAAAAATTCTGGCAGACTCTTGAGGATAACCAGAGGGATGCTTTAATACTCCATGAGATAGGGCACTATGCTAAGAACGATGAGAAAAATATATACTTTATTAGTATAATTTTCCTGTTGGCTTTATCCGGGATAATTTTGGGAATTGTAAATTATGTTCTTGCCAGAACATTCATTCTATCATTTGTTATAGTTTTAACCTTAGTTTCTATAATGTTGCTTGATTTTATTGGGTTAAAAATATACCTGATTAAAAATGAAATAAGGGCAGATCGGTTTGCTTTAAACAATGGTGTCACTAGGGATGTGATGAAATCTGCCTTACAGAAAGCCTTAACTTTTGCATCAAAAAATATTCCGGTATATACACAGAATAGATTAAAAATTGAGATTGCAAAAAGATTTAAAGAGATAGATAGGCTACAATAAGAGTCATAGATATAATTGAAAGGTGTATAAATTACTTAACGGTTATTCATTTCAAATATTTCTGATACAGCTCACAGACATGGAGTTAAGCATTAGGGCTATTTTCCTGGAATTATTCTATGCGCTCCAATAATTTTCTTTATTGAAATCTTTTGAAGCTTTTTAAAGTATAATTCACCATGGTTTATCTGTTCTTTTTTATTAAAGAAATCATGAAAAATCTTATTTGGATGTCAGTTCAGCAAATGATCTTCCATTATCCCTCGGTTTATGATGTATTTTGATTTCTAATTGTTTAACTTCACTTTCGGTTTAGAGTTTCTATCTATATTTAAGTTATATTTAAATAAGAACTTAATTGTGGGTAACATAAAAATATTCAATTTGGGATAATGTACAAATAATGGAAAGTAAGACTTATAAATGGCTTTCTGAGCTTATAAGGTACAGAAATATGGATAGAGGTATGGATGCTCTATCACCGTCTAAGTAAGGTAAAGCATCCCTTGTTAATAGGTATCCTTTCGGAAAATATAAATTATTAATTTTCTTATTTCCATACTTTATCTCTATTCCTATATTATTATAAAGAAAATCTACTTCCTTTCCGGCTTTTGTTTCCATATAGTATATTTCCTGGAATTTATTGAATAGATGTGTACCTACAACGCCCTCTATGACCTTTGCCTGCTCACCTTCCCTATATTCTGCTTCACCCCTGGCATATTTTTTTAATACCCTGTAAATAAAGGGGTCTGTAAAATATATCTTTTTATTGCTTCTGTACATGACTTTTCCATTCATTTTTTTATAAAATATTCTGGCAATAAACAAATTCTGCATTATTTCAATATAGGCTTCCACGGTTTTATTCGAACCTATGGATGTATTCTGTGCTATAGAATTAGCAGATAATCTTGATGTATAGCCTGAGATTATTTGTTCAACAATCTCTTTAAAATATATCTGTCTTTTATCAAGTTTTGAAATATCTCCTATAATCGCATCTTTATAAATTTCGTATAATTTATCCAGAGGTTCAGAATCACGAACTTCATAAGACGGCCACAAAAATCCTCCCGTTATCAGGTATTGATCCAGAGCCTGGTTTAACTCTTTAATATATGGAGATACTTCTAGGGATAACTTATAAAAATCACCCACATTATTGATATCCATCTCCGCATTTATGTTAATTTTTTTGAAAAATAAATCAAAATATTCTTTAAATTGCAAGGGTAAAAATACAATCTTTGCAATATTTCTACCCGGAAATGTTTCTTTTAATAACGAAATGGAAGATGAACCTGTAAGATAAATTCGTTTGTCATTAAGATATCCTGAATTGAAAAGACCGAGAATTAATGCATTCCAATCTTTAACAAAGCTAATTTCATCTAAGAAGATAAACCTCATTCTATTCCGATCTGATTGTGCATCGAAGAAAGATAGGGCTGTTTTTATGTCTTCTTTATCATCTATAAAATCACATGTCAGATATAAAATATTTCTTGGATTAATATTTTTATTCAGAAGTAAATCCATTATTACCATTTTTATATAAGTTGTTTTCCCAACCTGCCTTGGTCCAAGAAGTATTATATTTTCTTCTTTATAGTGGTAAATGCGTCTTGGATGTAATTCAAGGGATTTTTTCACTTTATTATCCTTAAGTATTTCTATCCTCTCACGCCACCAGGGATTCTGCATGGCAATTGCTGTTAAATCCATATTTAGTTATATATTACTAATTATTATTAATTTTTTGGTATTTATTACTAAGTTTATTTGCATATTTGGTAATCAATTACTAAGTTTATATATATTACCTGCTGGTACTGAGCCTGCCGGTTATATACGATATTTATGTCAGCATAAATCCTAGCCAATAACGTAAACCCTACCTGTGTAATAATAACTCATGAAACATGTTTGCAAATAAATTTATTAGCAATCAACGCCTTTATTTCCATGGATATCAACAAGCAACGCATAGGGAAAATGAGAGATCTAATTTTCCAGAATTTGATGGATAGCTACCTGCCATTTCCACTGGACACAAAATTATATTCATCATGGGCAGATAACATTCCAAACAACGGAGACACTATAATATATACATCCTATATGTACCAGATTTCAGGCATTTTAAAGCGTTATGAAGCTTTATTCCCGAAAATATACAGACTAAACATACCGAAAAGACTCATGACTGCATCAAAATTTCTTATAAAACCCAAGGATGAGGAATTACAGAGGGCGTTTAGAATACTGAAAAGCATAACATCTATGCTTTCAGGATCGGGGGTAAAGTTCGGATACCTTTATGACAAGGAGCCATATTCTGGTGCACTCCTGCTGGAATCTGGATTCTTAAAGGAATACAAAGAATACGGCGAAAAACTTTACAGTTTCTTTAAATCAAAGGGCATAAAAAATATTATAACAGTTGATCCCCATACAACGAACGCCCTGAAAAGATATAAGGATTTTATAAATTTTGACATAGACGTAAAGAACTATTTAGAGATCGTCAAATTCAAGGGTTCAGGGAACTATGTTATACACGATTCCTGCCTTTATGCACGTGCTATGGGAATGTACAGTGACATACGTAATAAGGTGAATAATTCCGGTCTTTCCATAGATGAAAACTACCTGATAACAAGCAAGGAAATAGGGAGCTGCTGCGGAGGCCCTCTTTCACTTGTTTCTGCCCAGGATAGTGAGGATGTATCCAGGGAGAGAGCTGAGAAGCTACTATCAGTCAATGAAAATGTTCTTGTTATGTGTCCACTGTGCTATCAGAATTTATCTCCGTATATAAATAATATAAAGGATCTGGCTGAGGTGGTTTCATGAACTACGAATGGGAGGTAGCAATAAATAAGGCTACACTGAATAATTCACCGAAAGTCCATAAAATTCTCGAGGAAAATCCTTACATAAAGGATGTGGCATCGGAATTGAGGGATACCAAAAATAGGGTGCTGGATGATATTGATACATATATATCAAAAACTCAAAAGAGTGTAGAAAAACTGGGCGGGCATGTCCATATTGCAAAGGACAGCACTGAGGCAATGGAAATTGTAAAAGAAATATTAGGCGAAAAGAGAAAAATAGTAGTTTCCAAATCCAACGTGCTTTATGAAATAAAGCTCAGGGAGGAGCTGGAAAATGAGGGCATGGATATCTGGGAAACTGATTTAGGAGAATACCTTGTTCAGCTCAAT
>JAKAAA010000007.1:7668-20055 GCA_021797295.1 Thermoplasmata archaeon
TATGCCATCCCATCTTGTTGCCCCTGCAATTCATCTGACAAAGGATAAAATAGGTAAATTATTGAATGAAAATCTTGACAGCAGCATAAACGAAAACACATCCGCAGAAGAAATGGTGAGCAGGGTGAGAAAATTCCTCATGGAGAAATATCTCGCAGCTGATGTGGGAATCACCGGTGCAAATGCCATTGCAGCAGATACAGGGTCTGTTCTTCTCATAGAAAATGAGGGAAATATCAGGATAGATACAGTTCTGCCGCAAACACATATAGCCATAACAGGAATAGATAAGATCGTTCCGACACTGAAAGACGCATTTAATGAAGTTATAGTTCAGGCATCCTATGCTGGATATTATCCACCTACATATATAAATGTCACATCGGGTCCCAGTGCTACCGGGGATATAGAGCTCCAGAGGGTATCACCTGCCACCGGCCCGAAAGAATTCCATCTGATACTGCTCGATAATGGCAGGAAGGAGGCTATAAACTCCGACATACGCGAGTCACTGCTCTGCATCAGGTGTGGAAGGTGCTATTTCTCATGCCCATCCTACAAACTTTATGGAAAGGACTTTGGAGATAGCCCTTACACCGGGCCAACAGGAATAATGTGGTCTGCAATAACTTCAAAGAAATACGATAAATCCATGCTTTGCATGCATTCCGGGGGATGCAAGGAGGTATGCCCCATGGATATAAATATACCGAGAATGATAGAAAGAATAAAATTCCGTTATATGGATGAATCGTAAACGCATATTTATATTTAAAAGCAATTTGTAGAAAAGTAATACCTATATATAATAATATTATATTTTTTCAATGATAATTAAAGCCGGTAGTGTAAATGTAAAAGGTCAGGTAACAATACCGTAAGAAATTCGTGAATATCTGGATGTACGGCCAGGTGACCACATATATTTGAATCTTCCAAAGATGGAATTATAATAAAGAAGGCTTATAATAAGAAATTAGCCGATGTGCTCATATCAGCCAAGCCTTTTGATGCCATTGTAAATGAATCAATTAAAAGTATAAGAGATGAATGGCATTAGGATTTCTCTAGATACGAATGTAATATTGAATGTTATGAATAAGGAGGAATTATTTTTTGATTCATCCAGACAACTTTGATAAAATATCCAATGGGGAATTTGAGGGCATGATTTCTACTGTTGTATTATCTGTAGTGCTAACGGATTTTTATATGAATGATGACATCAAAAGCTCGAAAAGCTTCAAAGAGTCTCTTATTGAATCAAGTTCTTTTATTATTGTACCAGTTGTTAGCGAAATTGCCGATCTGGCCGCTAAAATAAGGGTCAAAGATAAAATAAAGCTCCGGGATGCAATAATTTTAGCAACTGCGATATTGAGGAAATCTACACATCTTGTTTCCAACGATAGTGGTATAATAGACAAGATAGGTTATGGAATCAAAATAGTTAATTCCAACGAACTAATGAAAATAATAAATAACCCATAAACTCCAGAATAAAATTGCATATAATGTAAATTGTGCTAACCATAAAATCTATATCAAAAATGAAATTACGCCGCTATGGTAAATGCTTTGACCACAAATGCACCAACAGGAGGTATTGAATTCCATAATGTAGAGATTCCAGACAAGGAAGACTTTGAAGTAAAGCTAAAACCCCTGTATACAGGAATATGCGGTACAGATCGGGGCGAGGTGCATGGAAGCCTATCATTTGCGTACAACCAGCCGGGTTATAATTTCCTTGTTCTGGGGCATGAAGCTGTATGCCAGGTAATCGATATCCAGGAAAATGAATATGGAATAAAAACTGGTGATTATGTTGTGCCGGTTGTGAGGAGACCCGGAAATTGTGTGAACTGTAGAATAGGAAGAGAAGACAACTGCTCTGATGGAAAGAAGAACGAGGCCGGAATAACCGGTCTTCATGGATTCATGAGGGATTATTTTTTCGATTCCATAAAGAATCTTGTAAAAGTAAATGATAGAAGCATGGTAAGAGAAGCAGTCCTAACAGAACCGGCTAAGAATGTTATGAAAGCATTTGAGGTCTTTGATACTGTATCGAAAAGATCCATATTTCAGAATGAAGATTCCACATTTACAGGAAAAACCTGCCTTATTATTGGTTCTGGAAGTGAGGCATTCCTATATTCAATGATGGCGAATGAATACAGGTTTAATGTATACATGACAAACAGGCATAGCCTCGAAGAATCAAAATTATCCATTCTGGAAAAAACAGGAAGCATATTCTTTGATTATACAGGGGGCATTCCACTTAAGGGTATAGATCTGTTGATAGATACAAGCGGAGACCCGGCCACAATATTCAGATTTGTTCGCATGATGAATAACAACGGAGTTGCAATACTATTCGGAACAAACGGAAATGCTCCAGGAACGCAGGTTAACGGGGAAGATATAGACTATATAATAGAGAGGAACATAAGCATGGTAGGTTCAGTTGATGGGGCGAAAAAGCATTATTTTGATGCCTTGAGGTATATTGAGAAATGGAGTCATTCCCATAATTCCTTGATAGGCGATCTAATCACCGGGACATATTCCCCCGAAAACACTGAAATCTTCCTGAAAAAACCGGAAGGGGAAATAAAATCAATTATCAAATGGCAGTAATTTCTATTTAATGTACTAGTAATATGTTAATATAATTTAGTAATGTAAATGCATGATTAACGATGATATGCAGTTCATGTACAGAGATGACGGGAATTTTGTTTATCCCGATTACAACGGCTATAATTTTTCCAACATAAACAGCACAATCCTATCATTATTCGGTATAAATAATAATGGAATTCCTCTAAAAAAAGAACTTTACAGCAATCTTTATGGGTCAAAAAAAGTGGTATTCTTTTATATAGATGGGCTCGGTTATGATAGCTGGAGGAACTATCTGGCAAATTACAGGCCATTTCAGGAAATAAACGACTCTGGAATAGTATCTCCCATAACATCCGTATTTCCATCCACCACTGCAGCCGCAAGCAACACAATAAATACTGGTTTAACCCCTGCTGAACACGGGCTATTTGAATGGAGGCTTTATCTGGAAAATTATAACATGGTTGTGAAAAGCCTGCCATTTATCCCTGTGTACAGACAGGATCGGGAAAGGTTTGCAGATTTAAATCCAGATCCATCAATTCTGTTTCATGGAAAAACCTTCTATGAGACACTGAATGAACATGAAATAAGGTCTTATATAATATCATTTGCAGATCTTTTGAAGAGCAGTTACAGCAGAATAATGTATTCAGGTGCAAAAGAAAAGAAGAGATATGATTTTCTCTTTGAAGGTTTTCTTATACTTAGAAAGCTTCTGAAAAAGGTGCGTGAAAATTCATATATATTTTTTTATATAGAGGATCCGGATAAAATGGAGCACAGGTATGGCCCGGGGAGCCCGGAACATATGGAATCACTGCGGTATATATCATCCATGTTCAATGATTTATTCAGGGATCTTGCAGGTGAGGATATTGCAGTTATGGTATCATCTGATCATGGGTTCACCCCTGTTAATAAAAAGATATATGTTTCAGGTATCAGGGAACTATTGAAAATCAAGAATGGAAGGACAATGCCGGAAACATGGAGCCCCAGGGACATGATGATATATTCTGATAGCCCGGAAGATATGAAAAATAGACTGGAAGGGCAGCTCCATGGCAGTGCTGAAATTATCACCAAAAATGAAATCCTAAAAATGGGGCTTATGGGAAACGACACTGTATCAGAAAAATACATCTCAAGAGTGGGGAATATTCTGGTTCTGCCTCATTCCGGAAATACTGTATGGTACAAATATTATGATGATGACATTATAAAAGACCGGGGCATGCATGGGGGTCTAAGCCGGGAAGAAATGATAATACCCTTTGCGTCCATCAATTTAAAAGATATTAAAAAATACTAAAAATTATTTCGTGTTTTTTACCAGATTTTCATAGATTTCCAGGAATTCAAGACCTTTATTTATTCCACCGAAAATTTCCTCGTTTCTCACGGATTCAGCAGCTTTTTTCATTTTTTCCGGTTTCTTAATCCCTGCATTCCCTATCATTGACTGAACGCATCTGTTTATTCTCAGGGGGCTTAGCTGGAATTTATACATGGTATCAACTATATTCTTCAGATTATCTATTATATACTGCCTTGATCCATCGCTTGATGACATTGCGACAAAGAACGAGTCCATATCCTGCTTCTTAGCTTTTCCTGATTTAACGAATTCCATGATGCTTTTATGGTTGCTGTCACCTTCAAGCACGCCTGATGCAGTTATAGCCTTTGTCTTATCCTCATCATTTGATGTTGTCTCTATTATGTTTGCAAAGTACCTGAAATCATTGTTTACCCTCGCCTGGGCAACAAGATAGGCAAGCCTGAAATCCGGTTCCACCTGGCTATATTCCTTATATTTGCTGAGAAGTGTTTTGCAGAAGTCATTATTAATATATGCCAGCTTTGTGTACAGTCCAGAGAGCGATATTTTATAGTTAAACTCATCCTTCTTATTTGTCTCTATGTATTCCATCTTATCCTTTATGTAGAAGTTCGCAAGATCTCTAAAATAACCGTTCCCTGTTATATTATACAGGGAATAAAGCTGTTTTGATATCTCATCAATGACTATATTATCATTTATGCCGTAAAGCTTCTCAACCCTTCTTACATACTGGGTCATGTTTATTTTGCCTGATAGAAGAAACGCATAGAGATCGTTTGCAATACCCCATTTCTCATCGGTTGATATCTGTGAAAGATTTCTTGTCACAGTTTCATACATTGCATCGTCATAGAGTACCCTGTAGAATCCGCTGTGCCCGTAATTCAGTGAGAGAACATCACCGTCTATTTCCATTTCTCCTCCCTCCATGAGCGCATTTTCTTCTCTGGAAAATCTGTTTATGAATAATGGTATTTTCCACTGTGAATTCTTATCTCCCTCAAGGAAATAAAACTGTTTCTGTGTTATTTTTAATTTATCTCCACTCCTCTCAGTTATAAGATATGGATATCCCTTGTTTGATATCCATTGCTCCATAATTGAGGAAACCACCTTTCCAGATTCCTTTTCTATGGCATTCCATAGATCGGATCCTGAGGCATTCTTATATGAAAATTCCCTCAGATAATTCCTAAGTGCCTTCATGAATACATCCTTTCCCACATATGCTTCTATCATTCTCAAAACATTTGAACCCTTACCGTACCTTATTTCATATGAAAGCTGTGATACGCTCCTGGGATCTGAAACATCCGCGTTTATGGGATGTGAATTCTTTAGTGAATCCATAGTGTAGGCGCCGTCCGTCTGGTCAAGAAGGAAATCACCGAAGAATTTCCATTCCGGATCAGTACTGTCAACGGTCTTGAACGCAAAGAATGTGGCAAAGCTCTCATTTAGCCATAAGTCGTTCCACCATTTCATGGTCACAAGGTCACCGAACCACATGTGAACGAGTTCATGTGTTATGACCTCTGATGTTCTTTTATAACTCTTACTTGTGGTTGAATCATCAATATTTAGAAGGATTTCCCTGAATGTTATTGCGCCCCAATTTTCCATGGCGCCAGCAGCAAATTCCGGAACTGAGATAAGGTTTAATTTTGGAAGCATGTAATCTATTCCTGTGTAGGTTTCAAGGTAATTCAATGATTTCTTTGCAACTTCAATCGGATATCTGGATGATGCTAAATGTCCCTTCATTGCTGTAAGATATAGTTTTTTGCCCTTATATAAATCTTCCACCTCATCAAATTGGCCTACTCCAAGGTAAACAAGATATGTTGCCATTCTGGGGGTTTGCTCGAATTCAATAAGCTTCTTTCCATTTTCCAGTTTTTCCTTTTTTGCAGGCATATTTGAAATGGCTCTGAGGTTACTGTCAATCTTCATTGAAATGTCAAAGGTAGCTTTGTAATTAGGATTGTCTATGCATGGAAATGCCCTTCTGGCATCCGATTCCTCGAACTGGGTAGAAAGTATATACTGAGTCTCCGTTCCGGCAAGATAGAAACCCTTCAGGCCACGGTCAACATCGGAAGAAAATTTAACATCAACTGAAATGTCACCTCCATCAGTGGAGAATGTTACGCCATCTTTATCTGTTTCATATTTTACTGCTGACCCATTGATTTTGACTTCATGTATATCTATATTATTGAGGTCAAAAGTTATTTTCTTTTCTGCATCCTTAATTTTTACCGTTTCATCCCCTGCATACTTTTTGTGTTTGAAATCTATATCAAGGCTAAGCCTGTAATTTATAACTTCCATATCAGTTTATATGTACGCATTTAATAAATTTTTGCGAAGTTGAATAATTTAAATAATAACACGATATACTGTTTTATGGATAATAAATATAGCTTCGCCTATCTAGGTCTTGCTGTGATGATGGTTCTTCTCTTCATACAGTTCATAATGGGTATGTTCATAAATCTCTATGTGCCATTCCCGCCATTAAACAGCATATCACATATGGGACCAAGGGCTTTTCCTTCTAATTACCTCACCGTAATGTTTCATATGATGTTGGGATTCCTTATTCTCATAGTTTCATTCATAATGCTTCTTCTCAGTATAAAAATACAACACATAAACCTCATTATATCATCTGTTTTATCTTTTATTTTTGTCATAATAGCAGGGGTTTCAGGATTCCTGTTTCTGTTCAATGAATACAATAAATATTCATTCCTTATGGCAACATCATTCATAATAATTGTAATGTCTGAATTTTATTATCTCTATACCCTGAAACTTATAACCGGTGTATCTTCGAAATATTAATATATTATAAAAAAATATTATTTTTCCATTAATTCGCATGATCTCTTATAAAGTATATCCCTCAAAAGAAGGAAAGCCCTGAAGTTTTCCGGGTTGAAGCGTTCTGAAAATCCCTCTTTTCTCGATAGTACTCTGTAGTAATACATAACTTCTACTGTTTTTCTACATGCCCTGAAGGCAACTCTGGCCGATCTGCTTTCATTCAATAGTATGGAATAATCCATGGCCCAGCCCTTTTCGCCCTCTATTTTTTCAAGAAAACTGAAATCTTTTGGATTTTCTCCAGTAATTATATAATTCTCTAGAGATTTGATAAATTCAAACATATTTTTGTATTCATCTGCATGGTTTTCATCCATCTTTATTAGTCTGCCAATCAGTTCTGCCAGTTCATATTCTATCATAAAATAGAGCTGTATCCCTGAATCATAATCCTCTTCTTTCTGATTTACACAGCAGTGAAATTTTGGAAATTCTGTCATAATTAACAAGTATATTATAAAATATATACCTTCTGCATCATGCTAAATTACTTATAAAATATCCTTGTATCTTTCATAATCTATGATTCCAAATTTTTTTAAGGTGATATCAATAAATTTTTCCTTCACATCATTAAAACTGTGCTGTTTTCCCCGAATTGAATCCATAGACGTCATTATTTCTGATGAAAAGTTGCATGGATTTATCACATTAAATTTTTTTAAATCCGTACACACATTGAGTCCCATCCCATGCATTGTTGTAAATTTATCAATGCCTAGTCCTATGGAACATATCTTTTTATTTCCAACCCACACACCTGTTTTTTCGTTCAGCATTGGCGTTCCTCTAATTTTATAATAATCTAACAGTTCAATTACAGATTCCTGAATTAATTTTATGAGTTTCAATGCATCAAGGTTTGATCTTTTCAGATTTATAATATAATATGCAACAAGCTGGCCGGGACCGTGATATGTTAAATATCCTCCGCGGTTTATCTTTATTGCACCTTCAAGGTTTCCACTGAAATGGGAACCTGCAGTATAAATATCAGGATGCTGGAGAAATATGAATGTATCGCATGATTCCTCTTTATTGACTTTATCATGAATTTTTTTCTGGAAATCAAGCGCCTTTAAATATTCAACAATTTCAAGGTCGTATACTATACCACAGTTCTGAAAATTTATTTTCATTATATTACATCCCAATATATGGCTTCACATTTTTATTTTGTATATAAAATTCGCTATGAATAGGATTTTAAGTGGTATATAATTATATAGCAAAAACATTTAAATTAAAGAGCATTAGTTAATCATGGAAAAAATAA
Organism: Thermoplasmata archaeon; assembly: GCA_021797295.1. Next base: position 15,819 of record JAKAAA010000007.1, read on the forward strand.
ATGGCAGAATAAAGAAGATAAATTATGTTATTAAGGGCGTTGAAGCAAAGGACGGGGCCGGAGTGCGCCTGAAAAGAATTTTCGGCGGTCCGAATACAGTTAACATAACAGATCCATTTCTTCTACTGGATCACTTCGGGTCCGATAGAATTGATGATTACATCTCGGGATTCCCATGGCACCCACATAGAGGAATAGAAACCATAACATATTTGCTGTCAGGTAAGGTCGAGCATCGTGATACTACCGATCACCGTGGAACAATATACCCAGATGGACTTCAGTGGATGACTGCAGGAAGTGGCATATTCCATGAAGAGATGCCTAAGCCACTGGATGAGAAAAATCCGGAGGAGCTATTAAGGGCAAATGGAATGCCAACACTTGTCTCCGGTTTCCAGTTGTGGTTAAACCTTCCTGCTAAATATAAAATGACTATTCCAACATACAGGAATATAAATGGAAATGAGGTGCCTGTAATTTCCCTTGATGGCGCAACGGTCAAGATTATTGCCGGAGAATATAATAAAACTTCGGGCATGTACACATCACAGTATGGCATAGATCCGCTTTACCTTGACGTTTCCATGGATGAAGAATCTGAGTTCAGTTACCCCATTAAGGATGGATATACATCTATTATTTTTTCAGTAACCGGAGAGGGAATTCACGGTAATCAGAAACTTGAGCCGGATACAGCGGCCATATTATCTATGGATGGAGATTACGTTAATGTTAGAACTGGTAGATCGGGATATAGATTCATACTCTTATCTGGAAAACCGCTTCATGAGCCAGTAAAATGGTACGGGCCAATAGTTATGAACACTGATGAACAGATACGGGAGGCAATCAGAGATCTCAATAGGGATAACTTTGTCAGGGAAAAGAAGCCGGTGATGGAATAAGATAACTATCTATTTATTTTTAGATAATGGTTAAATATACCTTAATGATTATACGGCATGGAAAATGACAGTGACTTTAATCAGTATATGATATCATTCAAATATCAATTTAAATCATATATCCGTACAAAAAGATTCCTGGGATTATTTATTTTTACTCTCATAATATCAGTGGGCATAACGGCATTAATACTGCATGATGAATACAGTATGTTGAAGGCAGGGACTGCACTATTTTATTTCTATAATTATCTTGAAGGCTTTGCCGCAGACCTGGTTGTAATCATAGGTGCATTCTTCGGAGGGGATATAATTTCCACGGATACAGGCACAAATGCGGCCTATTACACACTTGTTCAGCCCGTAAGAAGGTCGGTACTGTTTCTTGGCAGATACACTGCTGCTTTGATATCCTCATTTGTTATAGTATTTGTATACTTTCTGGTAGGTATTATAAGCTCATTTTATCTTTACGGCACCGCAACCCCTGTTATATTCGAAAGCCTCGGAATAGTCGTTCTGTTCCTTGCAGCAGCAATATCATTTGCCTCACTGTTTTCAGGAATATTTAAAGGACAGTCCAGCGGAATTATAGTTTCGGTACTTCTTCTATTTATCGGTTTTCCCATAATAGATGAATTTGTGGGGGCCATTGGGGGTATAGATCCTCTGTTTTCACTGGACTTTGCCGGAAAAATTATGTATCTAATATTTGAAAAACCCTATCCTGCTGCGAAGGTTGTTGGGCCTGCTGGCTTTGGAGGTCCAGGCGGTGCTGCTGCAAGAGTTTCCTCATTTGTTGGATATACGTTCAGCCCCACGGTTATGCAGGGGATAGGTGTGTTAATTGCATATATGGCAATATGCGGGATAATTGCTATACTGTTGTATGCAAGGAGGCAGATAGAGGGATAAATATGGAAATAAGTTTTAACAATGTATCTAAGAATTACAGTAAATTCAAGGCTCTTGACGATGTATCGTTCCATTACAGTGGTCACGGTGCCATAGGATATCTAGGTCCCAATGGTGCCGGAAAGACTACAACACTGAAAGTTATGACAAACCTGCTGCATCCAACATCAGGCAGTGCAGAATTGAACGGCATAGATGTCAATAAGTATCCGAAGAAAGCCATGCTGGAAGTAGGGTCCATGATAGAGACCCCTACTCCATATCCATTTCTTACCGTTAAAGAATCACTGCAATTTGTTGCTGAACTCAGGGGAATCGATAAAAAAACTATGGAATCCAGAATAGACGAATTCTACGATGCGTTAAAACTTCCTCCATTGAAATCAAGAATGGGGCAGCTTTCAAAGGGCCAGAGACAGCGTGCCGTATTTGCATCAGTACTTATATCAGACCCGGACATTGTTATACTGGATGAGCCTACCAGTGGGCTGGACCCATTCGAGAGGAAAATATTCAGGGATTTCATACTTAAGCTCAAAAAAACGAAACTCGTGTTCTTTTCATCCCATATCCTTTCAGAAGTTTCAGAAACATGCGATGATGTTGTATTTATAAATCATGGAAAAATCCTAAAGCAGGGAAAAATAGAGGAGATATCACAGGAATTCAACACCAGTGCCGTCTCTGTAGAGTTCCTCAAACCTGTTGACAATTCTATGATAAAACAGCTGGAATTAATCGGATCAGGAATACTCAAAACCGATGGGAGGACAGCCGTAATTAAATTTTCTGGAAAGGAATCTGACAGAGCAGAAATACTTCAGGATGTGATTAAACTGGCTCCTGTTATTTCATATACTTCATACGGTTCCGATCTGGAATCTGCATATATTTCTATACTTGGTGAAAAATAGGAAGAGGTGATGTTGCAATGATCAGAAAGTTTCCTAACAATTTTATGTTTGGAACTGCTACGAGTCCGTTCCAGGTGGAAATGGGTAAATCGAAGGATTCAATCTCATCAGAAAGTGACTGGTATAGTTGGGTTCATTCAGAATCAATAATTAAGAAAACTTACGTAAGCGGTGATTTCCCTGACAATGGTCCAGATTTCTGGAATGATTATAAAAAATATGTTGATTATGCGGTTTCACTGGGAAACAATGCAATCAGAATAGGTATAGACTGGGCACGAGTATTTAAAAAAACTACGGAAAACATTAAGGTTCTAACAGTTACCAATGAAAAGGGTGATGTTTATGAAATGGAATTTCCCGTTGAATTTATGGTTCAAATGGATGATATAGTCGATGCATCCTCAGTTGCACATTATAAGGAAATATTGGCCTATATCAAATCTAAAGGGTTAAAACTTGTACTGACTGCATACCACTGGCCACTGCCTTTATGGCTTCATGATCCTGTCCAATGCAATGAAAATTTTATGGAATCCAGTAGCAAGGGGTGGGCAGATAAGAAAACTGTTGTGGAATTCGGCAAGTATGTTTATTACATTTACAAAAAATTCAAGGAATATGTGGATATCTGGCATACAATAAATGAGCCGAACATTATAGCAATAAACGGATATCTTTACGGGAATCTTGAGGGATTCCCTCCGGGTATGTCTGATTTCAAAATAACGGTTACAGTACTGAGAAATTTGGCATATGCGCATAATATTGCATATAAAATCATTAAAATGGAAAATCCGGCTACCACTGTGGGCATAAATGTTGCAGTACCATACTTCCAGCCTGAACTTGACACTCCGCAAAATAGATTCATCAATGAGTATGTCTCTTACGTATTTTATAAGCTCTATCTGGATTCAGCCCTTTACGGAAATTTTGATCCATCCCTTTCAGGGATTTACAGTGAATCCAGGCCTGAAGAATTCTCGGGCACTGATTTTATAGGAATAGACTATTACAGCAGGATTATTGTGAGATACCTTGACAATGACAATGTGGATATCAGGTATAGATTTTCCTTCCTACCGTGCAAGGTCTGTTCCGATAACTACATGGACATATTTCCTGAAGGAATAAGGGCCGTTACCGTATCACTATTCAACCGGTACAGGAAACCAGTTATAATACTGGAAAATGGGGTAGCGGATGCAACCGGAAAAATTAGAACGGAATTCATAGAAAAGCATTTAATTGAGCTGCACAGGGCAATAAAAGAAGATTTTGTCCCGATAAGAGGTTATTTCTACCGGTCCCTCATGGATAATTATGAATGGGCAAGGGGATACAGAGATAGATTCGGACTTTATACAGGAAGTAATGGTGAGTATGAAGCAACCGAAGCTGCAAGGTATTACAGTAAAATTTGCCATGAGATGGGCATATTTGATGAAAAGTACAGGGAATACTAGATAAAAATTAAATAATAAACATTGATATAAC
>JAKAAA010000070.1 GCA_021797295.1 Thermoplasmata archaeon
ACAACCGCATCGTGGAGAAATGGTGCTGAACCTGTAAGGATCTTCCATTTCAGGTATTCAACTATATTTTCCAGGCTTTCTGACTGCAAAAGCTGATTTGCCCTCTCAAAGAATTCAGGGGCATCAAGAATTCCATATTCAGGAGCTTTAAATCCTGTATTTTCGAAAAATGCCCTGAATCCCATTTCCGGATAACTGCTGTAAAGATCATCCATCTTTACCGGGTTATAAGCCTTCTCCACATCCCTCAGATCGGTCTTGCTCCTGCTGAACTTCGCCATTTCCGTTTCAATCCTGACTATAGTTCCGGAAGATTTCTCAGCCATTTCTCTGCTGTACCCGTAGAGAACGAACATGTTCTCTACATGCCTGGCATAGGCATACAGAATGGGTTTCATGGATTCGTTCAGATAATAATCCCTGTCCGGGAGGGTGAGTCCACCCTGTGAGATATACAGGGAATAGATCTCTGCGTTTTTTGCATCCTCTGCACTTCCCATATCAAAGGGAATCTGGACGCCGTTAATGGAGAGGTTAGCAAGCAGTGCCGGTAGTTCGTCCCTTGATGAAATTTCCAGTTTCTTCATTAAACCCTCTATGGGCTTGAATTTCAATTCCTCCAATCTTTCTGTATCCATGGCAGACCGGTAAAAATTCCCCAGCATCTGCTCTTCGGCACTTATAGGGCTATTTTCCGAATCTTCCAGTATCTTTCTCAAAAGGTACATATTCTTTTCATAGAGCATATCAAATGCACCATATCTTGCCCTGTCCTCAGGTATGGGGGTTTGATCAAGCCATTTTCCATTACAGTAATGGTAAAAATCATTCAACGGATCTCTGGAAGTATCCATGTAATCCTTTGAAAAACCTATATATCTCTTTAAAATTTCCTCCTGATTATCCATCTCTGCCTATGTCAGGATTTTATATAATATTTTGCGGATGCTAACTGCTCTGCCAGTTCAGGGATCGTCCTACAGCTTCCTTCCATTGAGGATATCTATGGATCGCATCATTGCCGGTATCTTCCGGCATGTATTCTTTTTCCACCCTGGCCATTCCTGCAATATCATCAATTGCCCAGAGACCGGCAGCAATACCGGCTATATATGCAGTTCCCGCGGCAGTAACCTCCGGTGAATTCGTCCTGATTATATCTATCCCCGAAAGATTTGCCTGCAACTGCATCAGAAAATCACTCATGGATAATCCACCATCAACCCTTGCCTCCCTGATCGTCGATGCTTTTTTCATTTCCCTGAGTACATCCCCGGTCTGGAATGCCACCGATTCGTATGCCATCCTGGCAAAATCCTTCCTTCCGGTAGCACCGTTCATCCCTATTATTAATGCACGGGCATCGGGATCCCAGTATGGAGAACCCAGGCCTGAAAAGGCGGGCACAAGAAAGGAATTCTGTGGTTTCGCCTGCGTTGCCATTTCCTCGAATCTTTCAAATGACTTTACGTGGAGGAGATTCTTGACCCAGTCAACGGCAAATCCTGCGCTGAATACACTTCCCTCCAGTGCATAGTTTATATTCTTTTTACCAAGTCCGAATGCAACAGTGTTGATCAGTTTATCTGAATGTGGACGTTCCGTGCCGGTATTGAGCATTGCAAATGATCCGGTTCCATATGTAATTTTTGCAGTGCCCCTTGATGTTGATGAATGCCCGAACAGTGACGATTGCTGATCTCCTATGATAGAATATACCGGAATTTTTCCATTGCCCCCTATAGAAATATTTCCGAATTCATTCAGTGATGGAAATACATCCGGTAGGAGAATACCGGGGATATTGAACATGGTTAATAGATCATAATCCCACTCGAGCTTCCTTATATCAAAAAGCATGGTTCTGGAAGCATTGGTATAATCGGTGTAGCAGGGATGCGATTCATCCAGATTATAAAGGAGCCATGAATCAACGGTTCCAAAAACCAGATTTCCCTTCATAGCATTGTTTCGTACACCTTCTACATTATCCAGAATCCATTTTATTTTACCTGCGCTGAAGTAGGGATCAAGCCTGAGTCCGGTTTTTTCCATTATTTCCTTTTCATAATCCAGAAGCCCTTTCATGATGTTCTCAGTTCGCCTGTCCTGCCATAAAATTGCATTATACACTGGTATGCCTGTATTCTTATCCCATATGATAATGGTCTCACGCTGATTGGTGATTCCCGCGCATTGAATCTGTGAGGGTGATATGCCTGTAATCTTCAATACCCTTGATATAGCCATTTTCACTGCGGAAATGATATAATATGGATCCTGTTCGACCCACCCCTCCTGCGGGTAAATAGATTTCATTCTGGTAGTATATTTTGAAATAACATTTCCTGCATCATCGAATATTACCGCTTTTGAATTTGTGGTTCCGGCATCAATTGAAAGTATGTATTTATTCACCGTTGAACATCACCGGGATATTTCATCATCTTGATCTGCATTTCAAGGAAATCTCAGTGTTTATACACCGGGGTTATATCCATATTTTCCGTATAATTGATAACGCATATGAATTCAAGGTCTTTCTTTCCGGTATTTCTGATCTCATGCTCGAATTTTGTATCTATGAAGATGAAATCTCCTGCCGCAAGTTGCATGGTTTCACCATTGACTGTGGCATCACATTTCCCCCTTATAATATACAGGCTTTCAAAATAATCGTGATAGTGCAGCTGTATGAATCCCTCTGGCTTTATGATGAACCTCCTCATTGCGTATGATTTTTCCTGTTTGTCGGTAATAAGCCACTGTATATATGTATCCTTTGAATTGCCGACCTTTACCTCCTGCGCGGGAACGTCCTCTATATTTCCCTTATAGTATCCATTCATTTATTTGTATTAACCGGTTGTTAATAAATTATTCTTCTGAATGAATTTTTAGTGTGCTGTACTGGAAAAGATTTATGAATGGCTTTTAAATATTTTATATGTGATGTATTATGCCGGCAGTTATGATAGGCCATTCAAAGACTGTACAGCTCCCGCAAGGATACAGGCTGATCCGGGAGTCCGATGTTAATAAAGAGTTCATGTCTGAAGACAGGAAGATGCGTGATTATCATTTATCTTATTTTTATGATTGGAGTCGTGGCGATAATAATATAGTTATTATAAAAGAGTCAGTTAAAGGAGTAATTGACGGTGTTGTTATGTTCAGGCTTTCTCCGAATATAGAACATCCCAAAACCATAATCATAGAGATGCTTGCCAGAAACTTTGCAAGCAGGGGAAGTTCAGGTGCCGGCTATGACCTTCTGAGAATAATAGAACTTTATATTGCCCATCAGCTGGGTATAGAGAGAATAAACATTGAAGCAGTGAAAGACCTTGAAGGATATTATGAATCACTTGGCTATAATCCCACCGGAGAAAATTATTATGATGCATCATGGAAGCAAATAATAAATATGAGCAAAGAAATAAAATAAATTTCAGAAAAGCTTCCTTGCCGCTGAATCGAGCCCCTCGAATGTCATGGGATGCTGGTGCGCCATTTCGGCAAAATCCCTCGCGTTCAATCCCTTATGGATTCCCAGGGCAATTTCGTTAATGAGATTCCCTGCATCGTTTCCTATTACATAGCCACCTATGATTTTCAGGTTTTTGTCAAACAGCATTGTAATTTCTCCGCATATTTCATTATGTATTTCAGCCATACTGTCCTCAATCATGGGGTAAGTAACTGCACTGTACTCAATTTTCCCCTGCCTTGCAGTATCCGGCGTTATGCCCACGAAGGACATATTGGGAATGGAGAAAAGCGTGAATGGTACTGAGGAACTGTCAAATCTTTCCACGGCAGTATCCCCGGCCATGATGTTTGCAGCCGCAATCAGTGATTGCCTTTTAGCAGCATGGAATAAGGGCGTTATACCGTTGACATCGCCAGTAGCGTATATATGTGGTATATTTGTCTGCATGGCAGAATTTACCTTTATTCCGTGCCTGTCCATTTCTATTCCGCATTGAGCAGTGCCTTCAGGGATCAGGGGCTCTCTTCCGGTGGCCATCATTACCATATCGGATAATATACTGACCTTTTCCCCGTTTTCATCCACTATAATGGTCTTAAATTTATTCCCGTCCTTCTGTATAGACTTTACCTCATTGTTCAGGTTTATCACCATTTCCGGCAGCATCCCGGTTAATTTGTCGACTATGCCCGCGTCCATATCGGTTAAAAGCCTGTCAGACCTTTCAATGAGGGTTACCTTCGATCCCAGGATTGACATGAATGAGGCAGTTTCAACGCCTATGTAACCACCACCTATAACAACCAGACTATCCGGAATTTTTTTCACGGCAGGATCAATTTTGAATAAATCAGCACTTGTAATAGCATATTCTGATCCGGGAATGTTCAGTTTGTAAGTATATGCCCCGGAGCCTATGATCAGATGCCTGAATCCCAGCTTCATTTTTTCCTTTCCTGTATCTACCTCTACAGTATGGGTGTCCAGTAATTTTGCTGTACCCTTTATAATTTCAAGATCAGCTTCCTTGAGTTCCGCTGCATGCTGCCTGTAACGCATTTCCTGAACATGGTCTTTTCTTTTTATGATATCGCCGTAATTTAATTTAAATTCAGTAAATTCCCTCATTATTTTGTAATTGTGGACAGTTTCTATTATCGCCTTTGACGGAACACAACCCTCTGACAGGCAGTTACCGGACATAACCCCTTTCTCATCAATCATAATTACACTGAATCCGGAACGCTTCAGCCTGAATGCAGCGGGATATGCAGCACCACCGGCGCCTATTGTTATAACATCATACTCTTCCATTCTGTTGTATTCCTGTATTTTATAAAAATATGTCCAATTATGTGAAGAACCGGTATAAACGTGAATTTATGTGCATACCATAAATCTATATAAAATGAAGATTAATGTATATGCATGGCCAGAGATCACATTGAAATTAAGAAAATAAAGGGAAAAAATTATGCATATACTACTGT
>JAKAAA010000071.1 GCA_021797295.1 Thermoplasmata archaeon
AGGATGTAAAGATGCCAGAATGGGTAAATTACCTGAAGGATGGTATCGGAAGAGAGAAGTCATGGGTACAGGATGACTGGTACTACACAAGAATGGCATCCATAATGAGAAAGGTTGCATTGAACAGCAGCATAGGCATATCAAGGCTGAGCCAGGAATACGGTAGTCGCCAGGACAGGGGAACAAAAAGATACCATCCTGTAGAGGGAAGCAGATATATAGTAAGGAATATCTTACAGGCACTTGAAAAGCTCGGGTATTTAAAGAATGACACAAAAATCGGAAGATCCCTTACACCTGCAGGACAGTCTCTTGTGGATAAGGCGGCAAAGGAGGTAATGAAAAACCTTGCTGAAAAGGACAAGGTTTTTGAAAAATACCTTTAATAACAAATCTTATGAATATTGGATTAATATCTAACTCTGGTGTTGTAAATGGATGAAGATGACGAGTTAAGTAATATCCGGAAGAGAAAACTCGAGGAAATGCAGAGAAATGCCCAGCAGCAGAACGAAATGGACGATGAAAGCAAAAGGCAGATGGAGCAGGAAGAGGCAAGAAGGCAGCAGATTCTCAGGCAAATACTATCCACTGAAGCACGTGAAAGACTCAGCACGCTCAAACTGGTAAAACCAGACCTGGTAAGCAATGTGGAGAACCAGCTCATACAGCTTGCTGGCATGGGAAGAATCAACAGGGTTATAGGAGACGAAGAATTAAAGGGTATACTATCACGTCTAATAGGAACTAAAAGAGAAACAAAAATAGAGAGGAGATGAATATGAGTAAAAACAAACCGCTTGGAAAAAAATTAAGGTTAATGAAACATGTTAACTCAAACAGAAGGGTACCTGGATGGGTTATGCTGAAAACAGACAGGAAGATGACCCAGAATCCGAAGAGGAAGAACTGGAGAAGGTCAAACTTAAAACTTTAAGGTGTTATCAATGGTAGAAAATAATGAATTATCAACAGAGGAGCTTATAAATATATCACTGAGGTCCGCAAGGGCATCATCCAGAAGAAGAAGAGCAGATACTGCAATAGAAATAATAAAGGATGCAGTTGCCAGATATACAAAATCTGAGCCCGGTATGATATGGGTAGATAATAAGGTAAATGAGTTTATATGGAAGCGTGGGAGAGAGCACATACCAACAAAGGTAAGCCTGAAAATCATTAAACTTGAAGATGGCACAACTGAAGTAATTCTCCCGTAATTTTATGATTAAAAAATTATCAATATTTGACAGTGATTTCATCGGAGTTTATGTAAAGGTATTCAACGATTTTGCATTCGTTCCGAAAAACATTTCAGATGATGAGAGGAGCTCCATAGAGGAAATTTTGAAGGTTAAAACCGCAGGCGTCATAGTTGATAACTTCAGCCTTGTAGGGACAATGATAGTGTTTAATTCTAACGGCATAATAGTTTCAGGGTTATCGGGCATGGATGACTTTTCAAGCATCGATCTCAATGGAAGAAGAATAGTCTTTCTGAAGGACAGACTGAATGCAATAGGAAACAACATTATAACCAGTGACAGGGTTGCTATAGTTCATCCCTCTTTCACGGAATCGTCTGAAAAGGTTATAGCAGACACACTTGGAGTGGAGGTTATTAAATCCACAATAGCAGGAGTAAAAACCGTGGGAAGCGTTGCAGTTCTCAATAATAAGGGAATGCTTGTCTCCCCTGAAGCAACAGAGGATGAAATCAAAAATCTCAGCGAACTCTTCCATGTTCAGGTTAAAACCGGAACTGCAAACTACGGGAGTTACTATATTGGTGCTTCCATACTTGCAAACTGCAACGGCATAATGGTCGGAAACGCCACAACATCCATAGAAATAGGGCGTATAGACGATACATTTTCATAAAAGTTCTGATATTTTTGCCACAGATACAAGTTTAATTCCGTTTTCCTTGAGCAGTTCAGACCCTCCAGATTCTCTGTCAACAACACATACTGCATGGTCAACTATGGCACCGGCATCCCTGAGAACCTCGGCTGTCTTCAGTATGGAATTTCCTGTTGTTACCACATCCTCTATGAGATCGATTCTTGATCCGGGAACAACCTTTCCAACCGTCCTGCTGCCTGTTCCATGCGTGCGTTCTTCCTTTCTTACAATAATATATCTCTTTCCGGTTTTGAGTGCAACCCCAACTATAAGTGGAACTGCTCCAAGCTCCATGCCTGCAACTGTTTCATATACTGTATTTCTGGCAAGGTCATCACATATTGTAGATAGTGTCTCAGGATCCGTGCATGCTTCCTTTATATCAACATAATAATTGGATTTCTTTCCTGATGTTAAGGTAAAGTCCCCGAATTTTATCATTCCTGATTCTATAAATTTTTCCCTGTCCATGGGTACTGATTATTCATTTTTATATAATTGTATTCATACAGGTAGAATTATTATATAATTCAGATATATAGCTTACAATGGATAATAGAATTATATTCGCCCTGGATGTATATGATCATGATACTGCAATAAGCTTGGCTGAGTCCGTTGGAGATAAGGTATTTGCCATAAAGGTAAATTGGCCCATAATTCTTGAGAACGGAATCAAGATTGTAAAGGAATTATCGAAATATTCTAGAATTATCTGTGATTTTAAGCTAGCAGATATAGACAATACTGTAAGATTGATTACTGAGAAGGTCCGGGATAACGATGCTTATGGCATAATAAGCCATTCATTCACAGGACTTGCCTCCTTAAAAACTGCTGTAAAAAGCGCCGGGAATATGAAGGTGTTTTCAGTTGTTTCCATGTCACAGGAATCGTATATCGACAGCATCACCGAAGAGCTGATAAAAACTTCACGCGAAGCCGGTGTCTACGGGCTTGTTGCGCCTGGAAACCGTCCTTACTATCTCAAACAGGTGAAGGAACATTCTGATGGCATGAAGATTATATCCCCAGGAGTTGGCGCCCAGGGCGGTGATATTGTCAGTGCCATAATGCTGGGAGCAGACTATGTAATTATCGGCAGGTCAATATACTCATCGCCAGATCCAGTAGAGGCACTGGATAATTATAACAAGAATCTTAACAATAATTTAAATAGATGATTATGCATATTAATATATGTACACAGCCATTTTAAATCTGAATGGTACCATCAACAGAGGAATGCTGAATTCATATATGCCTGCACTGAAATATATCGAAAAGAAGAATAAAGTAAAGGGTCTTTTGCTTGTAATAAACTCCGGTGGAGGCGATGCAAATTCAACTGAAATTCTATACAACCAGCTATCAAAAATATCTGAAAAGAAACCTGTATACGCACTGATAGAGGGAGTTGGAGCATCAGGTGCATACTGGCTTGCATGCTCCGCCGAAAAAATATTTGCCATGCGCACCTCCATTGTAGGATCCATAGGAGTTATAAGCATGTCCCCGGATTTCTCGGAATTTCTTGAAAATATAGGCATCAAAATGAGGATCAATAAGATTGGAAAATATAAGGATATGAATTCTCCATTCAGAAACATGACAGATGAAGAGAATAAAATTTATACAGGAATAATGAATGATATTTACCTTGCATTCAGGGAAGAAGTGAAAAAGAGACGGAATTTTACGGATGAAAAGATGGATGATATAGCCACTGGACTGGTTTTCTCAGCCGAACAGGCAAAGGAAAATGGCCTAATCGATGGCATAGGAAACATTGATAATGTTCTTGACCAGCTCAAGGAAAAAACCCTTGCGGATCCTGTAAAAAATCTTACCCCGAAAAGACCATTCCTATCAAGGGTAATGTCAATGTCCATGGAAGCCTTTACAAATATTATCGATAATATCAGATAAGAAGGAATATAATTGTTGAATATGTTTTACGATTCAGGTCTTGCAGCAAGCCTGTTATAAACATTTCCAATACTCTTATAAATTGCATCGTTACTATTTCCTAGAATTGACGCAATTCCAAAGGCTGCACCGAAGCCAGTGCCTTCCTTAACATAGCCCTCCTCATAATATTCTAAACCCCTCATTCCAGTGAAATCCGTGTTTGCATAAATTATATTTGATCCTGCAAGCTTCTCCATTAGGTCTTTTTTATCATTCATGATATATCTCGTTGTGAACACATACCTGTTTTTTCCATTATTAATTAACTTGTCAAGATAGAATACTGTTGCCATCTGGGTACCGCCTGAAAAGAATATGTTAGAATTTTTAACTGCACTGCTAATTCCCAGTGCCAGTGGCATCATATAATCACCGGTTTCCATGATTTTTTCCGGTACTGTTGCTCTTTTACCAATTCTTTTTAATGCCTTCTGGGCCAGTTCCTTCTTAATATTATCTGGAGAATCTTTCATGGAGCTGCTTGTCATATCCATAATGCCTAGTGATGAAAGCACGGCATACGCCGTTGTTGTGCCTCCCGGAACACTCTCTGCAATGAATATATGCTTGTATCTCCCGTCAATTAAATTTCCTATGTATTTCCCGAATTCCAGTGCCCTATCATACTCCGGAAGAGCGGTTTGTTCAGAACCGTTCAATGCAGTGCCGAGACCTGTTTTGATAAATGGAATTTTAGGGTCCTCTACCATACCGGCATCCACAATGAGCGTTTCAATCCCAGAGATTTCAATCGCAGCCCTTGTAATGATTGATGGTGTTGGTATTCCATTATCTGTCATGGGAACAACATCATAGCTTATGCATTTTCCAGACCATATTATCTCGGAATCCAACACCGGGGTCAGTGCAGTCAATTCAGGTGTCTCCCCTGCCGCAGATATTCCAGGTATCTTTGATATTTCTGTAGTCCCAGCCAGCAATATAAATAATACATCCTTACTGTCCTTTATTTCACTGTATATTTTATTTCCATGCAGTATTGCCATATTGCATGATTGCTGTGGCATTATAATATTTGTGCTGAAATC
>JAKAAA010000072.1 GCA_021797295.1 Thermoplasmata archaeon
TGATAAAAAACTGGTACATAGGACTTTCAATGGCTTCAATATCAATACTCTTCGGTGATATAGCGGCCACCGCACTGGGATTCCATTTTACCGGGACATTCCTGTTGAAATTATCAGGTGTCATGGGTGGTGTTGAGTTCCTGGGCTCAGCAATGGGTGCACTAATATTGCCGTTCATTTTAGAACGCTACCACATGATCAGATCAGGTACAGTTATGACCGGGCTGGTGTCATTCATATTTGCCGGCATTCTATTATATTCCCTAGTTTATACAAATATAGCCAGCATGATAACCGCATCGTTCTTTATATTCGGATTTTTTGGCAACGCTTTCTGGGTACTGGCCCTTAATTCCATAATAAACTATGTGGATGACCCTGCCAGAGCAGGTTTTGCAACATCCATGTACAGTGTTGCCACCAATGTTGGGGTGGCAATTATCCCGGTGGTGCTAAGTGGTTACTTTATCAGCATAACCAGTTCTATCTATGGAATAATACCTGCAGTTGCCATAGTCCTCGTAGCTTTCATTATATCGCCTACCCTTTTGGCCGGAAAATCAACAAATGTAAAAGAGGTATCAGCGGAAGCTGAATAATATGCATTAAAGAACATTAAAATAACAATATCCACTTATCCATAGATAAGAATGGAATTCAAAGCTACATATGTTTCATGGAAGGACATAGAGGAATGGACAAGAGGAATAATGAAGATGATAATTGCAGATAACTATAACCCAGACATTATAGTTGGTATTGCTAGAGGTGGATTGGTGCCGGCAAGAATGGTGGCTGATTATCTTTTCAAGAAAGACCTCCTTTCAATTAAAACCGAACACTGGGGAGTTACCGCCACAATGGATGGAAAAGCCATTCTCAAGGAAAAATTGAATTATGATGTATCCGGGAAAAAAGTGCTGATAGTTGATGACATAACCGATACAGGCGAAAGCATGAGGCTTTCCCACAACTATATAAAATCCCTGAATCCTGATGAATTGAAAACCACATCTATGCTTTATGTGAACGGTTCAAGTTATACTCCTGATTATTACGGTAAAGGTCTTTCCAAGGAAGAATGGGCATGGTTCGTCTTTCCATGGAACGTTTATGAAGATACATATAATCTTGCAAAGAAGTTTATGGACGCCCCTATTGATGTTAACAGTTTAACGGGGAAGTTACGGGAAAATTATAACTTAAACGTGGATGATGTTAATATAAGGGAAGTATTGGAAGATATAACCAGCCTGAAAATGTTGAAGAAACACGGAGAAAAATTTTCTCTTGCGTAAAACGGTATGATTTTCCCCATAAAGTTATAATTATAAAATTGACAGTATGTATCCTACTGGATGCAACTAAAATGAAGTTGATAAATGGCAGGTAAATGAAGGTAAAATATGAAGTAACAATATCAAAGTAAATAAAATTATTATTATTTATAAACAAATTTTTTTATTCCTCTGTAGATGGTATTGAATGTTCTACAGGTTTACTTTGCTCTATATCCCTATCATCAATTTCCGGTGTCAGCCTTGTGCCCTTTGTTTCCGGTCCAATATATTGACCTATACCCACTATTACAGCTCCGATCATCAAAAGTACCGCCGTTGAAAACCATATATTTGTGGGAGTATCTATTGATGAAAATAAATACTGATGCATCAATGGCACATATATGGAAAACCAGCCACCTATAAATATTCCAGAAGAATAGCCAAAGCCGACTCCAGAGGATCTCATGGACGTTTTAAATCTCTCTGACAGGTATACAGGAACTATGCCCCATGGTGCCTGTGTTACAAATCCCACCGTTAATACAGATATATACGTTAACATGACATTTCCTGTCTCTGCACCATAAAATATTCCGTAAAATGCCGGAACAGCAAGTACCAGCGTCAGTACGGCCCAGATTAATAGCAATCTTCTCCTTCCCACCTTCTGGGAAAGCGCGCCGAAGAATATTGCGCCTATGAATGCAGAAACAAGAGAATACGTATATATTGTTGTTGCACTTCCAAATGATAGAATGCTCGGCTTTGATTCAAGTATTGTGGGAACAAAGGCAAATAATGAATATGCAAAGAAAAACATACCGGTCATAAATATCATAACCTGAAAGAAATCCTTTCTATGCTCTTTCCTGAAAAGATCTGTGAGTGGTGTTTTTCTTATTTTTTTCTCTTTTTTAAGATTATTAAATGCCGGTGTATCATTCATTGTTAATCTTACAACTAATGCTATGAAAACCGGTATCAACGTTGTTAAAAATAAATATCTCCAAGCATATGCCTTTATTGCTGCCAAACCAAAATAGCCAGTAAATATTGCAACAATTGCTGCAGCTAACAATGCACCAAACGAAAATCCTCCCTGCACTACACCGCTTATCAATCCCCTGAACTTCAGCGGTGTCCACTCCATCACGAAAGGATGGCCTGCAGCATACTCACCACCAGCAAAGGTTCCAACTCCCATTCTTATTAAAACAAACAAAACAAATGCAAATATACCTACACTTGCAAAAGTCGGCAATGCCGAGGTTAATGTACTCACAATTCCAAGCCCCAGTATTGTTATAATTAGGTCCTTTTTCCTGCCTATCTTATCGCCCATGTTACCAAAAATTGCCGATCCCAGTGGCCTGAAGATAATTGTCAACGAATATGCAAATATTATCGTAAATGTTCCCAGTAACGCAGTCGATGGTGGTAGCAAAACATAGGCCAGTATTGGTGCAGTTGTTAATATCATTGTTAAATCAAACGCATCAAGCAAAAATCCAAAAAACTGCGATGTTGTTGCCTTTGCAGATTCAGCCCCAAAATGTTCGACTCTACCTGTCAGTGCCTGTTTTTCATTAACGTCCATAGGAATGCATATAATTGTTATATTTAAATATATCTATAATCATATATAACCATTCCACACAGCATAATCTTTTTATATGAATTATAGTAACTATTTTTGAAATATTTATATAGTAGATGTTAACACATAGAAATTTAATACTAAGCAGAATAGATTTTTCGCGTTTATCTGCTCCTTATGATTTCTATAAACAAAATTTATTTAACCAGATTATAATATATAAATATGTCATTTTTACAGGATATAAAATCATCAATTATAAGTGAGGAGGATGATACCTATATTTCTAAAATACTGGAAGATAGAATCAAAATAAAAAGCTTTACAGTTCCTGATTATCTATATGTAACTGATTTGATAAACCCGGTGCACTCATATTTTTCTAGGAAATATCCGGATATTGCCATACCCGAAAGCCTGAATTCAAGAATGAAGTACGGGGAAGAAGTGCACTTTCTGGCCAGGCAATGGTTTGAACGTATACCTGGATTTTCCGGTTCTGAAATTATTCTTACTGCAACACAGATAGGTTTGAATGTTGTTGGCAGGGCGGATTTCATGATTTATGATTCTATTGTAGAATTTAAAACTAAAAATGTTGACAGAGTAAACATTGAAAATTTATACAGTATTTACCGTTCGGATCTGGAGCAGTTGCTTTTCTATGCAGCAATGAATAGAAATTTTACGCAGGATAATTTCCTTGTATTTTTTACTGAAGGCAAATTCCACGTTTACCGTATATCCATTAAAGACCTTGGTGCAATAGAAAATGAAATGGTATTCAGATTTTCACTAATAAAAAGAGGAATAGAGAACGGAGATATAAGTGATTTTCCCAGATGTTCATACTTCGGATATGGGTGCCAGTTTTCCGAGGCTGGTGTTTGTATGTGTCATTCATTGCGGCCGGTAGAATCCTCATGGGCAAGAAATGTGGCAACCATTGTTGAGGATAATGAAATGGAATCTCTTCTTTCATCAATATATACAGGGGATGTAGTGAATTTAGACCTGAGATTTTATGATCTTATCTACCCGAGAAAGTATTACCATAAAATCATCGGAGATTCCAGGAATTCGGATACCGGTGCATCTATACCCTCCTCATACTATGAAAAAAACAATGTTAAATTCTTTATGATAGATTCCATAAATGGATCGGCACTCAGTGCAAGCGGGAGTGAAATTTCTGAAATAAATAAGATTTCAACGCTTCCCCTTTACGGGGACGACAAGTATATTATTAAAAATATGTATGATGAAAATTCTATAGTCCCCTATCTACTCAAAATTAACAATTCTGTATATCCCGGTAGATTACCTGATACATACTACTCTGAACTGGCAATAATGTGTGCAAGGAGAAATAGGAGGGAGGGAGTTTTAATAATAGTGTACCCGAGGCTTGGCAATATTGTCGTTGCAAGAGATATTTATTTTGACACAGATAAAATTATAAACATTTGCAATAGAACTATTTCGGAAATAAGAGAGGCAGTTGCAACCCGAAATCCAGACAATCTAGACCTTTGCCCAGAATTCGCAATAAAATCCTGCGATTTTTCACTGTGCAGCTGTAAAAAAGAAATAATAAAGGGACGCGAAAAGAATCAGTAAGGTTATCCGTAGATATAGCTTACCCCCTTTTCAGGGTATTTAAAGTCAAGCGCGCCGAACGGACATGCATAGAGTGCAGCACCACATTCCAGACATCTTTCATAATGAACTATTATTCCATTCTCCTTATCATCTTCATATGTGCCTGCCGGGCATACTTTTATGCATGGTTTATCTATACATTTCTTGCATATATCTGTATTTACAGTTATATGGCTTGTATTACCAACCTCATTTTTATTCAATCCTAACCTTTTAATTAGCTCCATCATATCACCTTTAACATATCTTCTATAAGTGTATAATATCCGATGCCGTTCTTTTTAACCTCATCACGCATAACATCTTTTATGTTCTCTCTGGGATTATCCGTA
>JAKAAA010000073.1 GCA_021797295.1 Thermoplasmata archaeon
CGGTGTTCAAAAATGTGAAAACGTATACTGCGTTTATACCCACATATCCAAGTGGGTTATGGTCTTTTACCATGGCATCCCCTGCAGAGCTGAAAACCAGGGATGAAAACACTGTGATAGGTAAATACTTCAATAAAGACATACTAACAGGGTCCTTTTACCTTCCCCAATTTGCAAAAAATCTATTAAAATAATTATTTTTTAATACCCCATTTATGCTTTGCCTCGTTAAGGAGATCATCATAACGGGTTCCAAATCTTTTAGATATACGTTCAAGATCGGGCAAGTTGGAAATAAAAGTTTTTTTGCTGGCGCTCTGAATCAAGGTTTTGAACTTTGACATATCACTGATCATTGAATAAGTTAAATAAGCAAAGTACAGAAATATTATGATAGAACCTATTAACACCCAGTACTGCCACGCGCCTATTGATTTCAATGAAAATAAATGGATCAATGCTGCATTTCCAAATAATAAATCGTTTATAGATATAATAAGGAAGAATAGTGAAATGATACTTATTGCAATGCTGATTATATATAATTTATCTTTAAACATCTGTATCTTGTAAACAAATAAACTATTTAGACATTAGCTTCTTTCTTTCCTTTGATGTGTACCCTGTCAATTTTTCAAGCAATTCATTATAGAATTTAATAGTTTCTCCAGGATTCCTGTATTCCGTGTCGGTTTCAGTTTCCGCGCATAATTTTTTACCATCTATCCAAAGTTCCAATTTTTTAAGACCCTGATAAGATGATATAATATGACCATCATTTTCTTTGTATTCAATATTATAAGACTTTAAAACATCCTCTATGGTTGAAATACTTATGTTAACAGTTTTCTTAACAGGATAAGTTCTCATTTTATTCACCTATATTTTCTTTGCAAGTTTCTTCTGGTATTTTTTTGAGAGTGCTCTCCAGTACATAAGCTCCATATACTGGGCATCATGCTCCAACAGGGGTGACATTGATATTATGTTCATATCTCTGTCACCGGAAGATATTACATCGGCAAGTGTTTCAAATTTTAAATCGCCATGTTTTATTGCTGTTATTTTTAATTCGTTGCCGTTTTCATATTCAACCCCACCAAATTCCGTATACAAATCGGATTTTGCATATTTTGCAAAAGAATTCATTACATCTTCAAAGTTCTTTGCATCTATGAGTGAACCATTATTAATAGAATGTATATGGGGGAAATTCAATATAGGTTCTATATCGGCAATTCTTTCTGCAAGATAAAAAAGCTCTTTTTGAGTTCCGAACAGGTCCTTTTTGCCTGATGCTTCTATGCCTATATACGGATATCCCTTTTCATGGGAAAATTCTCTAGCAATTTCTGAATATATATCAAATGCCTTTTTCAGGCTTTCAGATTTTTTCTTTGTGTAAAATCCTGTGTGGGTTATTATTCTTCTGGCTCCCATGGCCCTGCCGATAAGAAGCGACCATCTTAAATGGTTTATGGATTTCTCGGCCATTTCGCCACCGTTCAACATGTCCATATAATAAGGAGCGTGCATAGAAATGTCTACATCAAGTTCTCTGGCAATTTCAGCACCGTTCTTTAAATCGTCATAGTTACGAGCCATATTCCAGAAAATTTCCTGTATTATATCGTCCTCTTCTATTTCATTTTCAGTGCCTATGTTCCTGTAATTGCCGTTTTCATCAGGCCGTAGAACATCAACTATAATGGAATCCCCCACATCTTTAGGGTACATGCCAACATATTCAATTGCAGGGTCTTCACTTACATTAACCCGCAACAGTTGGACTTCCAGAGAATTCAAACCTAAATTTCCTATATCTTCAATTGAGTCTATATACGTTCTGCCTTTACTGGTAAGTGGTATTCCTGCAACGCCGAACTTAATCATTCTATAAATGATATATCTAGCTTATTTTAACCTTTTGCAAATTTTGCTATCTAATCTAAAAATTCCAGGATTAATAAGATGAAAGCATTTCAGGCATAGAGATACATTATACCAATGTTTTACATTCAAATTGATCGCAACTTCTATATTTTTAATTTATTTTTTGAACTAAAATGAGTCAACAATATCATAACAGGCAACGAATAGATTATATACATTTTAAACATAACAATTTAATGGTAACTAATAATTATCATGATGACTTAATTAACGCAAATAACGGTGATAATAATGAATGTCGATCCAAACATAACAAAATATGTTATCAAAGCAAAGATAGTAACTGATGGTGTTGTTGAAAAGCCCGATGTTGTTGGTGCAATATTCGGGCAGACTGAAGGATTATTGGGTGAGGAATTAGATTTAAGAGACTTACAGAAAAGTGGCAAAATTGGTAGAATAGAGGTTGAGATAGATACCAAGAAAGGAAGAACAGAAGGATTTGTACTGATACCTTCTGGGCTTGACCAGGTTGAAAGTTCAATACTCGCTGCTGCCCTTGAAACCATTGACAGGATAGGCCCATGCAAGGCAAAGGTAGATATAGAGGACGTTGAAGATGTACGTATTAACAAAAGGGATAAGGTAATCCAGAGGGCTGAAGAACTATACAAAAAAATGGGAACCAACGGAAAGAGCCTCAGTGAAAGTATAATACAATCTGTTCGTGAAGAGGTTGAGAAAAAAGAAATTTTATCCTACGGGGAGGAACATCTTCCTGCGGGCCCAGCAGTGGGTACTTCTGATTCAATCATAGTGGTCGAGGGAAGAAATGACGTACTCAATCTTCTCAGATACGGTATAAAAAATACCATTGCCGTTCAGGGAACCAGCGTTCCAAAAACTGTGAAGGAACTTTCAAAGGCGCGGACGGTAACTTTATTTGTTGATGGAGATCATGGAGGTGAGCTTATAATAAAGGAAATGCTCCAGGTTGCAGATGTAGATTTCATAGCAAGGGCGCCCCCAGGAACAGAAGTCGAGGAACTCACATATAAACAGATAGTCAAGGCTTTAAAATATAAAGCCCCTGTAAATCAGTACCTTGAATCACATGGCATGATTGAAGAACTCAAAGAATTCACAGAAAAGAATAATCGGGCTGTGTCTGATATGAATGTGAATATAGAGGAAAAGCCAGAGAAAGCAGAACCCCAGAAGGAAAAAGAGCCTAAACATGTAGAGCAAAGTGAACAGGTAACAGC
Organism: Thermoplasmata archaeon; assembly: GCA_021797295.1. The sequence goes on from JAKAAA010000073.1 coordinate 3,159, forward strand.
GATTGAAGAGGAAGAGATAAAAGATATTGACGACCCACGCTTTGTTAGAAATAAATTAAATGAGTTATATGAAAGTAAGGCAGTTGAAATATATGATAATACATCAAATCCTGTTGCAAGATACCCGATTTCAGATGCTGTTGAACTCATGCAGAGTGTAAAAAACGCATACATAATAATAAGCGGTGGTGTTATATCCCAGAGATTTGTTGATATAGCTTTCAACATGGGTGTCAAATCCATTTACGGCATGAAGATGGGACATGTAACAAAAAAGCCAGACGGAATCAGGGTGGTTACATGGGACCATATGTGAATTACAGCGAATACCCGGATACCTCATATATTAAAATACCAACAAGTCCGCTGGAAAGGGTTATAGGTCAGGGGGAGGCTGTACGGCTCGCACTTATAGCAGCCAAACAGAGAAGGAATCTTCTTCTTGTTGGACCACCCGGAGTTGGAAAATCTATGATAGCCCAGGCCATGTCTTTTTATATCAGTAGACCAGAGGAAGAAATAAGGGTGGTACATAACCCTTCATACCCGGAGCGGCCATTCGTAGAGGTAAGAACCATTAGCGAAATCGAGAAGGAAAAGCATGAAATGAATTCTATAGAGGGAGATATTATAGACCCAAAGGATGCACCGGATAACGTTGCCCAGAGACTTGGGTATAAATGTCCACACTGCGGTTTTTATTCACCACCCACAGAAAGTGTATGCCCTAACTGCAACAACAGCAAGGCGGCCAACAATACCCAGGGTCCATTCAATGATGTTTTCAATGTAATAGGCGTGGCCTTTGGTGTGAATAACAATAATGAAAGGGTGACACAGACCAGAAAAGTCGGTGACAGGGAAGAAATAGTTGTGTACGAAAAATACGGCGACAAAATAAGAGTGCTCGATGAAAAAACACTGGAGCGCCGCCGCAAACTGGAAAAGAAAAGCCCCAGTAAGGTAATTGTCCCGATAGATAGAAACCCATTTGTACTTGCAACAGGTGCAAGCGAGACCGAACTTCTCGGAGATGTGAGACATGACCCATACGGTGGGCATCCACAATTAGGAACAATGCCCTATGAGCGTGTTGTTGCAGGTTCTGTCCATATGGCACATGAAGGGGTTTTATTCATAGATGAAATTACACATCTGGGAAAACTTCAGCGTTTCATCCTTACTGCAATGCAGGAAAGGAAATTTCCTATAGTGGGAAGAAATCCACAAAGTGCCGGTGCAAGCGTAAAGGTTGATGATGTGCCTACGGATTTTATTCTTGTTGCTGCGTGCAATATTCAGGATTTACAGTACATACTGAGTCCATTACGTTCAAGAATTGTTGGAAATGGATATGAAATTTTAATGGAGAACTCTATGCCTGATACAAAAGAGAATAGAGTAAAGTACCTGCAATTTATTGCTCAGGAAATTAATATGGACGGAAAGATTCCAAATATGGCAATTGATGCGACTGATATTATTATCAATGAAGGCAGAAGGAGAGCTCTTGAGGATCATAAAAGCAATGCTCTGACACTTAAACTCAGAGAACTTGGAGGGCTGATAAGGGCATCAGGGGATATGTCAGTGGAAAATGGGCATAAATTAATAGAAAAATCAGATGTAAAAGAAGCTCTGTCGCTTTATGTTCCTGTAGAAGAAAAAATCAAAAAATACTATGGTAGCATGACAAATGCAATAGGTGAAGAGGC
>JAKAAA010000074.1 GCA_021797295.1 Thermoplasmata archaeon
AAACATTGTGACAGTAAATGCCGCAAAATATTTTCCAAAGAATAATTTAAATCTATTTATGGGAAGAGGGAATATATAATAAGCTGTTTTATTTTCTATTTCACTTGATATTGCAGGAGACCCGAAGAACACCGATGCAAATACTGGTATATAAAGAAGTACAAGGGTCCACAGATAATAGAACAATTTAACTTTTATGGAAGCAGGAAAAACTGCACCGCCCAGGAATTTCGGCAGGTCATTTATGTATTTGAATGAAAAATAGGTCATCATTGAACCCACTAACAGGATAAGAAAAAGCATGAGGAAGAAACTTCTGGAACGGTAATAGTTCTTAATATACTGTATATATATGGTCGAAGTTTTGGACATAAAACTCCTATAGAGAGCCAGTATTTAATGTTTTAAGTGCTATGGGCAGGCGATTATATGACTTATCAATAGTCATGTGTATCATCCCGTTGGAAATTCCTATGGTGTAGTTGCTGCCTATTGCACTGGAAATGTTTGAATTAGAGATAGCTGATTGAAGGAGTAGTTTGTCAAACACGAGGTCATTGCTGTTGACTGGAATTATGTTTACATAGGTCCTGTTGGCCGTTGTATTGAGAGTAATATAGCTTATGGTAGGAATTGTGTTGTTAACTCTGTAATACAAAGAAATATTTGAGCTCTGATTCAGATAATCCTTAAACTGTACGGCATCCCTGGAAGTGAGATGCGCGCTTATTGATTCGTTTATTGCCTTTTGCTCTCCCATTACTATGAAATTCCCCGAAGTGTCGTATGCGAATATATTTACAGTTGTATTTGCAAGATTCTTACCTGTGATGTTCAGCAAATTCCCTAATATTCCGGTAATGTTAACATTCTGGATTTCATAAACGGTTACGTGGTCATAGGTTATTGTCTTCACATTTGATCCGGAAAATGGATTCCCGTGTCCTGTACCTGAAATAGCTGCCTGGTTACTGGACGCAGTTAAATTGGAATCTATCAGTGAAATGGCCGAAGTATTAGCAACCACTCCAAAACTGCCACCATCCAGGTATACATAATATTCCGTTCCATTTTTATGTATCGTAGAAATCATTGTTGAATTTCCTGGTATGTACTGAAAGGGCTGTACAGAAGGAGATACATTGGATTTTGTATAAAATTGGTAAGCGAAGTATGCAGCCGGTGCAACTATTGCGGCTGCTATGATTATGACAATTATTTTTGTATAAAGAGGCTTCATAGCTATACATAGAAATCAAACTAAAAAAGCTTTTTGAATTAATAAAGGTTAATATATATAACCAGGATTGAAACAGATTCTGGATATTATAATGAATATATTAAATAGAAAAAAGTAATATCGGGTATGAGCTCCGGTGGTGTAGCCAGGCCAAGCATTAGGGACTCTCAATCCCCCGACTCGGGTCCAAATCCCGGCCGGAGCATACCAAATAGTCTGGGTTGCGCCCAACCTTTCTTTTAGCCATTTTTCATGGGGGCTATTTTCAATCTATATTATTCCTGTGTTTTTCATTCACTAAAAATAAATTTTTACCATCATGTTGCAAGTAGGATATAATCGTACGGATGTTTGTATAGCTATGGGGCGCTGTATCAATTTAGGTTTCAAACCATTATGTAAAATAGAGAAATAATCGGCTCATCACTCTGGTAAGGGAAAGTCCACCATCCAACCGTACCCCATCACTTTTCCATAGTAAAGAGGCGGATGCAGGCATTGATTCTTTTCCTTTAGGCAGTTGACAAAGCTCTGGGTTTATTTCCTTAATGTTAAATGTATTCATCCAACATCTGATGGACAGAGTAAGGTAGAATAAAGCTGGTGGTGTTTAGAGTGCTTAATTCAATATTTTCGCCATAAAATTATTGGCATTGACAACGAGATCAAAAAAGGAACTATGTCTGCAGTAAGATAAATAAAAAGATGAGAATTTAACACTAATGATTCGCCTGATAGTATTAAAAATAGTATTGAAATGAGTGGAACCACACATTCCATAGCCCAAGAAAGCAAAACTTTTCTATAGTGCCCTTTTTTGGCTTTTATACGGCGATATAATAGGTAGAATATTGAATCAACACCAAAGTACATAACTAGGAATGCAGGCATAATCCCAGTGTAAAAGTTATAATTATATGAAATCATCTGACTTTTAGAGTTCAGATAAAGTAGCCTGGAAAATACAATAACGATCAAAAATATAAAAACAACTACAGTTACTGTAGTATATATGTTTATTTTCCTCATTTCATTGGAGATATTTTTCATTTTTTAATCACCACGGTGGGGTAAGGCTGGGCCATACGCTAGAGTGTGGGATATAACTTTGAATAAATGGTAGGGTATCCGAAGGATTTACTGTCGTGAGGAACGGGAAATATTCCCATCCTGTGTAAGTAGGCGATCCTCCATTAAATGGTGTTATCTGATTGGAATGGGCACCTAATTCTCCATAGGCTCCGGTGTTCCATGGATCCCACCACTTACCCTCCGATATATCTATTTCAACATAGGGAATTTGGCTCCCGCAAGTAGTGGTATGCTCATTTCCGAACACTGCCCATCCTGCAACCGTAACGGCCTCTAAAATGACCGCTGCCGCAGCAACAAATGGATTACTCCACAACAGTGCTCCTGTGGCAGTGGTTGAGACCAACGTTATAATGCCTAACATGATACCATAATCTCTTAAACCAATTCCTCCATAAAAAGTAGTTGATCCATAGAAAACCCAAGCCTGTCCCCAGCTGAAAGATTGGTGGTATGTTTTAGGATCTACATTTATCAGATTTGATGTGTTTCCATTCTTTATGAGAAAATGGGAATTAACGTTTGTCCGATCCTTCGAATTTTTATTTTCATGCATAGCAGTATAAATTGCTATGGAATTGTTTGTTGTAGTAATCATATCTCGGAACCCGTGTCCAGTGATAACTTCAGTTTTCCCGACTTGATATTTACTTACTTGAATACCTTTTTCCAAAACATAAGTGTAAGAATTATTTTTTCCATTTGCGAATTCGGCTAAAACCGACTTTGCTTTAATTGTATATTTGCTAGGAATACTAACTTTTTGCCATTTCAGGTTAGTGTGTCCAAAAAAGGAGGATAAATTCTGGTTAAATCCGACGTGGTTCATCCCGGTTGAATCCTTAAGGGCATTTGGGTTTACGGTTTGTCCTTTCAGGTTTGATACACTGTTTATTTTTGCCTGCGGTGAAATACTATTAGCACTTGCATTGCCTTTATCAGTGAAAATATTATTTGCCAAGGGGACAAAAGCCATCATTACAAATATTGCTGCCATTAATACACCTATTATTACCTTCTTTCTATTCATAATGATATAAACGTATGAATATATATATATATCGGTAACAATATTAATAAATAGTTTAGTAATAAATAATATATATTAATATTGTTTTCTCCTTCTTTTGTGAGTTATTCTGCGTACAGGAATTCTAAATAATCCCAATATTACTGGGATCATGTTGAATTATACTGGATGGTTATCATGATATAGAGTCATTGTCTTGAATATTTGAGGAAACATAAATTGATTGTGAAGATCATTTAAATTTACAAATATGAAGGTCTGATAACTGAAAATAGTAATTATTATATTCTTTTCAAGCATAAATCCAATATGTTTGAATCCTCGAGGTCGTACTTCCTTAGAACCGACCGCATAATAGTTCCAATGTTTAAAGGCACTAATTCCAGTAAGGTTTTGAAGATATCCTATGATATGGCACGAGAATATGGTTCTGAAATAACGGCAATAACAATCAGGGAAAAAACAGAGAGCATAGATGTCCAGGGTCGCCTTAGCCTTGTCACTGCAGCTTACAACGAAGGAAAAAAGGCAGGTATAAAAGTAATTCCCAAAATTCAGACATTTGACAATGCAAGAGAGGGCATTATCATGGAGATCAAAGGGCATTATTACGATATTTTATTTCTCTCCACAAGGAAAAGGTCTATGCTTTCAAGCTCAATTTTCGGAAATATAGGGGATTACGTATTGAAGAATTCTTCCATACCTCTGGCGATACTAAGCTCAGGTGATAAGGAATATCCGTATAGCAGCATCCTATTGCCACTTTCAGAATCTATTAATACACGTGCAGCGGTTTATTTTGCCCTACAGCTTGCAAAACTTCACAAATCACAGGTAACAATACTAGATTTGAGAAAATACGATAAAAATCCCGCTCATGGGTTCAAGACCTTAATGGATAATCCCGCCATTCTTTCCGGGAGTATGGGAGATATAAGAATTGTACGATCAGGTGATTCCACCGGGATAAAGGAGGAGATTGGAAATTATATTAAATCAGACAATCCGGATTGCATTATAGTGGGAATCACGAAATCCGAGAAATACAGAATCATTTCAGATATCAAATTTATAATAAAGGAACCTGGGATAGATACAATACTGGTCAAAAAGTAAGGACAAAAAAATATTTTATAGGGAATGGCAATTAATAAAAATGCTTTATGAAAAAGAACGTAATATTGTTTTAAATGCCTGCAGGGAAATGGTAAAGAGTAACCTCACAGTTGGATCATGGGGCAACATAAGCCTGAGAACCGAAGATGGGAATGTGGTCATAACCCCCAGTGGCACGAATTATTCAAAGAGTTTGCCAGAGGACATGGTTATCACCGATATTGAAGGAAAAATTATAGATGGAAAGATGAAACCTTCCAGTGAGCGGTTAATGCACTATAAAATATACAAAAACAGGCAT
>JAKAAA010000075.1 GCA_021797295.1 Thermoplasmata archaeon
GCTGGGAGGGAGATTTGAACTCCCGGGCACTTACGTGCACAGGTTTTCCAGACCTGCGTCTTACCAGGCTAGGCTATCCCAGCTTCAACACATAATATATTTTTGTTATAATATCCTTTCGAATAACGGTATTGTAACGCTCTTTTCTATTCCTTCCATTGTCCTGAGTTTTTCCAGCACGAATATGGAAAGATCTTTCATGGATTTCTGTGCAGTTAAAAGCATAATATCCCAGTCGCCGGTTACAATGGATGCTGATATTACATTTTCCATCAGTGAAAGGTTAACGCATAATGATCTCTGGTCAATTGAGGATTTTGAATTATACTGGATCATAATATATGCCAGAACAGAGTATCCCAGCTTATCGTAGTTGAGGTCCACAGTGTATTTTTTTATGAATCCGTCCTTGCGTAGCCTCTCCATTCTCTCGAATATTGTAGCCCTTGGAATTTCCAGGGAATTTGATATATCAGATATTTTATCCCTTCCATGCTCTTTCAGGTACTCTATAATTTTCATGTCCTTTTTATCAATATTATCAAGCATAAAATCAAAATGACATGGTACTATATAAAAGATTTGTTTTTAACACGGAAAATTGGGTAAAATGTTTATAAATTGTGATTTAATATGTATATTATGGAAACATTGAATCAGAATGATGATTATGTAAAAAGTGAGATAGAGAAATCCATGAAACACCTTTCAGACCCCAAGGTGCAGCATGCAATCAAGGTACAGAGCTATATACGGTCATATGTGACAGATTTCTTGCGGGAAGCAGGTTATACAGAGATTGCACCCATAATAATTTCACCGCTTACCGACCCGCTGAACCATCCTGTATATGATCCAAAAATTCATGCCTATGGAGGTGACATGTGGATTACACAGAGTATGATCTTCCACAAGCAGATAGCTGTGCAGGAACTGAAAAAAATCTTTATAATGTCACCTAACGTCAGGCTTGAAACCGAGGAAAAGGCTGAAACAGGAAGGCACCTATATGAATTTACCCAGATTGATATAGAAGCACTGGAAAAACCCAGGGAGGAGATGATGTCCCTTGCCGAGGACCTTATTATTTATACCATATCTAGAATTAAGAAAGAGCATAAGGAAGAACTGGAATATTTCCACAGAACACTGCCTGATTATGCAAAACCATTTCCGGTAATTACATATGCAGATGCAGAAAAGAAATACGGAAAGAAATTTGAAGCAAAACTTTCAAAGGATTTTAAATCCCCTGTATGGGTAATAGATATACCATTGAAGGAAAGGGAATTTTATGACCGTGAATATCCTGAAAAACCTGGTATACTGAGAGACATGGATCTTTACTGGCCCGAGGGATTCGAGGAGGCATCATCAGGCGGTGAAAGGGAATACGAATTATCACAGATACTGGACAGAATTCATAAGAAGGATCAGACCGAGGAACAGTTCAAATGGTTTATTGAGCTGGCTAAGACAGGAATCAAGCTCACAACAGGATTCGGAATAGGTATAGAGCGGTTCACAAGATTTGTCTGTGGTGTGGACAAAATTGAGGATGTTACAACCTTTCCCAAGGTACCGGGAAGGATTTCCCTGTAATGGTCTAATATAATTTAATACCTTTACAATTTTTAAAAGACTTTTCACCAGACGGATGTGTGGAGCTACCCAATGATTAAAAGATAATTTTGCAAATTTTTTATAATTAGATAGCTAATTCATTTTATTCCATCAGATATATTTATATTATGCCCACCTGCAACATTTATAATCTGACCTGTTACAAGTTCAGAGAGTATGAAAAATTCTACGGCCCTATTCGCTCCTGATGGGGGATACTTTCCAGGCGTTCCAAGTTTCTGCGGCACTCCCTGGTCCACAAAATCTTTTTCTATGAATCCCGGGGCAACACCGTTCACCGTTATATTATATGGCAATAATTCCCGGGAAAATTCCTTTATCATGGAATAAACCGCGCCCTTTCCGGCTGCGTATCCCGCATTGGAGTTAAGCAGTACATTGTCCGCAGCGACGAATCCTATGATTGACCCGAATCCCTGTTTCTTCATAACAGGAACTGATGCCTTTGCCATATTATAAAATGTTCTGGCATTGTTAAGTAATGCTTCCTGGAATGTATCCGGATCATAGTCCTCTATCTCCGTGTTGGAGAAGTAATTTCCAGCAACGTTTACAACTGCATCTATGCTTCCTAGGGCCTCTTTGGCTGCCTGTACAACCTTCTCACATTCAAAATAATTATTGAGGTCGGCTCTCATTGAATGGCAACCAATAGTGCTGGCAACAGATTCTACAGTTTCTCCACGGGACGCCAGAAAAAGATGGAATCCCTGTTTATTCAGATAATTTGCCAGAGAACTACCTATGCCATGACCAACTCCAGTAATTAGAATATTTGTCTGCATATTTCATTATAAGCATTTTCTATAAAATATTTGAGTATCATGAGGAGATCCAGAAGATAACAATTTGATGCTATTAGTATATTTCAGATTGATCAAAAGAAAGCGCTGGGAGGGAGATTTGAACTCCCGAGCTATTTCTAGCAGTAGATTTCGAATCTACCGTCTTACCGGGCTAGGCTACCCCAGCTTACTACCCTATTTCTATTTTTTATTTAATTTTTCATATTCTTTCTTCATGCATTTATCCATTACAACCTCCATGCCCATATCAGTGGCGAGTTTCGCCGCACTCTCATTGACTATTCCCTCCTGCATCCAGATAACCTTTGCCTTTCCCATAGAATCCTTTACTATATCCTCTATAAATTCCGGTTTCCTGAATATATCAACCACATCCACATTGGTATCTATTGAATGAACATCGCTGTAAACCCTTTTCCCCATCCATGTTTCCAGCATGGGATTAACCGGTATTATATTGTATCCCCTGTCCATGAGAAACTTAGCCACCTGGTAACTATAGCGGTCAGGTTTGTCTGAAATCCCTACAACTGCTATATCCCTATACTTTTTTATAATATCCTCAACTGCCATATATAAACAATATTCAAATTATTAATAAAATTATCTACAGAAACCTGTAGTAATAAAATTGACTGGCATTCTCGCAAGTGTTAAATATTCTTCTGAAATTAAGTACTATGTTTTGCCCAAAATGTGGGGCTTTGATGACTCCAAGTAAAGATAAATATGTATGCAATAGTTGTGGTTACGAACAGTCCAAGGTTGGAATGGCAGATCAGAAAATAATTTCCAAAAGCTCGGACAAGGAGATTATAATGGTAGCAAAGGAAGTAAATGCAGAGCCGCTGGATAGTGATGCTGTATGCCCAGTTTGCCATCATACCGGAGCTTATTATTTATTGAAGCAGACAAGATCAGCGGACGAGCCTGAAACCAAATTCTATACCTGCGAATCCTGTGGTCACCGCTGGAGAGAATACTAATATTTATAAAATTATTTTTAAATCCTTTTGTGGCTTAAAATTCAGTGTCTCTTTCAAGTCTTATTAACAAACTATTATATAATATATTTTGATAATTGATTATGGTTCTCGATAGCTTATCGGATTCATTAAAGAATATCATGCATAAAATTTCAGGTTCCAGTTATATAGACAAGGATACTGTAAAGGAGGTTACAAAGGAAATACAGAGAGCGTTACTGAAGGCTGATGTAAATGTCAAACTCGTACTGAAACTTTCAAATACGGTTCAGGAACGGGCACTTCAGGAAAAGCCACCGGCAGGGATGACATCACAGGATTACATTATCAGGATAATATATGAAGAGTTGCTGAAAATACTTGGTACTGATGCTGATTTTGAACTGAAGCCCCAGACAATAATGCTGGTAGGTTTATACGGTAATGGCAAAACCACAACTGCTGGAAAGCTTTCAAGGCTATTCCAGAAAAAAGGGCTTTCCACTGGATTAATAGCAGCTGATGTACACAGGCCCGGTGCCTACGAGCAATTAAACCAGATCGCAAAGGATGTGAACGCCGGTTTCTATGGAGAAAAGGATGAAAAGAATGCATTGAAGATAGTTAAGAATGGAATCAAAGATTTAGATGATTATAAAATAAAAATTATAGATACCAGCGGGAGGGATTCTCTGGACCAGGATTTAATCGATGAAGTCAGGGAAATTAAGGAGAAAGTCAATCCTGATACAGTATTATTTGTAATAGATGCAACACTGGGTCAGCAGGCAGGGCCACAGGCACAGAAGCTTCATGACGCTGTGAATATTAACGGGGTTATAATAACGAAGATGGATGGTACCGGCAAGGCTGGAGGGGCACTCAGTGCAGTTGCCGATATAAAATCCCCTGTTTATTTTATAGGCACAGGGGAGCACATGGATGACATACAGATCTTCAATCCGAAAAAATTCCTGTCAAGACTTCTTGGAATGGGCGATATAGATTCTCTCATGGAGGTTGTTGCCGAAACAAACATAACCGAAGAGGAAGCCGAAGCGTCACTGGATAAATTGATGTCAGGCAAATTTGACCTGAAAGATATGTACGATGTGTGGGAAAAGTTCGCAAAACCCGGGTTGCTGAAAAAATTCTTCGGAGCGCTTCCACTGGCAAAAATGCCTGGAGGAAATAAGCTGGATGATTCACAGTTGGAGCAGGCCGATGAAAAATTACGTTTATACAGAGTAATACTTGATTCCATGACATACTATGAACTGGAAAATCCAGATGAATTAAATGCAAAGCGCATAAAGAG
>JAKAAA010000076.1 GCA_021797295.1 Thermoplasmata archaeon
AAGATCATCCATACACGTTTTCCGGATTCTATCACGAGTTTTGATGTATCAACCATCTTGCTTTCCCTGATTCCCCTGTCAACTACTCTGGAATACTCTATAGCCTGTTCGCTGGGTGGACCTGATTCAAATGTGGGGAATGCCATGGGGAGCAACTCTATATTGAGTGCCATGACTCCGCTATCGGGAGAATCCTCGAAGGGATCTCCCTCTTCAACCTTTATACCGGCTACAACCTTTGTCTTTCCTATTTCTACCATTGCAGAACCTGCTGCCTTCGGTACGAAATTTTCTGTAATTTTTATTTCCCTGTAATCATCCAGGGATCTTCCATCCAGACGCTTTCCTGTTTTTATACTTTCCAGTATGAATCCCTTTCTGATTTCTGATAATACTGCACTTGCATCCATCGGCATCTTACTCACCATCCTCTAAACTATATTTATCCATCAATGCGTTTTTCTGTAATTCTGAAATGCGTGGCATTGCTTCCATCATCATTGATGTAGCCTCATTGAATTCCTCTTCAGTAACATCGCCATCAAGCTGGAGCAGGACAACTTTGCCTGTTCTGGGCAGGATTGCCATGGGTATATCCGCCTGGCCGAAGTTATCTTCATCCTTTGATAGATCCAGGACAACTTTTCCATCTGCTTTTCCTGCTGTGCAGCCGACCACAAGGTCTCTCATGGGAACCCCTGCATCTGCCACTGCAACAGATGATGCGGTAAGACTCGCTATTCTGGTGCCTGCATCTGCCTCTAATACCTGGATAAACACATCTACCTCTGCCCTGGGAAGTTTTTCCAGCACTATAGCAGATGAAAGTGCTTCAGAAACAACTTTTGATATCTCCATGGTTCTTCTATCAGGTCCCGGCCTTTTCCGCTCCTCCACGGAGTAACCGGACATGTTGTATCTGGCCTTTACTATTGCACGATCTATATTCTGTGCATGCTTCGGGTATGCTTCCCTCACATAAACTGCTACTATGATCTTGTTAGCTCCCCATTCTATAAATGCAGATCCGTCTGCCCTCTGCACAACGCCTGTTTGAATTTTAATCGGGCGCATTTCATTGTTTGCACGGCCATCCAGCCTCAGTCCATCGTCTCTTATAAGTTTGATATTTCCTTCCATTAATTTTCACCTTTCATCTTTTTCAGGTATTCTTCCATTCTGTCAGTTAAGCCAATTGTATGTGCCTCTTTTTCTACAATTCTGATTGCATCAATGGCCTGTTTTACATTTTCGATTTCTCCATCTACCCATATGAACCCATTCTGCCCCACAATTATTTTTGTGTCTGTATAGGTTTTTATAATATTTATCATATTTCCGCCCTTTCCGATAACACGTGGCACTTTTGGCGGCTTGACCGATATGATTCTTCCGGTTTCCAGTTTCCGCATTCCGTTATCCCTCATGGAAATCCAGCTTTCCTTGATTTCATTTGAGACCGATATCCTTGCGTAAACATAGTCGCCAACCTTCAGATATCTTTCAAGGTCTCCTGATGAAACGTGCCATGGAGAATCGTTCATGTGCAGAAGAGAGTAATATGGAGAATTTATATCAACGGTCCACATTGTTGGGCCTATATCCATTATCTTGCCGATAATCTTGTCATTAACCCTGGGAAGATAGGGGCTGTTGAAGGGAGCCACATCAATAAATTTCTCGCTTTCCTGAATAACGCCAAAGTATTCAGAAAAAAATTCTGAATTAGATTCATACATACCATTTCGGGGTTTTAAATCGCCTGTTTCTATTTTATCCCCTGGATAAACTATTTTTTTTGTCTCCAATTGAATACACCTTTTACTTTATGAAATATACCTTCGTAATATATTTATCTTTGTCATTAATTGAAAGTTAATATATAAATAATTTTAATACTCCCATGTTATTTTAAATTATTTTAACAGTTTAACGTCAGCTTCCCCGTTTGTTTTTCTGTTGACAAGGTCTATCAAATCTCCCTGCATTCCTGCAGGTATTTCTATTACGCATATATATTCACCTGCGTTGGACCATTCTTCTTTCAGTATAATTCCCATGCGGGATAGGTCTCCATACAGGCGTCCATAAGCATCCCCGGACAGTCTTACGGCGAGCCTGGCCTTCTCCATTCTTATAGGTATCAATGGCCTGATTGCCTTGAGTACCATCTGGACCTGTTCCTCCACGCTTTTAAAAGGATCAATGCGGACCTTTGCCTCATCCATTGCCTCTTCAATTCTGATTACCGGAATCGGAGTATTTGTCTGTGGATTTATCGCTTCCCGTACAATCTCATTTATGACCTGCCTGCGTTTTGTCTCCAGTATCTCCTTCCTCTGTTCAGTTGTAAGCTGTATTTGCCCTCTCTTTACTATTTCTATTGCTACCTGTGCTATATCGGTAGTTTTGAATACCTTTTTGAGGATTTCTTCATTGGTTCTGTCGCCTTTTTTTGCATCCTTGAAAACTTCTGGAATTGCCAGATCATTCTCCACATCTATCTTCCCCTCACGTATTCTGGACGCTGCTTCAGGATCAACAAGAATTTCAAATTTATAACTGTCATATTCAAATCTTGCAATTACTGCATCATCTGTATTTACCATAAATGATAATAGTTTATTTAAATAAAAAATTATACATTTGTATTTTTTCTGGGTACAGATGCCATGAGGAATAATATTGCTGCAATGCTAGCTACAAGCACAAAAACAAATGATAAATTATGGTCAAAAATAAACAGTGCCGCAAACAGTGTACTACCCAGAAATCCAGAAATTGCCTTGCCTGTATAGAATACCCCGTTATTTGCAGTTGAAAACCGTGAACCGAAAATATCACCCACCAGTGAGAAATACATGGATATCATGGCACCGCCGAAGAACCCTATGAAAACTATGGCAAAAACATATTCATGCAATATAAGGAATACAGACCCCAGTATCAGAAATATATCTATGACCATGACCACCTTTATTCGCCCTATTATGTCTGAGACATAGCCCAGTATGGGCCTGCTCACACCGCTCAGAAGCGGGAACATAGATACCAGTACGGTGAATTCAAACAGAGGGAGGGTTTCTCCCAGATATCCGAAGGATGCAGAAACCACTATCAGGGGGACACTTCCCAGAATAAAGGAAATATACAGAATCCAGAATCTTCTGCTTCTGAGGTTTTTTGATGTTTTCTCACCGGTCATGGTGCTTGATTCGGGGTATTTGGCCATTATGAGAAGAGCGGGAAGCAGGATTATTTCTGCCACACCGATAATCAGCATCGGGGTTCTGAATGATACTGCACGGGCGATGAATATATTGGCAACTGCGGCACCCAGGCCGAATCCGAGAGAGACAAAACCCACAGCAAATCCTCTACGGCCCTTGAACCATTTTACTGCAAGATTTGTGGCTAAACCGTAAAGAATTCCTTCTCCGATGCTTCCTATAGACCATAAAATATAGAAAAAATACAGGTTATGTATAAAGGATGTTCCGATAAATCCTGTGGCTGAAAAAATAGCTGATAATATTCCGATGTTTCTCGGCCCGTTCCTGTCGGCAAAATATCCACCCACCCCCTGGAAGCCTGTTGAGAATATCGCAAATAATGTAAAGGCAACCTCAATCTGTACCAGCGATACATTTAATCCCGTCTTTAAAAGGGGCTCAAAAACATTCCAGGAGTATTGGTACAGTGAATTGAAAGACATGATAACTATTCCTATGATCAAATAGCCCTTTCTCACATAATGAAATTTAAAGATTAAATATAAATGTTATTGCTCATTTACTGAGTTTTTGAGTTTCTTCTGCCTCTGGATAAATTTATGAAAAGCAAATATTCCCCATATGGTTTCTATGACACCGAATGGATACACTCCTGCAAGAGTGCCGTAAACTGCCGAGCCGAAGCACGTAATTCCGAACAGGAGTGAATATACAGGAGACCGTGATTCAAGAAGATAAAATACCATCATCATGGCAAGCACCACGGAACCGTATACTGTCAGATCCGAAATCAACATAGTCCCCTATCAGTATACCATAAAAATAGCTATGGTTTCAGATTAATACAAAAATAGTGGTTCCTAGTAGTATGGCAGCTACGAGGTAATCTATTCTTTTCGGAGTCAGTGTTGCAAGCTTCTTTATTAAAACCCTGCTCAGTGCAATGGTTACAATGAGGAGTGCCACTGCTGATACTATCACAAAAATTGATAGTGTAAGATAAACAAAATGCATGCCATAAACAACTGCAATAAGTATAATGGGGACTATGGCAGGATCCGGAATAACACTGACCAGCAGTATTGATTTTTCTATTTCTGTGTTTTTTTCAACCTTTTCTTCATGCCTTGCATTTATTATGATGTAGACTGCAACAAAAACAAGCAATGCTACGGCAAAGATTTTTAAATACAATTCGGGAAAGAAATAAAGACCAACAATTGCTATTGCAAATGAGAGGATTGCGGAGAATATTCCGTGAATCATACCGAGACTGAATGATATAAAACCGGTTTTCCTGAGTTTGAGTTTTTTGCCTATGGAATATGACAAAATCGGAGTCCAGTGATCAGGGGCAACCATGTGAAGTGATGCTATAAGAATGGACAGGCCGATCACCATCAC
>JAKAAA010000077.1 GCA_021797295.1 Thermoplasmata archaeon
TATGAAGTATCTGGGTATTCGCTGTAATTTACATATGATCCCATGTAACCACCCTGATTCCATCTGGCTTTTTTGTTACATGTCCCATCTTCATGCCGTAAATAGATTTGACACCCATTGTGAAAGCTATATCAACGAATCTCTGAGATATAACACCACCGCTTATTATTATGTATGCGTTTTTTATACTCTGCATGAGTTCAACAGCATCTGAAATCGGGTACCTTGCAACAGGATTTGATGTATTATCATATATTTCAACTGCCTTACTTTCATATAACTCATTTAATTTATTTCTAATAAAGCGGGGGTCATCAATATCTTTTATCTCTTCCTCTTCGATTGCAGTTACCTGCTCGCTTTGTTCCACGTGCTTAGGCTCCTTTTCCTTCTGAGGTTCTGCTTTCTCCGGTTTTTCCTCTATATTCACATTCATATCAGACACCGCCCGATTATTCTTTTCTGTGAATTCTTTGAGTTCTTCAATCATCCCATGTGATTCAAGGTACTGATTTACAGGGGCTTTATATTTTAAAGCCTTGACTATCTGTTTATATGTGAGTTCCTCGACTTCTGTTCCTGGGGGTGCCCTTGCTATAAAATCTACATCTGCAACCTGGAGCATTTCCTTTATTATAAGCTCACCTCCATGATCTCCATCAACAAATAAAGTTACTGTCCTCGCCTTTGAAAGTTCCTTCACAGTTTTTGGAACGCTGGTTCCCTGAACAGCAATGGTATTTTTTATACCGTATCTGAGAAGATTGAGTACGTCATTCCTTCCCTCAACCACTATGATTGAATCGGAAGTACCCACTGCCGGACCCGCAGGAAGATGTTCTTCTCCGTAGGATAAAATTTCTTTCTTCTCAACCTCTTCACGGACAGACTGTATTATACTTTCACTGAGACTCTTTCCGTTTGTACCCATTTTTTTGTAAAGTTCTTCAGCCCTCTGGATTACTTTGTCTCTCTTGTTTATCCTTACATCTTCAACGTCTTCTATATCCACTTTTGCCTTGCATGGGCCTATCCTGTCAATGGTTTCAAGGGCAGCAGCAAGTATTGAACTTTCAACCTGGTCAAGCCCGGAAGGTACCAGTACAAATCCTTCTGTTCTTCCTTTCTTGGTATCTATTTCAACCTCTATTCTACCTATTTTGCCACTTTTCTGTAAGTCTCTTAAATCTAATTCCTCACCTAATAATCCTTCAGTCTGCCCGAATATTGCACCAACAACATCGGGCTTCTCAACAACACCATCAGTTACTATCTTTGCTTTGATAACATATTTTGTTATGTTTGGATCGACATTCATTATTATCACCGTTATTTACGTTAATTAAGTCATCATGATAATTATTAGTTACCATTAAATTGTTATGTTTAAAATGTATATAATCTATTCGTTGCCTGTTATGTTATTCTTGCCTCATTTTGGTTAAAAAATAAATTAAAAATAGAGTAGTCGTGGTCAATTTTGGTGTAAAACATTGGTATAATGTATCTATACGCCTGAAATGCTTTCATCAAGTTAACCATAGAATTTTTAGATTAGGCAACGAAACTTGCAAAAGGTTAAAATAAGCTAGATATATCATTTATAGAATGATTAAGTTCGGCGTTGCAGGAATACCACTTACCAGTAAAGGCAGAACGTATATAGATTCAATTGAAGATATAGGAAATTTAGGTTTGAATTCCCTGGAAGTCCAACTGTTACGGGTTAATGTAAGTGAAGACCCTGCAATTGAATATGTTGGTATGTACCCTAAAGACGTAGGGGATTCCATTATAGTTGATGTTTTACGGCCAGATGAAAACGGCAATTACAGGGGCATAGGAACTGAAAATGAAATAGAAGAGGATGATATAATACAGGAAATTTTCTGGAATATGGCTCGTAACTATGACGATTTAAAGGATGGTGCGGAAATTGCCAGAGAACTTGATGTGGACATTTCCATGCACGCTCCTTATTATATGGACATGTTAAACGGTGGAGAAATGGCAGAGAAATCCATAAACCACTTGAGGTGGTCACTCCTTATTGGTAGAGCCATGGGCGCCAAAAGAATAATTACCCATACAGGATTTTACACAAAGAAAAAGTCAGAAGGCCTGAAAAAGGCATTTGATATATATGCAGAAATTGCCAAAGAATTTTCCCATGAAAAGGGATACCCATATATAGGTGTAGAAGCATCAGGTAAAAAAGACCTGTTTGGAACCCAGAAGGAACTTTTTTACCTTGCAGAAAGAATTTCCGATATAGAACCCATATTGAACTTTCCGCATATACATTCAATTAATAATGGTTCACTGATAGATGCGAAGAACTTTGAAGACGTAATGAATTCGTTTGCAAAATATGCGAAATCTGATTTGTATACCGAATTTGGGGGGGTTGAATATGAAAATGGCAACGAATTAAAAATAACAGCAATAAAGCATGGTGATTTAAAATTTGAAACACTTGCCGAGGTAATATCTTCCAGCGATAGAGATATGAACATAATATCAATGTCGCCCCTGTTGGAGCATGATGCACAGTATATGGAACTTATGTACTGGAGAGCACTCTCAAAAAAATACCAGAAGAAACTTGCGAAAAAAATATAGGTGAATAAAATGAGAACTTACCCTGTTAAGAAAACTGTTAACATAAGTATTTCAACAATAGAGGATATTTTAAAGTCTTATAATATGAAATACAAGGAAGACAATGGCCATATTTTATCATCTTATCCAGGTCTTAAAAAATTGGAACTTTGGGTAGATGGTAAAAAATTGTGTGCTGAAACTGAAACCGACACGGAATATAGCAATCCTGGAGAAACTATTAAATTCTATAACGAATTGCTAGAAAAATTGACAGGGTATACATCAAAGGAAAGAAAGAAGCTAATGTCTAAATAGTTTATTTGTTTACAAGATACAGATGTTTAAAGATAAATTATACATAATCAGTATTACAATAAGCATAATCTCATTATTCTTCTTTACCGTATCTATAAACGATTTATTATTCGGCAATCTAGTACTGATTCATTTCTTTTCATTGAAATCAATCGGTGCATGGCAGTACTGGGTGTTAATAGGTTCCATTATAATATTTTTGTATTTTGTATATTTAACCTATTCAATGATTAGGGATATGTCAAAGTTCAAAACCCTAATTCAGAGCGCCAGCAAAAAAACTTTTATTTCCAATTTACCTGATCTTGAACGGATATCTAAAAGATTTGGAACACGTTATGCCGATCTCCTTAACGAAGCAAAGCATAAATGGGGTATTAAAAAATAATTATTTTAATAGATTTTTTGCAAATTGGGGGAGGTAAAAGGATCCTGTTAGTATGTCTTTATTGAAGTATTTACCTATCATAGTGTTTTCATCCCTAGTTTTCAGCTCTGTAGGGGATGCCATGGTAAAAGACCATAACCCACTTGGATATGTGGGTATAAATGCAGTATACGTTTTCACATTTTTGAATACCGTTGACATTCCACGATATGCCATGGATAGTGCAGCCGGCTGGTAATATGGGGACCCGGATTGTGTAACTACTATTCCGTTATCTGTTAAATGTGATTCAATATCCTTATAGAAATCTTCAGAGAATAATCCCTCTGCTGGTCCAACCGGATCGGTAGAATCAATTATTATTCTGTCGAATTTATCCTTACTATCTTTTATATATTTTATTCCATCACCTATTATCAATTTTACATTTTTCTCCTTGAAAGACGATGAAATATCAGGGAAATATTTTTTTGCAACTTCAACCACATTGCCATCTATCTCCACGTCTACTATTCCCTTAATTCCCAGGTCAACAAGACGCCTTGCAGCCCCACCATCTCCTCCGCCAATAATAAGCACCTTATCAGGTCTTGAGTTGAAATAGTAAGGAACCATGGTTATCATTTCATGATAAATGTATTCATCTTTCTCTGTGAGTTGTACCGTACCATCTATTGATAATAATTTACCGAAATCATACGTATCAAAAAGATCTATTCTCTGATAATCGGTTTTTATGGAAAGTAGCTGATCCTTTATTCTGAATGAAAGTTGCAAGTTCTCTGAGTACCTTTCTGAAAACCAGTTTTCTATTAATCTCATGTGAGTTTATATTTACTCTATATATAATTTTTAGGTAGTGTATTATGGCTATGGTCAAAATTTTTTTATCATTATACAAAAGAATAGAATTTTTCATTATATAAATTATGAGATATATTAAAAAAGAATATTTTTGTAACAAAAATAACTCTTATCCTGTAAAAACGGGATTCTGATAGGTTTATAGTAGAAAAGTTTTTATACAACGAATTGTATTAACTATTGGTGAAATAATGGTAGGTATAAGTGAATTGTCCAAGAAAGTTGCCAGCACTACTAATACAACCCAGAAGAAAACAGCTGAAATAATAACAGCATTTCTGAAGGAGACTGTTGACTCTGTTAATGAAGGGAAGAAGGTCAATCTGGCCGATTTCGGCATTTTCGAGAGAAAGGAACAGAAAGAAAGGGTTGCAAGGAATCCAAAAACTA
>JAKAAA010000078.1 GCA_021797295.1 Thermoplasmata archaeon
TTAGAAGCTGTTCCTTGATTATTCTGACCACTTCATTGGCCTCTGCCTTGTTTGTTCTGCTCTTTCCCCTGCCGTATGTCCCGTCTATTTTGATATATTCCAGGCCTGTTTCAGGTGAATTTATATATGCAGATGGAAATGTTTCAAGGGAGTTATCATAGAAATACTTATTTGAAAATGCTATCAACCTGTCATCCACACTTCTGTAATGCCATTTAAGTGGTATTTTTGCAAGTCCTATGGCATCGAACTGATCCAGTATATTATCTAGCACAACGTAATCATCATCATATTTTGATCCGTTTATGTTTTCGAAGAATGTAGTGGGCGGCAGTTGCTGGGTGTCTCCAGATATTATTGCCTGTCTTGCCCTGATAAGCGAACCTACCGCATCCGGTGGTGTAAGCTGGGATGCTTCATCGAATATAATTAAATCGAATAATATGTCATTCGCCAGAAATGCACTTACATTATTCGGGCTCATCATAATGCATGGCTTCAGTGCCGGAAGAACCTCCTTCAATTCGCTGAACATGGTTTTCAGTGGCTTCTGGAATCTCTTCTTTGCATTTTCAGTCTTTATTATCATGGATGCACCGGGATATTTGGAAAGAACTTCATTTCTCCTGTCTGTCAATTCACTAACAAGATTATTCCTGTTAATATCTATGGCCTTGCGATCATAGTCTATAAACATGCCTATAATCCTTTCATGTGAGGATGTTCTGAAGGTTTTAAGGGTATCATCGTTCCGGACCTGCATGGCTATAAAATCCCGGTTGAAACCATTTCTGAAAGCGTGCAGGATTGAATCCGTATGCAATTCCCTGTTAAATGCGGGAGATATATCGATTCCGGAATTCCCTAATCCCTCATAAAGCTCCATGAATTTGGCATAGCGTTCCACATCAAGCGAGGAGAGGTTCTCTATTTCTGCCCTGATTTCCTCTATTGTTTTACGGTTCATATCACCTGAAGAGGGTAAAACATCGGAAAGCGAGTTTATTCCCTCCATAATGGATTCATATACAGCTTTATATTCCATTACCGTGTCAATATTCCCATTTCCGGAGATAAGTTCGGTTATTACCGGGATGGCTCTGCCATCAGATATAATTGAAAGGATTTTTTTGGCATATCTTATCTTATCGTAAGCATCTTCTGAATCAATTTTTTTGGATTTCATTGCTTCCAGTACTTCATTAAGTTGATTTTGCCTGTTTTTAATTTTGATTCCGGAATCCAGGTCTTCAAGCAATTCATTATAATGTTTTCTGGAGTTATCCTCTGTTACCTTCATTATATCATTGACAATTTTCTTATAATCCGAAGAAAGCCGCTTCAGTCCGGAATTATAATTTTCCATGAGGGTCTTCTTCAGGGAATCCAGATCCAGATCAAGAAATTCCTTCTTCCTCTTTTTTGTAAATATATCCAGCATATAATCGTATTCTCTCACGAGGTTCTCCCGTTCCTCGAGCAACGAATAAGCATCCTTTATAAAGTCAGAATCCAGAAATTCACTTTCAAGTATAATATTCGGATTCAGGACAGATACAAGATTGTAAACCAGTTCTGCATCCCCCATTGAGGTAATATCAATTCCCGTGTAATCCCTTATAACAGGTTTCAGTTCCTCAATACTGTTGATTCCATTCTCTATTGAATCTATCCCCCTGTAGTATTTTTCCGGGTCCTCTCTGTATTTTTCCAGTATGAATCCTCCGGGCATTTTATCAAAATTTTCGATTATGTCCAAATAATCATTGAATTCAGATAGCTGGAATTCCAGGTTTTCAAGGTCTTCAGGCGTTGAGTCAAGGATTTTCTGATCTATTTTCAGGGAAAATGGTGATTTGTTTTCAATCTCCATAAGGCATGCATCATAGATGCTTCTTCCAAGCTTTCCCCTTTTTTCATGTACTGCCTTAACATAGGTATCCAGTGGGCCGGAATAACGGTCGGTGGGAACAAGTGTTCGAGGTATATGTTCATTGTTTTCAACTGATTTATATAATGACTTTATAATTTCTGACTTCGGCGTATTCCCGTGAAAAGTCAGTATAAAGTCTCCCAGGCCAGAATCCTCTAAACGCTTCTTTACAACCTCGATTGCAGCGCTTTTTTCACTTACAAAGAGTATACTTTTATTATTTTTCATAAAATCGGCTATTATGTTAGCAATAGTCTGGCTCTTTCCTGTTCCCGGAGGGCCATTTAATATAAAACTGGCTCCTGATCGTGCCGCATAGACAGCTGTAATCTGGCTTGAATCCGCATCCATTACTGTATTCACTGAATAATCAACATAATCAGGCATTTTTTCATTCAATTTTTTTATAATTTCAAAATCGCCAGCCAGTGCACGGGTAAGGTCGTTTTTCTTTATTGCCTCATGGTTTTGCTTGATATCGTTATAAATGTTATTATTGGTGAAGGAAAGAATACCCAGGTAGGAATTACGCCCCACTGTCCATTTTGTATCCTTGATCGTAAGCTTGAAGTTCCTGATAGCCTCTGCAAGGTTCAGGTTATCATCGAAGGTAAAGTCGAATTTGATACCGAACTGTTCGAGCTTTTCTCTCAATACGGGATTAAAAAATATATCACCTTCAATAGATTCAATGGTAAAATCATCATACATTTTTCTGGTAAGTGTTACGGGAACAAAAAATAGCTGGGTTTCAACAGTTTTCCCACTTTCATCACTCCACTTAAGCAAGCCGAAGGAAACAAAGAGAACATTGGATCCATGTTCCTTCAGCGCACTATTTGCCTGATAGAACATTGCGCCGAGAGTTTTTGACAACCCGTCCTTTTTGGAGAATATTATTTCATCCTTTTTTCTGTTTTCCTCATCCCCTGTTAGGTGAACACCCATTTTTTTGTCCTTGTTTACCAGGTCATCAAAGAGAAACAGCATGGATGGTGTGACTATTTTTAAAAATGATTCCGGATTGAAGTAAAGGAGCCTGTTGTTTTTTGAAGTGTCTATTACTCCCTTTTCCCATTTAGTTATGCTTTCATCTATGTTTATATCCATTAAATCTCTAAACATAATGATGAAAAGTATATATTAATTTTATTATACAAAAATACGTTTTCAGTTTTCCGAATAATCTATATTAACATTCATAGTTTCAATGCCGTAATGATGCCATACAATAGCGCCGATGAATCCCAGAAGCCAGAGCACCATGTTGATAATAATAAAATTTTCCAGTGAAATGTTGCTTGTGAATAATACAAGGAGTGGATATACTATCATGGGTGCAAGCCTCACGGTTCCGATAAATGAACCCCTGAGCCTGGTTGGTGCAAGCTCTGGCTCCAGCGTGGTTCTGGATGCCCATGCAAATTCACTCATCATCATATTTATGAACAGCAGTGGATAAAATATCAGGACATTGTGCAGATAAGGTATCAATGCCAATATTATAACGGTTGATAAAAAACCGGTTCCGAATGAATAAAGCGTATACTTTTTTCTCCCCCTGGATATCAGTGGTGCCGCTATAAAACCAGCAACAGAAGCACCTACCAGTGCAACAAATATTATCATATCATCAGTGTATACGCCTGGAAATTCATAGGGCCCAATTACATATGCCATGAGCCCGAAAGTTGTGTACTGAGAAATAGCCATTGCCATCAAAACAAACAGTGAAAGGGGATATCCAGGTTTCCTCACACTGGTTCCATTGCTGTCTATGTAAAGATCTTTCCTGGTTTCCTCAGCCTTCTCCTTATCCCCATGGGATTCCTGCCATTTAAATGACTCAGGAAGTGAAATTCTTGATAATATCATTATTACGATAAGTACAGATGCGGAGGAAATTAAAATTAAACGATCCATAAAGGAATTTACAATCACCACAAATAATCCCGCAATCAGTGCGCTTCCTATATTGTCAAAATCTGAAATAATTGTAAGCCATTTTGCCCTCTGGGATACAGGTGAATCCTCCGAAACTAGGGACAGTGATGGAATCTCCTCACCACCAACTCCGAATTCTGCCAGCATGAGTCCTATTATAAGAGGGATAAATGTATAACTCAGGGCTATTACAACTATTCCCGTTCCATAAATTATCATGGTCATGAGGAAGATTCTCTTTCTTCCCAGTTTATCTGTGAGTATACCCATAAATAGATTTCCAAACGGTACAAATAATGGACCGATCAGTAATACTAGCACTTTAAGACCATGTGGAAGGACACCTACTATGGATCCTGCCGCAGCAAGGGGACCAAGGGTCCCCACCATTCCCCAGAATGTTAATCCAGAAGCACTAGAAATCATCAAAAAACGTTGCTTGCTTGTTAACGTATTGCACACCGTATAACTATAAATTCATATTTCGTATCAATCTCCCTCCGCCGGCATTATCCGGATCAGGTTGCACGGGTCGATCCCTATCCTCTCAGCTTTGAGCTCCCCGGTATAAACATATTTAAAAACTCTATAAATATTTATCGTTAAAGGCAAATTATT
>JAKAAA010000079.1 GCA_021797295.1 Thermoplasmata archaeon
CTCGTATTTTATATTAATATATAATATTACCCGGATAACTTAATTGTCTCCAAGTATCGAAATTATCTGATTTCTATACGGGAATGATGGAAATGCACCGTATTCTGTTGTCGCCAGTGCTGCGGCTATGTTTGCAAATTCCATGCTTTTATCGGGATTTTCTGTTCTGAGGAACTCGGACGCAAAAGCACCGTTGAAGCAATCCCCAGCACCTGTTGTATCCACTGCATTTACACTATAAGCCTTGAAATACTTAATTTCTCCATTGTAATTAATCAGTGATCCCTTTGATCCGAGCTTTACTATTACATTATTTTTATACTTCTCTCTTATTCTTATTGATGCCTTTCTCGCGTCATCAATAGATTTTATTTCACATCCCGCCAGCAACTGAGCCTCTGATTGATTTGGTGTCAGTATATCCGAATTTTGAAGTACATATATATCATCATTATATGGACTCGGATCTGTAATAATTATGTTTTTACTCTCCTTTAACATTTCCATAAAATCCCTTATAGTTTTAAGCGGTATTTCCTGCTGAAACAGTACTATAGAATCCTTTATTTTAACATCCGGAAAGTCATCAATGGATACATTATCGTTTGAACCCGGATACACTGTAATCATGTTTCTCCCGGAAGATTCAACATTTATCATTGCAATTCCAGTATCATATCCATATTTTATTGAAAGTTCTATATTCTCCTTTTTTAAATAATTAATTATTATTTCGGCAAAATAATCATTACCAAGTTTTCCCAGAAATTCGGGCCTCACACCAGTACGGGCCACGGCCACTGCCTGATTCGCTCCTTTTCCACCCGGGTACAGGTAATATTTATCCGCTTTCACAGTTTCGCCTGTGGATGGTAGTCTCTGAGATGACATTATGATATCAATGTTCACGCTACCGATAACCTTTATATCTTTCATTATTGTTTATATTGATAGACATTATATATTTAATTATAACCATGATTATTATCATTATGGCTTATTGAATATTTATGAGTTATAAACACGAAATAAAAGATATGAATTTGATATAGATTATATTTTAAATTATTTATTCAGATAAAAATATTATAGATTTGAATGTTTTTCTTTATTATATGTCTATATATTTTATAGACGGAAATATTTTTTATACTGTATATGATATACTTTAAATGTATGATGAAACTTGCATTTTCTGCCGGGAAATCGTTGCGAATGGAAACGCCGCGTTTGTCTACAGAAGTTCAAATATACTGGCTTTCATGGACAATGCGCCCATTGAAGAAGGTCACGTGCTTGTAATACCAAGAAACCATTATGAGAATATATTTGATATTGATAAGGAAATATATCTGGAACTACAGTTTGTGGTAAAGCGCATAGCAATAGCAATAAAGGAAACGCTGAAAACAGACGGCCTGAACATAGGCCAGAACAATGGCCGTGTGGCAAACCAGGTCGTGATGCATTACCATGTACACATTATACCCAGATACTACAGAAAAAAAATAAACTGGGAAAGGGAAACTGCAAGCATTGATAACCTTGAAATTGTAGCAGCCAGAATTAGAGATGGTATTAAAGAGGTAAAATTATGAAAAGTCTTGAAGAATTATACAGCAGGGCAATGGAATTGAAGAATAAAGGAATGTCGGATAAGGAAATATCTACTGAATTACATCTTTCTGTTAATACAATAACCTGGCTTTTAAGCAAGGATCTGAAGGGAAGCAGGATATCGGATACAAAAATCGGATGGAGGAGCATTGGAGTCTTCGGAAACAGAATTGAAAAAATAGCTGAGATAATGGCAGATATAGTTACTGAAGAGGTACCTGATGATGAAATAACATCTATAATGGGAATTACAATAAATGGAATACCATATGCTACAATGATGTCTGATCTCTTAGAAAGGGAATTGATAGTGTACAGACCACACCCCTCAGGGAAGGAAGGTCTTTTCAGCAGTAACTTTGCCGGTGTAAATGGAAAGAAAGTTGTAATTGTAGACGATGTAATAAGCACCGGTGAAACCATGAAGCGTACAATAGACGATGTAAGAAATAAAGGCGGGGAAGTATCATTATGCATTGTACTTGTATCCAAATTAACCACTGATGAAATTAATGGTGTCCGGGTCAGATCCCTTATAAGGGCTACGACGGTGGGATAATAATGTACTGGGCAGATGCCTTGGTTGAAAACCTCGTGGGAAAACAGACAGTATCTACAGGTATTTCCCCGTCAGGGCCAATCCATGTAGGCAACATGCGTGAAATACTTACAGGGGATATAATAAACAGGGCATTGCATGACAAAAATCTGGAAACCAGGTTCATCTATCTCTGCGATGACCTCGACCCACTGAGAAAGGTATATCCATTCTTGGACAGTAGCTACTCACAGTATGTGGGAATGCCCCTGAGTTATATACCGGCTCCGGATGGTAATGGAAAATATTCAGATTACTTTTTGAAACCCTTTCTAGAGACGCTTACAAAAATAAATGTCAATGTTGAGGTTATCAGCACCACAGGTCTTTACAGGGATGGAAAACTCGCAGAAGCAATAAATATAGCAATGAATAATAGAAAGGAAACAGCAGGCATACTGCACGATATTGCGGGCTATGACTTTGATGATAGTTGGTACCCCTATGAGCCAAGGTGCTCTAAATGCGGAAAAATTAATTCTTCAACTGTTATAAAGTATGAAGAGCCTTATGTATATTATAAATGCAAAGCATGCGGCAATGAGGACAGAGCAGATATAAGGAAAGACGATGGAAAGATGCCATGGCGTGTTGAGTGGCCGGCAAAATGGTTTGCCCTTGGGGTTACTGTAGAGCCCTTCGGGAAGGATCATGCCGCAGCAGGCGGGTCATATGATACAGGAAAAGAAATAGCTGCAAAAATATATAAAATAACTCCGCCAGTTCCCCTTATGTATGAGAGGATACTTCTGAAAGGTGTCGGTGTAATGCATTCATCCACAGGTGTTGCAATAACTGCATCTGAAGTAACAACCTTTGCACCACCGGAGATACTGAGATTTCTCATAGCAAAGAACGATCCAGGCAGGCATATCGATTTTGATCCTGGAATGGGACTATTGAATCTCATAGATGATTACGAGAAAATGGAGCGTGCTTACTTTGGCCTTGATGAATCAAACAATGAGAATTTTAAGCGGATTTACGAAATGTCCAGAATAAAAATTATAGACGCACCTGAAAAAATAAATTTTAGGCATATCGTAACACTGGTACAGATTTATAATAATGACTCCAGCCTGCTATCAGCATTGAAGAGAAGCGGTTATGATAAGGATGAAATAGACGACTATCTTAAAAGCGAAATTACAATAGCAAAATACTGGTTATCAAAATATGCACCTGAAAACATTAAATTCTCACTTACAGATAAGGAATTTCTGCTTACAGAGTCACAAAAATCAATACTGCAGGAGTTTCTTGACAAGATAAGCAATTCAGAATGGACATCCGAATCTATTCATGCATTGATTTACAGTATAATCGGTGAAAGAAATGCTGCGCCCAAGGATATATTCACGCTTTTTTACAGGGTTTTCATCGATAAAGACAAGGGTCCGAGGCTGGGATATTTTCTCGCCAGCATGGACAAAAATTATGTTATTAACCGGGTAAAAGGCCTTGTTCAGTAGGCATAATTTATATCATTTTTCGCTAATCAGCATATAACAGGAAAATTTATAACCAGTTTAAAATTCATTTATCATGATTGTTGTAAATCCTGCACCCCTGGACACATCATATGTTCCAGAAAAACTATTTTTCAGAGATGATAAGATTGCAGCCATACAGTCATCTATTTTAAATCCATCCAGCAGTGGAATATCAAACAATATAATAATACACGGGGCTTCAGGAACAGGAAAAACGTCAACTGTAAAATTCCTTATGCGTGACAATAAATCCATTATATATGAAAATGCGCTTTCATTCAAGAATATCAAGGCATTGCTCGAGCACCTTTTATCAAGGCTAGGAAGACCAGTATCATACCGTGGGCTGTCATTTCCTGATATATTTTCAATTCTAAATTCAATAATATCATTCCGTGGAAATACTGTACTTGTAATAGACGAGGGAACAAGTCTATTGAAAAGTGATACCGACGGATTATATAATTTGCTTCGCGCACCGGAAATTTACGGCACATCGCTTAGCACCATATTAATATCCATGGAAAATCCATTCAGTTATATGGAGAGAAAATACGGAATCATGGTTGAGTTGAAATTTAATAAATACAGTGGTACTGAAATATATAGAATTATATCGGAAAGAGCCACATTATCACTTGAAAATGGAACATATAACGATTCCATATTAAAATACATTTCAGACATATCAGCTCCTGTGGGCAGTGCCAGATTTGCCATAGAGCTTCTGCAGAAGGCAGCGTATATGGCAGAATA
>JAKAAA010000080.1 GCA_021797295.1 Thermoplasmata archaeon
TGGCAAATGCCATAGATGATTTGATAACAGTGTTAGAGTATGCAAAGCCAAAGAGAGTACCCATAGTGTATGCATCCACATCATCCATATACAATGGAATAGAGGAGCAGAAGGAGGATGCCATACCCAAGGTATCGGACTACTATACCGAGGCAAGGATAGCAATGGAGAGGATAGCGAACTTATACTGCAACCTATATGATATGAGCGTATCGGGCATGAGGTTCTTCTCCGTGTATGGCTATAATGAGAGGTCAAAGAAGATATATGCAAACTTAGATCCCAGTTCCTCTGGGCAATGCATGACAACATTAGCCCTGTTCTCTATGGAGACGGTGAGCAGAAGAGGGATTTTGTCTTCATAGAGGATCTGGTAAATGCACTAATCCTTGCAGCAGAGAACAATAAGAAATTCAATGTATACAATGTTGGAACAGGAAAGAACTATACACTGAATGAACTGGTAGGGATACTTAATAGGCACCTCAACAAAAACATAAAGCCTGAGTACATAGAGAACCCAATGAAGGACACATACGTTTACTACACAAAGGCAGATATAAGGAAGACAGAGGAAATGATAGGCTTCAAGGCGAAGATATCCCTGGATGAGGGAATTGATAAATTGATAAAGTATTATAATTACTGAAATTTTTTAAAAAGTTGATCATTTTACGCCATTTTTAATGTTATTAAAAATTTCTTTGTAAGATATATATTTAATTCTATACCAAAAAAATATATGTGCATTTACAATGCCACATTATGAAATCTCTGGTAATAGGTGGTTCAGGATTTATTGGAAGGAACATTATAGAATTGTTGAACAAAAAAGGCCATTATACCGTATCATATGATATATTAAAAAAGAATAATGATGCAAATGATCATATAATTGGAAATATGTCTGATTATAATAAATTAAACAGCTCCATGAAAGGTATTGATTATGTATTTAATCTTGCAGCGGTTACATCTCCACCAGAATTCGAGGACATAAATTCCAATGGTTATGAAATTAATGTAATGGGAACATATAGCATCCTTAAAGCAGCGTATAAGAATAATGTTAAGAAAGTTATACTTGCATCATCCTCCGCAGTATACGGTAACATAAATGTGCCTGTTAAAGAAGATATGGTCACTGATGCGTATCCAAATCTGTATGCGGTAACGAAGTACACAAATGAAATAACTGCGAGGTCATTTTCACTTCTAAGGCACCTCGATTCAGTTTACCTGCGGTATTTCAATACATATGGAATGGGGGAAAACAGCAAGGGAGCTTACTCAAGCATATTCCATAAATTCATAGAGGATTTAAAAAATAAAAAAACTCCAGTAATATTTGGGGATGGCACACAGAGAAGGGATTTCATTTATATAAAGGATAATGCAAGGGCATCGGTGCTTGCAATGGAAAAGGGCAAGACAGGGGCGGCATATAATATAGGAACAGGAGTATCAACAGATTTCAATACTATATATGAGATAATTAAGGAGGAAATGAATTCTAGCATCGAACCCAAATACGAAAAAAATCCCTTTTCCAGCTACCAGATGTTCACCCAGGCAAATATAGAAAAAGCGAAAGCTGAATTGGGATTCAACCCAGAATACGATATCAGGTCTGGGGTCAGGGAAATGTTAGATCAATAAAAATTAAATTTTGATACAATTTTATATAAAAATTTAGGGACATATTCTTTAATTCTAGAATTCATCAATTTAATAGCTACAATAGTGATAAACATTGGTATTATTGCTGCATTTATTGGCATATTAGAGTTTTTATCATGATTCCATGTTACCGGTACCTCATTAATTTTATAACCTGCCCTTTTAATATGGTACAGTATGGAGACATCGAATGTCCTGTTTCTTACATACACAGCAGGAAGTATTCTGTCTATAACATTTTTATCGAAAAACTTTGCACCACACTGGGTATCTTTAACATGAAGTCTAAAAAATGCATTGACAAGGAAATTAAACCCTCTACTGGATATTCTATTAAACAATGGTTCTTTATTAATCCATCTACTGTTTGTAAGATACCTTGATGCAATAGTACAGCAGTTCTTATTCAGGGTCGAAAGTAGATTTTCTAAATCCTTGGAGCTCAGGCTTCCATCTGCATCTACATAACCAATATATCTATATTTTGCCAGTGAAAAACCTTTTTTCACAGCCCCACCCTTTCCAAGTCTTTTTAAAGGTTTGTAATAACTTAAATTCTTAATTCCGTTTAACAAATTTTCCGTACCATCCTCTCCATCGATTACTACTATAATTTCATATTCTAGACCAGTTGATTCTAAAACAGGTATATATTTATCAAGGCTTTTCATGATCCTATTTTTTTCATGATAAGCAGGTATAATTAGGGATATTCCATTTTCGTATTTACCAGAAATTAATGTACATTCACTATACGCCATTGTTCCTACATGGTGAGTAAATTACTACATATAAATGTTGTTACATAAAGAAAATAATAATGGAACAAAACATTTTGTTATGATATTAGATATGTTTGCATAATCAGCAGTATGTAACTTTTAGATAACTGTTAAAATATGTAATTTTCTTGAGTAAAGGTAATTATCTTATTTGAACGTGATACTATAATCACATGCGTTATATAGTTCTTCAGAATCAAAGTTGCCATGCCATTTGCTGAAGTTATATTATAAATTTCATTATTGTCAATTAGTGTTATATTCACATTTGAATGAACAGAATAATTTCCAGGAGGCATAAAATTAATAACTGAATTATTTGTTACATTTACTTCATATGGTATAAATTGCTTCGGTGTTCCGGTATAACCTTTTTCCATCAGAATCATCCCGGATTCCTCGTATAATATTCCATAGCTGCCAGAACTCAATTTTTCATTGGCGAGGCTCACAGTGTTTGTATATGATCCAGGAGAAATGGCTATATCATAGAACCATGTAGAATATGGATCTGTAATGATATATTCAGGGGAACCATTATAGTTATTAAACGGCACCACATAGTTGTATGACTGCACCAGCTGTGGCATATTATTCTGTATTGCCACAGAGGACCCTTCTGGTATTTTCATTATCATTGAATTTAATTCTTTATCTTCAATAGTACAGGTAATGGAAGAGTTTGCATCATAATTTCCCATTGAGAGATCATTTGCATAAGGAATTCCGGAGTTATTGTCTGTTATTAGATTACCATACGGTGTGAATAGCAGCCATGTTATAATGGTGATTGCAATTACAACAGGCATTACATGTTTTATTTGTACCTTGAATTTTTTGGATTCAATTCTTTTCAGTCCATAAATAAATGAAATGAACATTCCTGAAGCTATTAATGCGGGATACTGATATAATACAGGCTGGAAATATGGCATATAGTTGTGTGCAAATACAAGCCCCATATATGGTATTATCAGAATAATTTCTGGAACTATAAAGGATATCATTGCTAAAGGAATCCCTGCGAGCACAAAATACAGGATCTTTCTATTTAATGATGAATATAGTATTACTGGATTCGCTGAAAGCGAGTGAAAATTAATAAAACCTGTTATATAGGTAGGTTCAATTATAATCACGGAGACCATAACAGCAATTATTGGAATTAATATTGCATATAAATAGTACTTTGGAACTTTAGATTTCTTGATTACCAGAATAATAATAAAAAAGATCAGTATAACCGGAGCCAAAAGATCAGTTATACCGGCAAGATACATGAAAACCAAAGATTCTTTATACCTCCCATAAACAAAAAATGCAAACCCGATCAAAAAGAGTGTGGGAAACAGGGCCATAAAATGAAAGTCAAACCACTGGACACCTGTAAGTGGAAAATACATTAACCATAAAATTGAAATTATTACAGAATATCTCCTGTTTTCAATTATTTTCCTTGATATAAAGTAAAGTGGTATACTTCCGGCGCATATAAAAGCATCCTGGAATACCATTAAACCTATCTGCGATGGAAAGAGATGATAAACTGGAAACATTAGAAAATATATTAATTTTTGATACTGTATTGGATATGAAGTAGCATTCTTGATAAGGTTTGAAGAAACCCCGAGATCGAAAACAGTATCATGGAAGCTGATGTATTTCATATATGACAAAATGGATGAGGCAATGGAAAATATAATTGTAAATACAGACACAATAGCCAGGCCCAACTTATCCTTCTTATCCATTGATGTAGATAGCAGTTATATTAATATGTTTTATTGTGAATAATCCATTATGCCATTATAGTAATTCACTAGCTTCTCCCGTACATTATGTGCACTGTATTTCCTTGATACATTATAGCCCTTCTCAATTAAAGAGTCCTTATCTTCCATGATTCTCTTTATGGCCCTTATATTCTCCTGAAGATTTTCTGGGTCAACCAGCATTGCT
>JAKAAA010000008.1 GCA_021797295.1 Thermoplasmata archaeon
CATTTGCCTCATGGGGACCTTTTGGAAATACCCACAGATAACCTGCAGGTGCTATTGAACCTAAATAGAAATCTGTGAAATCCTCATTTGAGTCCACATTCTCCATTCTGTATTCCAGTGCAGATATTATATCATTTTTCTTCAGTATGGGTGATTTCAGCCCAGCCCACCTTGAAAATTCACTTTCGAAACCGTCGGCTGCTATTACCATCTTCGCCCTGACTTCGACTTCCTCACCGTTATGCCTTATTTTGGCGCCTACAACGCGGTTTCCTTCCTTTATTACGGAAGTTGCTGGTGATTTTATCCATATATCTGCACCCTCGGTAGCCGCTAATGTAGCTATATGCTTATCAAACTTATCACGTTCAACAACAAAGCCCACCTCATTGCCTGCGCTTTCTGCTCCAAGTATAATAGGCTTTTTCTCGGAAGGACCATAAATTCTTGCACCCTTGACCTCGTCCGAAATCCAGTGCTGTTCAGGCTTCAAATCCACTTCTGGCATCCATGCCTTTGACACACCCTCACCGCATCTTACAGGAGAACCTATATCCGGCCGCTTTTCTACCATAAGGGTCTTCAAACCATATCTTGCGGAATATCTTGCTGCGGAACTTCCTGCAGGACCTGCACCGATTACCAGAACATCATAATTTAGCATGGAACCACTCCGCCGATATTGCTCCCGTGGGGCAACCTATAACACAAAATTCGCACTTAATGCACTTATCCTCATTTATGGCAATAACTGTTTCATCCAAATTAATCGCATCAGTTGGACACATTCCAACACAGGCTCCACAGTAATCGCAAAGTCCTCTGTCTATGTCCATCTCGCTCTTAACCTTCACTTCCATAAGCGTAAAAGCTACATACCTATATCTATTTTTTGTTTTACCTCTAAGTACACTGATTTCCAGCTAAGCCAGGGCTTGGGACTTTCATTATTCATAGTTAAAATTATTTATATCAATTGGATATTATTATTGATATGATTAGGATACAGGCTCAAAAAATTGATCCTATGGAGATCATTGACAGTGTAAAAAGTAACAGTGCAGGTGCTGTTGTATCATTTTTTGGAACTGTGAGATCGGAGGATGAAACATCCGGAGACATTATTGCACTTTTCTATGAAGCCTATGATGAAATGGCACTGAAAAAGATAGGTGAAATTATAGAAGAAGCTAAAAATAAGTATTCAATAATTGACGCCTCGGTTGTACAGCGTACAGGCAGGGTGAATCTAAAGGAGGATTCAGTCGGCATAGCTGTATCTGCAGTTCATAGAGAGGATGCGTTTCTTGCCTGCCATTACATTATAGACCAAATAAAGGTAATACCACCCATATGGAAAAAAGAAATTTATTCCTCAGGAGAGGTGTGGAAATCCGAAACACTGTGATTTCTGAAATAACCTTTTCTACCAGCAATCAGGGCTATAATGGTAAATGAAAACACTATAAAAAATAGGATGATCGTATTGAATCTTAATCCTACTATTACAAGTATTGCTCCCGCAGTGAGACCGCTGACTGCCTCTGTTATTTTATTGAACATGTAATTCCACCCATTACCGACTCCCCTTAAGGAGGTGGGTATGAATTCATTTAACACAGCATTATAAGCCATGGGCCCTGAATAATTCATGAATATTATTATAATGGAAAGCGGAATAACAAAGTATACCGGAAGAACATGATCAAATGTGAGAAATAAAGCGAATATGGATATGGAAGCCACTACAGCAGGAAAAACAGAGGATCTATATATACCGAAACGTTTTGCAAGGTACGGGGATAAGAAGGCCCCTAGAAAACCGAACGTGTATATAATTGCATCCGCCTCCAGTATCTGGTAGAAGGCTAGGAATTTTAACAGTGCAAGCATGTAGGTAATGTAAAAGGCAAATCCCCATCCAATAAATCCGACTATGCCATTCAGTGAAAATGTAAATATGAGCTCCCGATTCCATCCCCTATGAAATAGCTTGATAAGATTTTTTAAAGTTATGTGTTCTCTTTTGCTACTATCATCTATATCAAGGTCCTCACCGTATACTTTCTTTACAACATCCTTAGTTTCCCTGTATTTTCCACTGCCATACAACCATACAGGTGTTTCAGTAATCTTTGTTCTCAGTAAAAGTATAATGGCTGCAAATATGCCGCCTATTACGAAGATATAACGCCACACCGAGTCGTTTTTGATTTCCCCTGTGAGAAGGAATACAGAACCTACCGCAACAAGTGCAACCACAGAAAAGCTGTATGCCCAGAGTGAGTAGTAACGGTTTCTCTGACTTTTGCTTATGTATTCATATATGTATGAAAATCCTGTTGCCACATCGCTTCCAATAGAGAATCCCATTATCAGCCTGAAGGCAATGAACTGGAATATGTCTGTAGAAATCGCAATAAGAAATGAGAAAACCACGAAAACAACCATATTATAAATCAAAAGCCTCTTTCTCCCGAACTTGTCAGTAAGATATCCACCGAAAATAGCTCCTGCAATGGCACCTATATTAGCAGCAGCAACAGAGAGGCCCAGAATTAATCCTGTAGGCAGGAAAGTAGCCTTGAAGAAGGTAAGCACAAATCCGAATGCGGTCAAATCCCATACATCCAGAAATACACTGGCCGATGCAATTAAAACCATATACATGCCTTTAACATTGTTATGAGTGTAAACATAATCGGCAACAGTGTTTGTCTCCATAAATCAGTAAACCGGTGATTATTATAAACATTTCTAAACTGAATCAGAAATATAAAAAGGCTTAATAATGGTAATGATTTACATTTATCATGCAGAAGGCGGAAAAAGATGCCATAACAGAAATTATTTCAAAGATAGGACAGAAAAAGATCCTTACCACAGAGGAAGAGCTAATACCATTCATGAAGGATGCTTCCTACATAAAGGGTAAATTACCACTGGCAATTTGCCTGCCGGATACACAGGATGATATTTCAAAAATTCTGGGTGTCTGCAATAGCTACAGAATAGATGTAACGGTACGAAGCGGTGGAACATCGCTCACAGGTTCGTCGGTCAGTGGATTCAACGGTCTTATAATAAGCACCATGAATTTAAATAGAATACTGGAAATCAATACATCCTCCAGATATGCTGTCTGTGAGCCTGGAGTTAGAATAGATGCGTTGAACCAGGAATTGAAAAAATATAACTTCTTTTATCCTCCAGACCCGGCCAGTTCCAGAGCCTCAACTATTGGTGGTTCCTTATCGACCAATGCCGGAGGCCTTAGGGCCGTGAGATATGGCGCAACCAAGGAATGGGTACTGGGCATGGATGTTGTCATTCCGGATGGGCATATCATCAGAACAGGTGAATACACCCTGAAAAGAAGTGCAGGATATGATCTTACCGCCCTTATGATCGGCAGCGAGGGAACACTTGGAGTGATTACAAAGGCAATACTGAAAATAGAGCCTTTGCCGGAAGCTACCGCAAAGCTCATAGGTTTTTATAGGGATATTGAAAGCGTTGGAAAATCCATGGACAAAATAAAAAGTAACGGGATCACGCCACTTATTGCAGAGTTCATGGACCTGGGTACAATCAATTCCATAAGGAAGGGGATGGGTATAAAAATACCAGTATACACACAGTTTCTTCTCATGATTGATGTTGATAGTCCTGCAAAAGCCCTGAAAAGGAAGATAGATAGTGTAAAAAATATAATGAAAGAATTCACGGATAATGTCATGGTAATAACTGACCAATCAAGGATGGATGAGATTTACACAGCCAGAAAGGGAGCATATTCTGCCCTGTTATCATTACGTGAAAATAACAACCAGCTGGTTGTTATCGGTGACGTGATAGTCCCATCCAGTGAACTTGCAGGTGCCATGAGGGAAATAGAAAAATGTGTCAGTGATAGCAGGATGAAGGCAACATTATTTGGTCATATTGGTGATGGCAACATTCATGCAAACATCTTCATGGACAACACAGAAGATGGAAGAAAAAAGATGGAGAAACTCCAGATGGATATAGCAAAGGTAGCCATAAAACACAGTGGATCTGTTTCCGCAGAGCATGGAATAGGCACTGAAAAGAACCGGCTTCTGTATGAGGAATACTTGGAAAGGGATTCTCTTTACACGCTGGAAATCATGAAATCAATCAAAAAGGTATTCGATCCCAATAATATACTGAACAGGGGTAAGATTTTTTATGAACCTGATTGAAAAAATTGAAAACATAACAGAAAAATGCATCAGCTGTGGATTCTGTGAGAGTGTATGCCCTACCCTGGATGCTAACCGGTACAATTCTGTTTTCGGTGCCCGGGGAAGGGTTATCCTCGCTGACTTTGCATTGAAGAATCCTGATACCCAGATGGAACTGGGTGATTCTTTTTACTCCTGCCTTGACTGTTATGCCTGTGTAAATGTATGCCCCGCCGGTGTGAATGCCGGTATAGTCAGTGAACTCATGAGGGAGCTCATTGTCAGTGATGTAAAAAGAGATATAAACCCTGTAGCCAATCTCATAAGGGAAAGCATTTTAAAATATGAAAATCCGCTGGGACTTAAAGAAGAGGCTGCTGATTGGGCTAAGGATATAGATTTTCCCCGGAGCAGCACGGTGATTATTACCGGGCATATGTACCAGATGATGCCATATACAAGGGCCATAAACAGAATCAGGAAGTATATAGATGAAAATATAGTAAGAAGCGTTGCATCTGTAATGAAAAACCATATTCCACTGATCAGGCTGTCAAGGCATTTTTATGACAGGAACCTGATGAAGACCATGAATAATGATCTGCGGAATATCGTGGATTTACTTAAAAAATCAGGGATCGAATTTGGATATCTGGGAAAGAATGAACCATATCCCGGGATGTTTCTATACGACCTCGGATACATAGAAGATTTCCGTGAATATGCCAGGAAGGTATATGAATTCCTTATGAAAAATGGAATAAAGAAAATAATAACGATAGATCCCCATACATATGATTTGCTTAAAAATCTATATCCTGAATATGTTCCGGATTTCCATATTGAGGTGGTTTATTACACTGATCTTCTGAATCTTAATTATAGAAAGTACAGAGAAGGTATTACAGTTCAGGAGCCATGCCATATGGTATTACATAATAATGGGTTCAGGGCACTGGATATACTGAATTCCATAACAGATGTTAGTATGCCGGATAGACATGGAAAATTGAATATGTGCTGTGGTGGTCCCGATGAACTACTATTTCCTGATACTGCAAAAAAGGTATCTATGCAGAGGTATATGGACTTAAAGAAAAAATCTGATAATATTGTTACCATATGCCCCCTATGCTATAACAACCTGGCATATGACAGCAGGGTCATGGATTTTTCTGAGTTCGTTGGAAAAATGGTTCTAGACCAATAAAATACATGGAAAAATCCCTTATTAACAGTGTTAATTTATAACATGGATGTATAATAAATTACTCTGCCTCATTTAGTTATATAATGGTTTCATAAAACATTTATAGTGAAGTGCCATACAAAATAAAAGTGATAAAATGCAAGTTGTAAAGATAGGTGGATCAATATTGAAAAATAAGGAAGATTTAATCCTTATAAAACAAAAATTGATGGACTGCCATAATTGCATCATTGTTACATCCGCATTGAAGAATGTAACGAATATGTTAATAGAAGCCTATGAGACAAAAAACACAGGCATCATTGAAAATATTTACAATATGCATATCACAATTACAGATTTACCGGAAGAGGTCAAGAACCTTCTTGAAAAATTCAGGGACGAACTTAAGACGCTTATCCCACTTGAGAGAAGTTTGTCTTTGCGTGACAGGATAATATCATATGGGGAGAGAATGTCAACTGTCGTTGTTTACAGTTTTTTGAAACGCAGTGGCTTCAATTATAATATATCTTATATAATAGAACCATTAATTGTTACAGATAGCGTTTTTGGGAATGCAACCTACATTGAAGAACAGACCGCCGAAAAAATAAGAAACACGGTATTCGGGGATATCACTGTAGTACCTGGTTTTTATGGTTCAAATGAAAATGGTCAGATCACCACTGTAGGCAGGGGTGGAAGCGATTATACTGCCATGATATTTGCCTCCATAATGAACTGCAGTGTAAGGATAATAACCGATGTCCCTGGTATAATGACCTCTGACCCCAGATTATTCTCAAATTCCAGAACTTTACCGGAGGTTTCACTGAGCGAGGTTCTTAAAATGTCCCATTTCGGAGTTAAAAATTTCAATTATAAGACATTTAGACCGGTAATAGGCAGGGACATAGACATAAGCGTTGAATCACTCTACGAAGATGGTATGACCAGGATAACCAGAAAGCCTGTTAAATCGGTTAAATGTGTGGCCCTTGCATCCTATGGTTCTTCCAGTAATAAAAATCTGCTTGTTTTCATAGGTCATGGAATATCTGATCCTGAGGTAAGTGGGAACATACTTTCATACATAGGGCACGAACATCAATATCATCTGGATTCCCTGTCTTTATCCCTTCTTCTGGACGATGACCTAGTAAACAACAAAAAATGTTTCCAGGTGGCCTCATCATGGATAAAATAAGGGTATCCTTGCTTGGCTCTACCGGCATGGTAGGCCAGAAAATGATAAGGTTGCTTGCAAATCATCCATACATAGAACTGGTGAAAATCAGCGCATCTGACTCCAGAACGGGCAAGGAATATGGAAAAACTGTGAACTGGATAGAACGGGGACCTATTCCGGAAATATACAGGAATATGCCACTTGTGTCGACTGATCCAGAAGACCATAAAGATGTGGATTATGTGCTTTCTGCATTGCCACCTGAGGCCGCAGAGGGTGTTGAGCTGAAACTTATCAAAAGTGGAATTAATGTTATATCAAACGCATCACCATTCAGGATGTCAGAAGATGTACCGTTGATAAATCCTGAACTCAACTTCAATCATCTCACTATCCTTGAAGATAAGGAAACAAAATATGTTAAGAACCCGAACTGCACATCTGCAATTATGGCCATGCCACTGGCTGAAATTCTGGGAATGGACTACAGGAGAATTTCCATTGTTACCATGCAGGCAATCAGTGGTGCTGGTTATTCCGGTCTGCCATATATGTCAATAGATGACAATATAATACCTTACATACATGGAGAGGAGGAGAAAATACCGGCAGAGATATCAAAAATGTATGGTTCAGTTGAGGATCGAAAAATAAGAAACAGGAGAATAAGGGTAAACGTCACATCTGTTCGTGTCCCTGTTAAGATAGGCCATATGGGGATAATAAATATAGAAATGGACTCTGATCCTGATCTGGAAAAACTTAAAGAGAAAATGAATAATTTTACACCACTGAAGAGATTCCAGGGACTGTACAGTGCCCCTGCACATCCACTTGTGATTCACGAGGAGGAGGATAGACCACAAAATACCCTTGATACATATAACGGGATGGAAGTCCATGTTGGAAGAATATCGTACAGGGATGGAATTCTCAGAATGGTGGTATTAGGCAATAATCTGGTTCGTGGAGCGGCGGGAATAACTATACTGACCATGGAAACAATGAAGCAGAT
Organism: Thermoplasmata archaeon; assembly: GCA_021797295.1. Next base: position 7,605 of record JAKAAA010000008.1, read on the forward strand.
GAATCTAATATGATTCAATGTATTCTATAATTCCGGACAAATCATTTTCCATGCTGGCACTGGATATATTCAGCAAAAAATCACTGTCCGAGTTGAAAGCTATAAAATTTGGCACGGCCCTGTACATTGAATAATCAGATTCGGAATCTCCTATAGCAAGGCATTCTTCCTGTTTAACATTATATTTTATCATTATTTTTCTCATTACTGAATCTTTTACAGCTGGATCAACCTGTATATCGCCCTCTGGAATTATGCGGCCCGACGCGTTACAGTATATTCTGTTTGCATATGCCTCCTTTATTCCATAATCACGCACAAGCCGATCTGAAAGCCATGATATCCCTCCTGATACAATTACAGGAACTATGTTTTTCTTTTTTAGAAAATTCATTGTTTTCTCTATTCCCTTTATCGGCTGTATTTCGTCAAGTATATCCTTAATATCACCGGCACCTATGCCCGGATATTTTTCTATCCACGCTTTTAAGTCAAGTTCAAAGAAATCAGGATAAGATAATTCACCTTTCATGTACTTCATGTAATTTTCCCTGTTGTTTATACCGAGTTTATTATTGACATAGAACCAGCTGCTTTTTTCTACTGTAAGTACACCGTCCATGTCAAAAAATATTAATTTTATCATTTCAGTATGTCCTTGAAAATGCAGAGATTTTTCCTGGTCTTCCACAGACGACGCATTTTCCGGATTTATCTGAATTCCTGACTGTCCCAAGGGCAGTTTTTTCCGAAACTGCTTCAATTTTATCTGAACACTCTTTTCTGCCACACCAGTATGCTGTAACCATTTTATCCTCTTTGATATAATCCATGTTTTCTATGAATGCCACATTATCATTATAAAATTCAGATGCCTGTTTCTTTATATCACTGTTAACTTCCTGAAGGTAATTATATATATTTTTCAGTTCGCCTCGGGAAATTCTTATCTTTTTCTTTCTGGTCCTCATGGACAATGTAAGCGTATCATCATCAACCTCTCTTTTTCCAATTTCTATTCTGATCGGGACTCCTTTCATTTCCCAGTCATTGTATTTATATCCTGGAGTATAGTCGCGAACATCTATCTGGCATCTTATCCCCATGGATTTTAATATTTCCATGATTTTCTCTGAATATTTTATTATCTTATCATAGCCGTCACCGGGTATGGAAACTATAATTACCTGGACAGGAGCAAGTTTGTATGGTAGCACTAAGCCCTTATCATCTCCATGTATGCCTATTACAGCAGCAAGTAGCCTTTCACTTAAACCGAATGTAGTCTGTGAAACATATTTCATATTTCCTTCATTATCAAGATATTTTATTCCATAGTTTCTGGCAAAATTTTCACCGTACTCATGTATGGTTCCTATCTGAAGCGATCTTGATCCGGGCATGGGCGTATCAAATGCAACAGAGTACATTGCCCCTGGAAACTTATCCCAGTCCGGTCTTATATCCATTGAAAAATTTATACATAGATCATCTGAAAGCTTATCCATAATTTTTATGTAATCTTCCATCTGTTTTTCCGCATCCTCAAAATCCTTATGGGCAGTATGTGCCTCATAAAAGTGAATTTCACGTACACGGATGAATGATCTGGTATGCTTGGTTTCATATCTATAAACGCTTACAATCTGGTAAATTCTGAATGGCAGGTCACTGTGAGACCTTATCCACAGGGGAAACATTGTGTACATGGCAGCCTCACTTGTGGGCCTAAGTGCCAGGTCTATGTCCAGAGGGTCTGTTCCTCCCTTTGTTACCCAGTAAATTTCGTTTTCGAAGCCCTTTACATGCTCAAATTCCACCTCCAGCTGCTCCCTTGATATAAGAACAGGAAAACTTACCTCCTCAATGCCACTTTCCTCTGAATAATCTCTTAACAAATTGTCAATGGAATGCATTATTTTTAATCCATATGGAAGCCATACATTCATTCCCTTTATCAAATAACGCTTATCGCTTAATCTAGCAATGTCTATAATTTCATTATACCATTCACTGAAATCGGTTTTCTTGTTTTCCATCCTGCATTTATCTTTAACCATTATATATTATTTTTTAGAGGGCCTTCCGTGTATATAATATGTGTTTATCCAGGCATATATGTAAAGTATTATTAATCCAATTGTAAAGATTAAAATGGAATATACAAATAATTCTATTTTTGTGTAAGCCCAGAGCAGGTAATCAGAGAAAGTTGAAACCCCTACTGGGAACACATACGCCCATACAGTCATGGATTGCCTGTATTTTATATGGGTAATGGCTATTGCAGCGGAAACTAAAAATAGGAATAGATCGAAGCCCCAGAGCATCATAGAAAAATCTATTGCCAGATTTACTGGAACCTGGAATATCCCTAGGTAATTGAACTGCGGCATGAACATTATATTTATTATAAGCATGCTGGAGGCGCCAACAGGGATCATTGCGGCCGGTGATGTCTGAACATAATTTGGCCTGTTGCTTATATGGGATATGTATGCAGATATTCCAACAAATAAAAACTGGAAGAATGATATGCCGAAGGCAACCATGGTCATTATATATACTATCTGCAGAATATTTGTGCTATAGTACCCGGCAATGGGTGGGGTCAGCAATACTGAGGAAAGTATGATATTTGCACTGAGTACAATGGATGGTACCAGTATAGCATATGTTACTTTGTCAAAGCTGTATTTATTTGTATATAGATTATAGTTAAGCACTATATTTACCAGAATCACGAATAAATAAAAAAATACAAAAAGGTAAAGGAATAAATAGGCAACAAATGAGTTGATTCCAACATATGCCGTGTAGAAAAAGGCGAAGGCATAATACAGAACCCCCAGGAAGGCGAGAAAGCTGAGTTTTGTTATGTCGTTATAATCTTCCATAATCAACTTTTTATTTCTCATATATCTGTACAGCCATGACCCAAACACAAAGGCGAAAAATGCCAGAACCACAAAATATATTATTTTGCCGGCATCAAAAATTAACTGGTTATGGAATACCAGATATATTATAAAGAGCGCAAGTGATATTGAGAGTGTGCCAAGGACTACAGGAAACCAGCTGGAATCTAACCCTTTATAAGCCATGTACCGGTATATAATTTGGCTATTAATAATATTCTCGATTAATTTTAAAGCAAACTGTCAGGAAAAAATATATTGGCAATGATTTGATAATTGCCTATGGATAGCAATGAATTCTTTGAATATGCAGTTACAAGAGATATTAGAAAAATTACGGGCCCTCCATGTGACTGGTTAAAAACATATAATTTAAAATCATGGGGTTTCCGGCGATATGATAAAACGGAGAGAGCCTATGATTCATTTAAAATCGGGGATGTATTTCTATTTCATGCTATGAAGCAGGAGTATCTGCCAGTCGATCCTGGAATAAAAACTGGCATAATCGGTGCCGGCATCCTTTCTGATAAGAAAATTATTGAGAATGAGCCCTCTGACGGTGCTTTTACACCCGAGGGCTATAGACCCATAAAAATATACTTTTCAGAAATATGGTTCTTCGGGAATACTGATAGAATTGAAAATGAGAGTATTGCTGTGAAAAAGCAGAAAGGTATGAATTATATTCTCAGGGATATTCATAATCTTACCAGCAATACAATTTCATTTGAGGAAATGAGAAATAATAACTGTGCAATTTCTACTCAGGGAGCAGTTTCAAAAATTTCTCCAGAAAAGGCTGTAAGATTACTGAAACTCGTGGCTTCCAGATTGCATTGATATATTGTATTTTTTTAAAAATAAATAATCAAAAGAAAAAATCAAACCTGGGGAATATCTTTAGAGGTTTCCCTGACGATGGCGAAGGTTTCCGCATAGAGGAATCCTATTATTATCCAGGCGAAGAAGATATACTGTATTATCAGGGATATGCCGGGCAATGAATCTACCAGTATGAATATTGATATGGTTACTGCAACAATGCCAGCAGTCAACTCTTTTATACTCCTCTTTGCTTTTCTTGTGGCAATTTTGATCAGGGAAAAATCTGCAGAGGAATGTATTATCAAATTCATTAATCCCGCTAATGCACCAAGTGCCAAGAAGGTAGCATATAATCCCATAAAATGTGTCATTATTCCCAGGATAATAACAAATATTGCTGCTATTAGCAATTCCGAAAATACAGGTTTCCCTCTATATTTTTTTGAAAATATTTTTGGGAATCTTCCATCCTCACTCATTGCCCCGAATGTCCTGGAATTGGCAAGTATATAGGCAATGCCGCCCAAGATTCCATCGCTCAATGCTATTATTGGCACTATAATTATTCCCAGTATGCCAAAATGGGTTATGAGATAAATGATCAGATTGCCTGTGAAATTTAGTGATCCCAGAGAATAAAAGAATAGGGTTGCAAGAAGTCCTCCGAAGATAACTACTGTAATCGCAGCCCTCCCAATTGCCTTGCTGTCCTTTGCATCACCTCCCAGTGGAGCAATTGATCCATAACCGGTTGGGATGCCAAGGCCGAATATAACTGCAACAAGAAGGTATGGTGAGTATATTACAGGATCATAGAAATGCCAGCCCGAGCTGTGTAGAAATATTATGGATAATACAACTATTATTATCATTTCTATAGTAGACATTACCATTGCATACTTTGCTGAAACCTTTATTCCAGCTATTACCATTGTGGATGCAAGCAGGGAAACGAGCAATACTGTTAATATCTGGCTGATGCCGAGAACGTAAGAGAGTACATATGCTCCACCGGCAAGCAATGTACCTCCATAGGCAAGAGCATATAACAGATAGGACCAGCCTGTTTCTATGCCTAAACCGCCGGATAATCCATATAATGCATATATATAATATCCTCCACTCCTGCGGTATCTTCTGGAAAGAAAATAAACAACTATTCCATTGAAGAAAACTACAACCGTTGCAATCATCATGGCAAATGCTCCCGCGGTTCCAACCATAGCTATCATCACTGTTCCAAACGTTAGCAGTGAAATAAAAGGTGCCTGACCTCCAAAAGATATAAAAAACAGTTCTGGGAATGATAATTTGCTATCCATGCTTTTATTTTTATTATTTTCCATTTAATCTCACCTTCATATTTTTTAAACTCCATAATATCTATAATTTAACTTGGTTTCTCACCATCCAATAAAAATACAATTGACTTTCTTAACATTTAAAATATATAAAATTAAAAAATATTACTGGTTAACCTCTGTATGTGTTTTAACATATTGATGAGCGTCCAGCATTTCAAGTATTATAAACCCTAATATTATAAAGCCTAAAACAAGTTCTATCATGTATGTATCTGATGTCAGGAGTGAGTACATGAAAACGAAGCCTGATACTATTATTCCTAGAACTCCAATACCCAATTCTCTTATTCTTCTCTGTGCTCTAATAAGGTTTTCCTTAAACAATGAGAAGTTTGCTGTCAGATGAACCATCAGATTGCCAAGTCCTGCAATTGAACCTAAAGCCAGAAATATGATAAACGCATTTACAAAGACCAGAGTAGGCATAAGTATTATTGCTGCCGCAATTAAGGTTATTATTCCTGCTATGACTGGTGTGCCTCTCTTGCTGTGCAGTTTGGTTAATGCCTTGCTGATGACTCCTCTTTCTGACATGGCGTATAGATTCCTGGAAAACGCTGTAAGAAAAGCCAGAGAACCAAGAATTCCGTCATTTATTGCAGCAAATAATAATAAAGGTAAGGCAATTGGTCCTGCGATCTTATCCATTATGGTGATAACCGGCACATTTGATGATACAAGGGCTGAGAATGAATGTGTGGCAATTCCATAGTCAACTAAGGAATATAGGACCAGTGCTTCAAGGGTTCCTCCTATAATTATTACAAGAATTGCCGCTTTTCCGACGTTCCTTTTCGCATTTTTTACCTCACCTGAAACCGGTGTAATAGCACCGTATCCTGTAGGTATACCAATAGCAAATAAGATTCCCAGGAATATTATTGCTGGAGATGGGATGCTGGTAAATGGGTTATATACCAGAAAATGAGCACCATAAAAACCTGCTGCTATAACTCCCACGAGAACAACTAATTCCAGGCTTGCTGAAAAGATTGCATATTTCGAGGATGGTCTTATACCCAGTAAAAGAAATACTGCCGTGGGAATAAACACTATCAGGAATGCAACCAGTGGTGGAATCACTATATATGGTGAAACAACGTATGTCAGTACAAATATTGACCCGGTAATGTAACCGCCAGCATACAGCAGTGAATAGAAGAGGTATAACCAGCCTGTTTCAAACCCGAATCTGTGTGATAATGACTTGTAAGCGTAGTTGAAATATCCGCCTTCCTCATCATGTTTTCTTGATAGGTAATAAACACCTGCCCCGTTGATCAAAACCACAAGAGTTCCTATGATAAGCACAATTGGAGAGAAGAACAGTGTAAGTATCAAGGCTGCGGTAGCATATGTTAACATCGAAAGAAAAGGTGCCTGGCCTCCGAACGACATAAAAAATATGTCTGCGAGTCCAACACTTCTTGTTAACTTACTCTTACTTTCTATATCTATATCCTGAATATTTTTGACATTTTCCATTTTTGCTCTTAAGGATAGAGACATCGGGAATATATAAACTTTATGGGTTACAATACCATATATATTTAATTTGACAATATAATTATAATTTCTCAATTTTTTAAAATACTTTCAAATATATAACAATATTTCTACAAAAAACTCAAAAATACCTAAAATTTAAAAATTTATTTATTTTGATTTTTCAAAATTTAGGTCATTGTGTAAAGCTGCCAGTACAAGGTATCTTGATATAGACACTCCTTCCATCAGAGCTTTCTCCTCTATTACAGCTTTTTCGTCTTTTCTAATATACACACTTATTTTATTATATTTGGTAGAATTTATCATAATAATATTAATGCTTAATAGGTTATAAGCTTTTTTAAGCCGATTCAATATATAAGCTCCCGTGGGTATGAATAAAGAAATTTTATCGATTTAGATATACTCAAAGAGTTTCATAGAAAATGATCTGTATTTTAGTCTTATTCCTATTTCATCCACAAGTACAATGACTGGATTTTTGATTCCCTATCAAGATTATTTGACTTTTGTTTATTTGAGTGATTTCAGGAATGCTCCGGCCGGGATTTGGACCCGAGTCGGGGGATTGAGAGTCCCTAATGCTTGGCCTGGCTACACCACCGGAGCTTATTACCAGTATTACTTTTTTCTATTTAATATATTCATTCAATTGAATTTTATAATTTATGGTTTAATATATTAATATTTATAAATTAGAAAAGTCTTTTTACCGTGATTTTAATATGTATATTATGAAGCCTCTAACCACAAAGATAGTTGTTATCATTGTCGCTGCATCAATAATCGCACCTGCAGCGTATTTTGCATACGAATATTATAATAAATCCAATGTTCCAGCATCTGTTCAGCCATTCGAGTATATACCGGGCAATTCCAGCATGATTGCTACAGTGCATTCTAATGGTACCGAATATTATATATTTCTTGATGGTAACAGCACAGGAATTGTAGCAGATATATCAGAAACTTCCCTGTTTGGAGCCAGTAATGCTTCATCAAATCCAACCGGTCACTCATTGACCAGTACTGGGAATAATAAATCTGGACCAAGTATAAGGACATTTACATACGACAACATTATAGTATATGAAATTAAAAATGTCAGTTTATCAGCATTGCTGGGAAACGTTGTAAAGGGAAATGAAAGTCTGAACTTTTTGAACACCACAATTAATATATTTGCATATGAAGCATCTGGAAACTTAATGGTATTCGGAGAGGAAAATGCAATCAACTATTCAATCGATACACATATGACATCAAGAGATGCCATTGGATATAAAAGCTACTTTGATCAGTCTGCAAATATTTCCTTATACTACAAGGTAAACAATGCAATACCCACAGTAAACTATATAACTTTGAACTCTACTGCTAACATGACTTATATTAATATAATGCCTGACAACCGCACTGACCTGAATCACGATAAAAATTTCATCCAAAAAATATTAAATAACAATAACTTAACTACTATCACAGAAAATCTCTATAATATTACCATATCCGGAAATATGATTCACATAAAACTGTATAAAGGAGTGGAAGATGCATCGGCTATCTTTAAAGTCTTAAATACCACGAGTCTATAGGTATAAGTATGTCGAAGATGTCCACGGTTTATTTACAGTATATTAAAAACTATTATAGATCTAGAAGTTTCTTTCTCATGCTATTCCTGATTGTTATAGTCGGAGCCATGATGTCCTATTTTTCATTCAAATATATTAATGATCTTCCCACATTCCTGGGAGGCAAGGTTTTTTCAAGTTCCATAAAGGTTGAGGTGTTTTATTATCTGTGGACACTGGTTTTATTATATATACCTGTCTTTGCATCGGTATTTTTCGGTTCTCCGGCAATTTCCAGTGAGATAGAAAATAAAACTGCTTACTATATATTCCCGTTGCCCATAAATAGATATAAACTATTCTTCGGAAAATATTTTGCTGCCTTTACGGTAACATTATTCATTATAGGGATATATCTCGTATTCGAATTGATAACACTTACCTATCTGCTTGGCACCATACCTGTAACATATTTTCTTCGGTCCTTTGCAATGCTTATATTATTCATTCTAAGCATAATGGCTGTTACCTTTCTTATAAGTGCAATATTCAATAAGAATACATATGCATATATTACTGTATTTGTCATTTATTACATAGTATTCGAGGCGGGTTCATTTATAGTTGAGCTCCTTTATAAGTATACACCTGTTTATTTTCTTAATGAAGCCGGCAGTATAATAGAAAGGGTATATATCAACGTAAACGTAGAGAACCCTTTCATAAGCCATCTGGATATTAATCCTGCCCCTTTCTCCGCCATAGTAATCGCAGCCATGGTCATGGTCATATATACTGTTATATCACTTGCAATAGCCTTATTATTGTTTGAGAAAAAGGAGGTGTCATGATGGAAATATACATGGATGGGCTTACAAAAAATTACGGCAAAATCAGGGCTCTGGATTCAATCAATCTTAAGATAGAGGGGCATGGGTGTACAGGACTCCTTGGACCTAACGGGGCAGGCAAAACTACAATGCTGAAATTAACAACAAATATTATAAAACCTTCAAAAGGAAAAGTTGAACTCAATAATATCAATGTGGCTATGTACCCGGAGAAGGCACTGGAAACAGTCGGGGCGCTCATAGAGCAGCCAGAATTCTACAGTTATCTAACCGGGTATGAAATTTTACAATTTACTGCCAGAATTAAAGGATTAAATAAGAGTGAGTTTGCATCAGAAGTAAAACGCCTTGGAGAACTTACAGAAATCAATGATTTTATTAGAAGGAAAACAGGTAATTATTCCAGGGGCATGAAACAGAGGCTCGCACTATCTGTAGCTATGCTGGGAAATCCGGATATAATAGTTCTAGATGAACCTACATTTGGGCTTGATCCAAAGGGAATGGTCGATATAAGGAATATAATTAAATCCCTGGCAAAGGATCATCTGGTGCTCCTGAGTACTCATTTAATTTACGAGGCAAGGGAATTATGTGATCGCACTATAATTATAAACAATGGCAAAATAGAATATGATTCTGCCATGTCGCCGGAGAGAGACCTCTTGAAAATTACTGCAGAAAATAATGTAAATATAATCAGCGATAAGGTTAAGAATTATTCTCGTGATAAGAATGTCTTTATTATCGAGAAAAATAAAAATTTCAGCAACGCTGAAATTATAAGTGAGTTGATGAAACAGGGGTTAAAAATAAATTATGTGGAAAAATATGATAACCTTGAAGATATATATGTCTCGGTAATCAATGGAAAGGTCATAGATAATATTTCTTCATGATATAACTTCCCAGCCTGTCTATTGAAGAAAATATTTTCTCGCCCACATGGAATTGCCCATGTCTGTATTTTACAAGCACGTTTGGTATTTCCCTGTTATCAAGGTTCTGTGAAAACTTTTCAAATGTGTTTCCACTATCGATAAAGACATACATTGCAGGTATTGAAATAGCTGTTGACATTATCTCATCTAAATCTTTGAATGAACCTATTCTGGTAAATTTATAACTGTCATGTTCTAATTGTTTTTCTATTACTATGTTATCATCCTGGTCAATTTTCTGATATTTTTTATTGGAATATTCTTCTAAAGATATTTTATTAACCAGTTTCTGCACTGCAAAGAGATCTGATACCTTTGTAATATCTCCCTTTAAATTTTTATATACTTCACGGCTGTCCGATACTATACTGAAATAATTGATATCAGTATTTTCCAGTAAATTTAATAAATTTTCATAGTTTATCATATTTTTTCTCTCCATCCAGTATGTTTTCTATCTTACTATATTCGTCATTAGTATTCTTCAGCATAGCAGAAATTAGATTGTTTCTCCATGCTTCCCTTATTATCTGCTCGTATGCTTCGTCTACACTTTTATAAAAACCTGCAGATACCATTTTGCTGACTGCCTTTTCTATTAAAGGATCTGGGTGTATACTGTTATTCTTGGTTATAATGCCTACACGCTTTATTGAAATGTATTCAAGAACTGCCATT
>JAKAAA010000081.1 GCA_021797295.1 Thermoplasmata archaeon
ATTATCTGAAAAGGGTTTGTCAATCCCATGGTTACTCCTAGAACATAATTGCCTTTCCTTGTTTTTGATGGCATTTTTGACCTGAGTATTGATATGCCCAGGTAAAGCATGAAAATACCACCTATTACGTATATAACCTTCAGAATTGTAGGGCTTATGATTCCATTGGTCAGGAATACTATGGCAAAAAAGGTTAAATCCGCAGTCATTGCACCTAAACCTACCAGTGTGCCATGAAGCGGAGATTTCAGCGCTTCGTTGGCAATAATTGAATTTACGGAACCGGGAGGGCCTGCAAGTGATAGCCCCAGCAGGATGCCTAAGCCATAGTCGTAAAGAAACATCTATGGAAATATTATAAAGGTATTTTAAATCTTAACTCTACCAGTTTATAGGTAATATATATTGGCTAGAAAAAATTAAAAGTGATATCCCTGGCATAGACTGCCATTATTCAAACAACTGTACTGCCAAACATAAATATTAACATGCCGGATAGAGATTTATAGTACCAATTAATATAACATGATGCGGTACAGCGGAAGAATTTTTGATGGGGAACACTTTCATGAAAAGGCGGAGATGGAGGTAAATGAGTCAACAGGAGAAATAGAATACCTAGAAGAAACTAAGAACAGCGATAAGAATTATGATGGGCTCACATTCTTGCCGGGGCTCATAGATGTACATACCCATTTTTTTGGAACACCGACCAGGTCTTTAATGGACTGGGTTCTTACTTCTGATGTGCTTCTCACATTAAGATCGTATCAGGATGCACAAAAATTATTAAACGGTGGATTTACCACTATACGAACACTCGGTGACAAGGTGTCACTTGATATGGGGAAAGCTGAAAAAATCGGTATGATAAGATCGCCAAGGATAATATCTGCTGGTTTCTCACTTGCTGAAACTGGAGGAGATGATGATCCAAAAATGTTTACGCCTGAAGTAGCAAGGCAACTCTCATATTCATATTATTGCGATGGACCCTGGGAATGCAGAAAAGCTGTCAGGATGAACCTTCGTAAGGGGGCTGAAGTGATAAAGGCATATGCATCCAGGAGCTTTGTTGGAGGTGGGTTGATAAAGGAAGAATTTACTGTGGAAGAACTTTCTGCAATAGCGGATGAAGCGCACAGGGCGCATATAAAGGCAACAGCACATGCATATGGAAAGGATGCAATCACAAATACCATAGATGCAAATTTTGACAGTGTTGAGCATGGGCTGGAACTAACGGAAGACCACGTTAATAAAATGGTACATAAAGGAATGTTTTACGTTCCCACAATGTCAGTATATAAGGTGAAGCGTGCAGATGTAAACCATTACAGGGATGCCATGATAAAGACACATCTGGAAAAGGATATACAGCTGGCGTACAGTTCAGGTGTTAAAATAGCTGCAGGCACAGATTATGTCGGCAGTGACGATGAACCCCACGGACAAAACTACCGGGAAGCGGTATATATATCTGAAGTTGTTGGGCCGCTTGATGCACTTAAATCAATTACATCTGTGGCAGCAGATTGTGTTGGCAGGTCAGATATTGGAAGATTGATGAAAGGAAAGAAAGCAGACTTCATAGCAGTAAGAGGAGACCCGATGCAGGATGTATCACTTCTGCGCCCTGAAAACGTCGTTCTTGTAGTTAAAAATGGAAGAGTAGAAAAAAATACTCTCAATCAATAAGAAATATGCAGAAAAGCTATAAAATTCCATCCATAACATGGATGAAAAAATAGAGATTTACATAAATTTGACTTGTAATACTTTACATTATATTGAACATTTAATATATTGTCGGTTGTGTACATTTATCAAATATACTTTAGTGACTTAAATTCCATGAATCTGCCTATATTAATATCTGTGATATATCAAAGCAGCCCTCTATCCAGTCCGGTTCCAATAATATCCTGTTAATATAATTCTTAAGTTGCCAATAACTCTTTTATTATCTGTAATAAATATATTTCTATAGTACTCCATAATATGATATAATGGCTATAACGTTCCAGGGAGGGAAAGGTTCCTATCTTTTCACCGGCGATGGAAGTAAATTGGTAAATTTTTCTGAATCAAACAATATACTTGGTCAGATGAACCCAGAAATAATAAAGGCTATATACGAACATATTTCCACAAAGCCTCTTCATTACCCGTTGACTGTGTCATACAACAAATCAGCAGAAAATGTCATTTCAAGGCTCTCTGAACTATCCGGCATGCATGAATCCTCTGGTATATATTCGTCCTCCGGTAGCGAGGCCTGTGATATAGCCCTGACTGCCCTTTCAGATCTCGGGCCTGTGATAACAGTAAAAGGTGCATATCATGGGAAATCAGGACAATATATTAACAAGAATGGATACGATTTATTAAAGTATGGCAGAGAATTTGAAATACCGTTCCCAAGTGGAAATGATGTGATGGACCATATAAAGGATCTGGTAAATGCAGGTTCGGCTTCCATAATATTGGAGCCTATACAGGTAGAAAGTGGCATACATTCTGTCTATCCTGATTTCTTTGCAGATCTGGCAAAAGAATTCCCCAATCTTATTGTTTGCGTTGATGAATCATACACAGGCATGGGAAAAACAGGGAAAGTATTCTCATACCAGCTCTACTCAAGTGCGTTACCGGATGTGGTAATGGTTGGTAAAGCAATAGGTGGGGGGCTTCCATTGGGTATAACCTTATTCAATAGCGAAATTGCAACTAGAAGTAAGTTTTTGCTAAGCCTCAGGAATGGGGTTTATGGTTCAACCTCTGGAAATCTACTTTCACTTAGCCTTGCATCTGTTATACTTGACCATGTTTCGGATTCATCATTTCTTGCAGGTGTTTCTAAGAAAGGAAAAATAATAGAAGACATTCTTAAGCCTCTATTTGGTAAAAGGTTGAGGGGCTCTGGGCTTATACGCGGGATAGGATTCCAGTCAAAAAGTGATGCGGTAAATTTTTCAGATAAGCTCACCCTATCTGGCATTTTTGCTACTGCAATGGGAGACGCAATCAGGATATCTCCACCTCTAAATATAGAAAATACTGTCCTTAAAAATGCAATTGAAAGAATAGGGGAACTGGTAGAAGGTTTTTAAATACTATCTCCCATATCCTCATTGCTGATTGCCACATGCCTCTTCCTGTATGCCACAAAAATTCCGATTAATATCCATACTATGATCACCGGTATATCATATGCGATAGGCAGGGCGATACCCAGAAATGTGTAGTAGAAAATTATGAATATCGTAATTGTACCGACTGTTGGGGCAACAATATGCTTTACCACGTTTAGTTGCTTGAGTTTTTTCATAAGGAAAGGTAGGCTCTGGTTTACTATGGCGTGGTACAGCAGATTTGTAAATGTCAGTATTATAGACCAGAATACAATAGCGTCAAACATTCCTGTAAGAACACCGAAACGATAAACCATGAATGCTTGTGTAATAACACTGGCAATCACTGCAAAGATAAAAACAAATGTTATGGCTATGACAGGGCTTTTATATTTCTTATGCACCTTACCAAAGGATTCGGGAAATATCTTATCCCTCCCGAGAGCATAAACAACTCTGGAAGCTGAATTTCCAAATGTTAGCGGTGAGGTTATCTGGCCCAGCAATGCGACAATAAGCACTGTTAGCGCAAAGCCTAATCCCATATAATCCCTGGTCAGAACCAGCGCAGGAGCATAACTTGATGAAAGGGCTGCAAGGTGTGATGGAGATGTTCCCACTGTTATTGAATACATCATAAAAGTTTCGAATACTGCAGCTATGAGGATGGATGTAACTATGGCCTTTTTCATGACTGTCTTAGAAAATTTTGCCTCTTCACTGAATTGCACAACAGCCGAATAACCTATGTATGCTGTTAGAGGACCCGTCACCATGCCAACAAAGAATCCATCTATTCCACCACTGGAATTTTTTATGTTGAAAGTACCAAGTGAGTTGTATTGTGTATGTGACACTATATAGATCCCAGCCGCAAGGACAAAGACAATTTCAAGAATTCCAATTACAATGCTTATCCTTGTAGATAACTTGACCCCGAAGTAACTGATTAAGAAAACATATAACAGCACCAGGAAACTTGCTACGAATGGCACCCAGAAAGGCAGTGTTACACCGAATAGAGCACTTGCAGTTACAGAGATAAGCCATCCAAACACCGTTGCAGATATGATCACAGGGCCCATCTGGGCTATAAATTGAATCCATGCGGTACTTCTGGATAGCACTGTGTTTCCTGTTGCTTTTTCAACAAACTTGTAGTATCCACCGGCATTGACTATCTTTGTGCTGAAAATATAGACTGCTATAACATTGAGGAACATGAGCGCCGTGCCTATAATGAATGTCAGAGGAGCAGCTTCACCTGCATATGTCAGGGCTGT
>JAKAAA010000082.1:0-2301 GCA_021797295.1 Thermoplasmata archaeon
CTTTTGCGAATTTTTCATTAACAGCATAATAATATTTAAATCCGGTTGCATCCAGCTTTATGTTACTCCTGAAATAATGAAAAAGTGGCCATAACACACTGTTAGAGTAATCATTATAAAATCCCTGTTTCTCGGTGGCTGTAAGATATAGCCGGCGGACAGTGTAGCCATCAATATCCTCTTTTTCATGCGCCTGATCATTCCTTCCATCGCCCCAGCAAACCCATGTACCCCTGTATTTTTTGAGAACGCCGGTGAGTGCAGTTGCAACACCGCCCACATTCTGTATTTTGATCTCCCTGCCATTCTGTATTCTGTATGAATAGGGGGCCCTGCTGGTAACAATAAGAAGTTTATCCATAAAAATATAATACAGCTTTGATTAAAAAGGTTATTTATATGATTTAATTCCTTTTTTCCGCAGGGCAGAATTTAATTTTACAGCTGCCCTGATAACACCGAGATGCGTAATTGCCTGTGGAAAATTCCCCAGCATTTCATTGCATTCTTTAAATTCTATCTCTTCAGAGAACAGCATCAGGTGGTTTGAACGTGACAGCAACCTTTCAAATATTTCCTTTGCATCGTTCACACGCCCCATGAGTATTAAATCCTCGACATACCAGAATGATAACAATAGAAATCCATTATCATGACCGCTGAGACCATCATTATTCCTGTACCTGATGAAAAGATCACAGGGGTTTTTTAGATCCTTTTCGACTTTTTTCAATGTGGATAGGAACTTTGGATCGTTTGCTTTAATAAAGCCCGTGAGTGGCATTCTCAGTATGGAACCATCAACCTCATCACTGCCATAATACTGTGTAAATGCGTTTACCTCAGTATTATATCCCTTATCCATGATCTCCGCCTTTATTTCCCTTCTAACCTTCATCCATTCCCGGTAAGGTGCACGGTAACCCAGTGATTTTCCCATGATAATGGCTCTGTGGAATGCGGTCCATGAAATAAATTTGGAGTAAAGATAATGTCTGGGCTCTGATCTGAACTCCCATATACTTGAGTCGGGCAGTTTCCATATATTTTTCAGCGTTTCCAGTATCTCAATTATAAAGTCCCAGAGATATGTTGTAACCAATCCTCCAGCCTCATAAAACCTGAATACTGCATCCACAATTGAACCATACTGGTCTATCTGTAACTGATCCGATGCTTTATTTCCTATTCTTACAGGAGTTGAATCCATATATCCGGAGAAATTTATAATTTTTTCGTCCATATCATCCGATGAATTGATCGGGTATATTGTCCTGATTTTTGTATCTTTCTGAACCATTGCCATTAGATCATACAGGAATTTTGAGGCTTCATCCTTCAGTCCTATCAGGGAAAGCGATTCTATCACATATGCAGTATCCCTGATCCATGTAAAACGGTAATCCCAGTTCCGCTCTCCGCCTATATCTTCCGGCAAACTGGTGGTAGGTGCGGCCACCATCATCCCTGTGGGCTCATAGAAAAGACCCTTCAGGGTGAGAGCGGATCTGAGCACATGATCGTAATAAAGCCCGCTGTAATTAATCTTGCCTGTCCATGATCTCCAGTAATTCCTGCTTTCTTCCAGCCTATCGTAGGAACTGTACTGTTCAACGTTCCCTATCTGCCGAACCCCGCTCAATATCACTACCCACTGGTATGTACCTTTTTTCAGGGTTGTATTGATAAAAACATTTTCCTTCCCTTTCTGAAGTTTTAAATTTGTTGAAATTCCCAGTGTTCTGTCTTTGGATGAAAAAAGATAACCATATCTATTTTCACTTATTTTTACGTGATCAGTACCGAAATTGAAATCGGGCTTCAGATCCAGCATTATATCAATATCGGTAAACGGTGCCTCGATAAATCTGTGTATTTCCGGAAAATTTATGGTACTGTATCCCGAAACAGGGAGAAAATCGGTGAGTCTGAGGACAACATGATTGTCTTTTATAAATTCAGTAATGAGGACATTGGTAAATTCTTCATAGAACTGGTTAACATGGCATACAGCCACTGGTTTTGTCTTTAAATAGCCTCCCTTATGCGCATCAAGAATTGAATCAAACACCGGATTTGAATTGAAATCTGGAAAACAGGCCCAGTCAACAGTGCCATCCATCCCTACCAGGGCAGCAGTCCTGTTATTTACAATGAATCCGTGGTCCTTTATTTTGAGATAATCTGAAGTGTATGTATTTTTTATGTCGTGTAAGCCCCTATATGATCC
This sequence comes from Thermoplasmata archaeon, assembly GCA_021797295.1. The sequence continues at coordinate 2,231 of JAKAAA010000082.1, forward strand.
CATTGAAAAATAAAGCATTATAAGATATAAAGAGTTTTTGAAGCTGCCGGTATCTATTCAAAAAGTGCTTT
>JAKAAA010000082.1:2401-4287 GCA_021797295.1 Thermoplasmata archaeon
TTATTGAAATAACAAATTCAGGATTCATTATCTCCGCCTTCTTCCTCTTCGCTGCCGGTTATAACTTCATCGCTATCCGTAACATGATATCTTGATCTTGTGTGGCATTCCGGGCATTTGCATGAAAATGTATGTAGTCCATATCTGAATATTACACCGACCTCCGGATCGGACAGCGAATTCCACGCTGAATAATTAACCGTAAATTCATTTCCACATTTGGGACATTTAACACTGTATTCTTCTGTCATGTTTATCGTTCTATATATTATAGAACAGTATATAAATTTTCCATAATAACTACAATATCGGATTGATATACTGAAAATAGGTTTATAATTAAATTTTAGAAATACTTAATTATATTTATTGTATTCTATAACATGACTCTCGTGGATGATGCTCTTCAGATAATAAAACAGGCACAGGATGCTGAAAGTAACAACCGGGTAAGGGAGGCGATTAAACTATATACCGAAGCTGCTAAACTTCTGATGAGATCATCTAAACTTGAAAATCCAGATGTGTCAGCTCATCGTGTAAAACAGGCAAGGTCCATATTCCAGATTGCGGATAATTTAGAGGAAAAACTCCGGAATCAGGAGGAGGCAGAAGAAAAGAAGTCAGATACATTATTATTGACAAATGATGTGAATAAACAGGATATTCCCGTTGATGCTAGAACCAGGAAACAAAAGTTGCCGATTGATATTGTTCAAGAGAAGTCCTTATCAGGAGATAATAGAAAGGAGGTTGCCATGCCCGAGGATGTGAATTTGAAAAATACCCCGGAAGAGCAGATATTTCTGGATGAAATGGGCATTGATAATATCAATATCCCTGATATTTCCTTTGATGATGTGGTTGGATTAGATATGGTTAAGGATGAAGTTAAGGTTAAAATACTTCTACCACTGATAAAAAAGGACCTTGCAAAAGTTTATGATATCAGTGCTGGAGGCGGGATACTTATGTATGGTCCTCCGGGAAATGGGAAAACATTTATAGCCAGAGCCATAGCCCATGAAGCCAGAGCATATTTTATAAATATCAACCCGTCCAACCTGCTTAACCAGTGGTTTGGAAAATTTGAAAAGAATATAGAAAAACTATTTAAATACGCATCGAAACATTCTCCTGCCGTATTATTTTTCGACGAAATAGATGCAATTACCCCGAAGAGATCAAAAACCAATTCCAGCTATATGAAAAGAGCCGTCCCTGCATTACTTTCGGAAATGGATGGCATAGTCGCCAGAAAACATACATTGCTGGTTATAGGGGCCACAAACAATCCATGGGATATAGATGAGGCATTTCTGAGACCGGGAAGATTTGGAGAGCGCATATATATTCCACCGCCTGATGTAAAGGCACGTGAAATTCTATTTCAAATGTATTTAAAAAATGCCATACATGATGAATTAGATTATGAATACTTTTCAAATATTACAGAAAATTTCTCTGCTGCGGATATAAAATATGTCTGTGATAAAGCAAAAGAAAAAGTATTCAAAGAGGTAACAACAACCGATGTGGTAAGAAACATAACAGAAGAAGACGTACTTGAATCAATAGATGCAAGCAAACCCTCCGTAAATAACGAGATGCTCGCTAAATACATAAATTTCAGAGATTCATAAAATGCTTGTATAATTTAATTCACTGGATTTTATGGTTTGATTGGCTTTTCATAAAATAAATATAATAAATTCATATTTAGATCAAAAAAAGAATAAGAAGTGATTTAACCTACTTTACGGGCTCCTGACATCTATAACCATGAACAAATCTATTTATAACCAAATGTGTTATTATTCTATGAAATTAAGCTATAAAAAACTCAAAATGCCATTGATAAGCCCTTTTACCACCAGTTTTGGAAC
>JAKAAA010000009.1 GCA_021797295.1 Thermoplasmata archaeon
CTGTGGACCTCCCACAAGTAGATTGATATCAGTTTCCTGCATTGTTACCGTATGATAAGCCTAATTTAATTTAAAAACTTTACCATCGGATTATAAGTATACGATTTTAAATAGATGAATTTTTCAGTGCAAAAATCTGTATTTTATGTATAAATATTGAATATTTTATATATATTTCAGCCATTCCATGACAGGATCATCATCACCAATGTTAATTTCCGTCTGTCCCAGTGCAGATGTTGTTACGAATTTTGTAAAATACGCTATACCATTGCTGATATATCCATACATTACATGCTCTACACTTTCTCCGTCGGGAAAATGCGCCTCCGCCTCCGGTGTATTTGGAACAAAGTGCAGGTCAAAGTCATTTCCATGTATATATAATCTATATGATGAATTCTCCATGACATAGTTCTGTAATTTTTCCAGTTTTATATTAGGTTGCATAGGATGAAATCAAAGCAAAATATATAAATATAACATTTTAAAGATTATTTTCTCAGGAGGGTCGGTATGTCATCGGGATAGCTGGCTACCTTAATTCCTGCATCTTTAAATGCCTGTATTTTGGATTCTGCCGTTCCCGTCCCCTTTTCGATGATTGCCCCTGCATGCCCCATTTTCTTTCCCGGTGGTGCACTGATGCCTGTGATATAACCGGTAACCGGCTTTTTAACATGCTCCTTTATGTACTTTGCAGCCTTTTCCTCCTCATTTCCGCCTATTTCTCCTACAAGGACTATCTGCTTTGTCTGGGGATCATCGTTGAATATCCTTATTATGTCAGAAAACGTGGTTCCTATAATAGGATCACCGCCAAGCCCTATAACAGTGCTTTCACCGAACCCGGCATCTGTAACTGCCTTGACAATCTCATATGTCAGTGTACCGCTCCTTGATGCAATTGCAACATCCCCAACACGGAATATGTTATTCGGCATTATTCCTATCTTGGCCTGTCCCGGAACGGTTATTCCCGGACTGTTGGGGCCTATCATGAACACTCCTTTTCTTCTCGCCTCATGGTAAAGCTCCATTGTATCATGCACAGGCACGTGCTCTGTAAGTATGTAAATTAATTTTATTCCATTTTCCATGGCTTCCAGTGCTGCGTCCTTAACAAATGGTGCCGGAACCGATATCATGGATGCATCAGGTTTCAATGGTAATGTATCCACAACATTATTGTACACATCCACGCCGTTTACCTTTGTTCCTGCTTTTCCTGGAGACACTCCTGCAACAACATTTGTTCCGAACTTGATCATTTCCCCAGAATGAAATGTTCCCTGATGGCCTGTCATCCCCTGAACTATTACCCTTGTTTCCTTGCTGATTATAACCATTTTATTCTACCCCCTGTATTTTTGATAGCTCCTTTACAGCATCTGTCATGTTGTTGAAAGCCTTTATGCCGCTATCCAGGAGAATTTTCTGTCCCTCCTCCTCATGAACACCGCTGAGTCTTACAACGATGGGCTGCTTGATATCAAATTTCTTTTTTGATGATACTATTCCATTGGCAACTGTATCTGCCTTTGTCACGCCGCCGAATATGTTAACAAATATCAGCTTAGGCCTGGCCCTCATTACATATGAAAATGCATCCTCAACTATCTCTATATTATCGGTACCGCCAAGATCAAGGAAGTTTCTCGGCTTTAATTTGTGAAGTGTAAGAGCATCCATAGTTGCCATGGTCAATCCGGCTCCATTAGCTATTACCCCGATATCCCCATCCATCTCTATGAAGGTAAAGCTCTTTGAAGCCGCCTCGTTTTCCAGATCGGTCTTATCAGGATCAGTTATCATATAATCTTTATGTCTGTAAAGTGCATTATCATCTATAACAACCTTAGAATCCCCGGCTATTATATTATTTTCGCTGTCAATAACCAGTGGATTTATTTCTGTGAGCAAAGCATCTTCACCAACAAAGGCATTGTATAGAGATTGCAGTAAACTGCTGAACTGCTTTTTATTGTCGACGGGAAGATAGGATAATGCTTCCCTTGCAATATAATCTGAATATCCAACCATCGGGTCTATGTAAATTTTATGTATGTTTTCCTCCGGTACACTTTCTATCTCCATCCCACCATCGGCTGAAAGTATTATAACAGGTTTTTTTGCAGCCCTGTCAAGTGTAATGCTAAGATAAAGCTCCTTTTTTATATTTAACATTCTTTCTATGAGTAATTTTGTTACGGTAAGATTGTTTATTGTTGAATTCAATAGCTGATCCGAATAAGTTTTCAGATCTGATTCATTCTTGGCGAATTTAATTCCTCCAGCCTTGCCACGCTTTCCCGATAAAATCTGTGACTTAATGGCCACAGGATATTCAAAAGCTTTCAGTTCTCCAACATTTTCTATAACATATCCATCGGGAACGGGAATACCGTATTTCCTGAATATTTCCTTGCCCATGTATTCATAAAGATTCATTGCAATCCATGATATATTAATAAAGCATATTTAATATTATTTTTTAAGGAATAAGTTTTCTATTTCATATACAACATTAATATTTCAAACCATTATCTGATCTATAAATAGATTCACTGATAGGATATTCAATTTATTGAATGAACCATAAATCTTTATCAAAATTCCTGTATATAATTGCATAACCATCCTTGAAATTTCCAAAAATAAAAAATAAATTAATTTATTTTATTTAAGTTATCTATAATGCCTTTTATTTTCTGTTTTTCATCTGTATTCAATTTTTCCACGTTATCGAGCAAATACTGTGAATAGTTATCCATTTGAACTATAATATCATATAGATCATTCTTTTTCCCGGAAATTTCATCCCATGGGAAATAGGAATCGTCCAGCAATTTCTTTCCCTCTTCAGTAGTTTTATAATATTTTTTATTATCCTTCTCTGAAAGTTCGAGATAATTGTCGTTGAACAATGAAGTTAAGGTTGGATATATTATTCCAGGTGATGGTATCCAGTTTCCTCTGGTAATTTCACCGATCTTATTTGCTATATCCGCTCCGGTAACTTCACTATCCGACGCTATTCCCAGTATCCAGTATTTTAGCCCGAAGCCACGCCTACCATGCATATGATGCATTTCGCCATGCATATATTTACCTCTTGGGCCAAACATTTATCTCACCTAATATCTTCCATGGCATTCATGGGAATGCTCATGTCTGCAGCGGTGCTCCCCGTTATGGCATCCTCTGGATCCGTTCATACGTCCGTGATAATCACCGCACATATGTTCATCCCTGTTGAATCCTCTTCCATAACCGGAGTCCCTGTATTCACCATCGTCTCTATATTCCTTTTCATACCTTCTGCCATATTCGTTGTTTTCTGAATATCTTCTTCCATACATTTTTATCACCAGATATCACATATTGATATCTAAATTAGATATCACATTAAGGTATTTAAGGTTTATTATTTCACCTTACCGGTTCCACTTTTGGATCTGAATGTGATTAACCACTTCAATCGCTAAATTAGACTTAAAAGATCTTTTAAATTAACTTTTCACGGACCACTTTTGAATTATAATTTATATTTGCAAATTCCAGCTGGATGGATGATACTGAAATAAAAGAAATATTAATAATACAGTGAAAATTAACACTTATGGCAGATATAAAAAGAATAAGGGATGAGGCATTTAAAGCCCTTGACCTCACTGAACAAAATTCAGGGGTTTACAACGGAAAATGGGTTGAATATAGCAAGGAAAATGCACTTGAATCGGTAAGCCCCATAGATGGAACTCACCTTGCGTCTGTATCAGTGGCAACTGAGAGTGAATACAACAAATCTGTGCAGGTTATAGAAAAATCCTTTGTGGAGTGGTCCGAAACTCCTGCTCCGACCAGAGGCAGAATAATACGTAAAATTTCTAGAAGCCTGGAAGAACAGAAATCCAATCTGGGAAAAATCGTTTCATTAGAGGCAGGAAAAGTTATAAGTGAGGGAGAGGGCGAGATCCAGGAGATGATTGATGTTGGATATTTCGCCAGCGGACTGTCCAGGCAATTGTATGGATCAATGATGGTAAGTGAAAGGCCCATGCACAGGTTATATGATCAGTATGTCCCTCTCGGCCCCATAGGGATAATTTCTGCTTTTAATTTTCCTACAGCTGTGTGGTCCTGGAATTCACTGATAGCGGCGGTTGCCGGAGATACATCCATCTGGAAACCCTCGAGCAAAGGATCTCTCGCCGCAGTTTCGGTAATGAAAATTATAAGTAAAGTTATAGAGGAGGAATCGATTCCGCCTGTATTTTCTCTTGTAAATGGCCGTGGTTCAAAGATCGGTGAACTCATGATATCTGATAAAAGGCTAAAACTTATCTCTTTTACAGGATCAGTAAAGACCGGAAAAAGGATATCAACTGCTGTCTCCGAAAGACTTGGAAGGACATTATTAGAACTGGGCGGGAATAACTGTGCTATAGTCAGCGAAAAGGCAGATATGAACCTGGCATTGAAGGGTGTAGCTTTCGGTGCTCTTGCAACCACAGGGCAGAGGTGCACCAGTACGAGAAGAATAGTCGTCAACTCTAAAATTTATGATGAGTTCATTTCCAAATTAATCTCAATATATGAAAAGGTGAAAATAGGCAACCCACTCGATGCCGGAATCCTTGTTGGGCCCATGATTGATGATAAAGCTGTATCGAATTACGAGAAGGCAATTGACACTGCAGTGAAACAGGGCGGAAGGGTATTATACGGTGGAAAAGTCCTTTCCAGAGATAGGGGATGTTATGTACAGCCAACTCTTATAGAAGCTAAGGAAGGTATGGATATAACACGGGAAGAAACTTTTGCCCCCATACTTTACGTATTTAAGTATAATACAATGCCGGAGGCTATGAAAATACATAACAATGTTCCACAGGGCCTTTCTTCTGCCATTTTCACCAATGACCTAAAAGAAGAAGAGTATTTTCTTTCCGCCCGGGGTTCGGATTGCGGTTTAGCCAATATAAATACTTCTACTGCAGGTGCTGAAATAGGCGGCGCATTCGGTGGGGAAAAAGACACTGGCGGAGGTAGAGAAAGCGGCAGCGATGCATGGAAATTATATATGAGAAGGCAAACAGTAACCAAAAACTATGGAAATGATGTCCCTCTTTCCCAGGGAGTAAGTTTTGATATCGATTGAAGTAATTCTGGTATAAATCAAAAATTTAATATCATTATTTTATATTTTTATGATATTTAACTCAGCAACTTAATTATTTATAGAGACAATATCGCAACATTTCGACAACTTCTAAAACATAATAATTATAAACACCTAGGATGTAAGGTCATAATGAATGAGAAACATGATGTAATAGCTGCCTCCATGATAGGTACAATAGTCGAGTGGTATGGTATTTTTATTTTTTCATCAGGTACTCTGTATCTGGCGCACGCCTTCTATCCGTTTGTGAGTTATTCAGAAGCGATACTCTTGACCCTGTTAACCTTTGCACTGGGATTCGTAGCAAGGCCTGTAGGGGCCCTTGTTTTTGGCCATTTCGGTGATAAAATCGGAAGAAAAAAAAATATTATTGATAACCCTTTTAATTTCAGGTATATCCACTGGTCTTACCGGTTTGATACCATCAGAGGCCAGTATCGGTTATATGGCCATTGTACTGCTTGTCTTGCTTAGACTGGTTTTAGGATTCGGTCTCGGTGGTGAATGGGGCGGGGCCATGCTGCTTACCTTAGAGACATTTAAAACCAGGCGTGGCTTTTATTCTTCATTTATTCAGTCAACAGTAGGAATCTCACTTATACTGGGAACACTTATATTTATTCCTCTCGTGTACTTACTGCCCTCCTCATTTATGTATTCTATAGGATGGAGAATCCCCTTCCTTGCAAGTTTTGTTATACTTGTTGTCGTAATATTTATTAGGATGAAAGTCAGGGAAACCCCAGTCTTTCTTGATGAAGAGAAAGATAAGAAGATACTTCAACTGCCGGCAAAAGAACTTTTCAAAGTTCACTGGAAAAAGGTCCTTGCAGGGATAATGCTAGCCGGGTCATTCGGGAATTTCTTCTATTTTGCATTTTCTCTCCTTCCGGTACTGTTTGAATCTACCAAGGCCATAACCATTTTTCAGGGGCTCATAGGCTCAGCAATTTTCGGAATTGTAAATATAATATTCGTCTTTATTGGAGGAGGATTATCTGATAAGGTTGGCAGGAGAACAGTTATTGCGGGCGCCAATATACTGGCTCTTATAGCTCTATTTCCATCTATATACCTCGTGGGATTTGTATATTTCATTCTATTTATTTCCATTTTCTCTGCAGCCAATGGATTCGGTGCTACTGCTATGTCTGCCATGATTTCTGAAATGTTTCCAACCAATGTACGATATTCTGGCAACTCAACGTGTTATCAGTATGGCAACTCGTTTATAGGGGGTCCTGCACCGTATGTATCAGATTTTCTGGGCAGCATAAACTATGTGTTATACCCGGTCTTCACATTATTATTTATTTTGATAGCATTGGGTGTAATATTCAAATCTGGAGAAACAAATAATCTAAATCTTGAAGACGATTCCTCGTACAGCACCTGATGGTAGTGACCATGTTTATTTAATATATTTGTCTAAAATGAATGATCGTGTACCATATTCAGTGTATTTATAGACGGTGCCTCCTGTTAAATAGCTTTTAACCCCATCATGGTATTTATAATATCCGTTGATCTTTCAGAATGCATACTTTGAATCGAACTCCATTGATTTAAGATAGAATATCTCCATTGCAGAGCCCTTATCATATAAGGATGATATTTTATATTCTTCTTATTTCCCTATTTAGCCTTTCTATCTCATTTGGTGATGTAAGGGAATTTCCTACATCAGAAGGATACGCATGACATCAAAACTGGTTGGGAATAATCCGATTTATGCCGGTATTGTTAATTATGGCTGTCATACTGGATGTGATTTTTGATCTGCTGATTAGCTATGGCATGATGTAGTTATTGTGTTTCAAATCCATCACCGTTTATTGGATTTATAGATATAGATTATAAGCAAGTGTCTCTGTTGCCCTAATTTCATTCCTTTCATAATTTCCCCATATTTCGAATATTAGTAGAGCCGTTAAATTAATTATTTTGCAATACATTACCTGCCATGGAAAATGCAATTTTAATACATGGAGGTGCGGGAAGCCCATCTTCCATGAACAGCATACTTGAGGATATCCTTAATAATATAAAATTTGAAAATAATCCCCTGAATATGGTTATAAATCCCGTAATATCAATGGAGGATAATATATTATTCAATGCGGGAACAGGTTCAGTCCCAAGAATAGACGGAAGCATTCAGATGGACGCTGCCGTAATGATGTCTAAAGAATTTGGATCGGTAATTTGTATAGAAAACGTGAAAAATCCGGTTCTAGTTGCGAGGGATGTAATGATTAGCAGCCCACACATCATGCTCTCCGGCGATGGGGCCACACAATTTGCCAGGGAAATGGGACACGAATATTATAACCCCGCAACGGAAAGAAGCATGGAAAGATTAACAAAATTTCAGGAAGAAGTTAAAAATAATGGTATGCCAGATAAGTTCAAGTTTCTTCAGAAAAAAACTGGAGATACAGTAGGGGCAGTGGGAAGAATAGGTGGAAAATTTGCTGCTGCTGTTTCAACAGGCGGCGCATTTCCCATGCTTAGGGGCAGGGTGGGCGATTCGCCTATACTAGGTGCCGGCATATATGCTGGAGAGAAGGGTGCAGTAGTAGCCACAGGAATAGGAGAGGAGATAGCCAGGAATCTTCTATCCTATCATATATACGAACAGATTGGAACCGAAACTCTCGAGAACATAGTGAAAAGGGAGGTTGATTCATTTACGGTTAGTTGCGGTATAATAGCCATAACCGGAGATGAATACATATCGTATTCAAACACGACAATGGCATATGCTTACAGGGAATTTTCATAAATCAATTGCATTTTTTTCTTTCATTAAAAATTATGTATTTATATGTTAATCCATTCTTTTATGGGTTTTAGCACAGTTATAATTCTTGAATCATCACGAACAGAAATGAAGTCTCCCGCTATCAGGGCTTTCATAAGCTCGGCCCCAAGAGAACCGCCCAGATGGAACTCTTTTTCAGTAAGATCCCGGCATCCATAGGCAAAAATCCTCCCATGTTTTCTTTTTATGGGTATTTTAACTCCCAGCCTGATCATGTTGATTTCCCCTTTATCAGTCAGTTCATACTCCGGTTTACTGCTCACCTGAACAAGCCAGCCTTTCAATAATAATGTTTTCAGAAGCAAAACCCCTTCCTGCCCTGCTAGATGATCATAACATCTTCTACATTCAGAAAAGGACACATTATTTTGAGACTGTTTTGTTATCACCGATACCTTAGGATTTCCTGCCATGTCATCCAAATACGTTGTTAAAAATTCAACCTGTTCAGGAATTATTTTATAAAAAACTTCCCTGCCATACTGTAGTTCATTGACGAAGCCATATTCTAATAATATTCTTAAATGGCCGGATACCAGTGGCTGTGAACTATTCAATAGTTCTGAAATCTCTTTAACTGTTTTAGTACCTCCAGAAAGAATCCTTATTATTTCTAATCTTAACGGGCTGGAAAGGCAGTAAAATAACCTATCCATAGGAATTTTCTGTGGCTGCTCTGGCTTGTTATTACTGTTAAACACCAGTTATTATATCTGATTTGATAAATATACTTTGTCATATATCAGCTTTTCATTATGGATGGCTTCCATTAATTTATGATGGACAATTAACTTCCATGAAATATAATGACGATAATTCAGAAACACGGCGGAACAATGCAGGAAGTGCCATTATGGTTCTTCTCCTGTTTTCTATAATGGCTGCGTCCAATGTTACTGCACCCATTTATGATCTTTATGCCATAAAATATCATTTCGGAACATTCATAATTACAGATATTTTCGCAATATATGTCTTAATGTTGATTCCATCCTTACTTTTCTGGGGACAGTATTCGGATAAGCATGGCAGAAAATTGCCTGTGGGCATAGGTATTATTATGGAACTGATAGGATTGATCTCGTTTCTATTTGCAAGAAATGTGTACATGCTTTTCCTCGGGCGTGCATTTATGGGACTGGCAAGTGGGGCTATTGCCGGATCTGCAAGTGCATTGTTATTTCATTATCACAGGAAGGCAGGCGCTGTTTTGACTTCTATAGGAACCTCTGCTGGAACAGCTACAGGACCGTTAATCGGTGGGATTATGGCCCAGTATTTACCTTATCCACTGAGACTGGTATATGCAGTTTCCATTATTTTGGTCTTAATACCCGCTTTAGCAATGTATCCCCTGAAAGATACTTCACCTAGAAATTCAGGATTGAAATTACATTTTCCTTCAATTGACCGGGATGTGATAAGAATGTTCCTTTTGAGCTCCTTTGTGGCATTTGTTGCATGGTCTATTACAGCATTCTTCATGTCGCTTGCTCCTGTATATATTATAAGGCTTGCAGGGATAAATAACATAGCGATTGGAGGCATTATTGTATTTATTATGCTCGGTATTGCATCTGTTTTCCAGATATTTTCATTGAAATTTAAAATTAAGAACTCAATGTTCTCCGGCATGGTTTTTATTATCATGGCTATTATATTAATATTGATAGCGATTAAGGGCAATTCGCTGTACATATTTATTGCAGGAACTGTGTTTGCCGGAATGGGCCAGGGTTTTGCCTTTACCGGTGCAACAAGAGAAATCAAAGAAATTTCACCGCCAGAAAAAACAGGAGATATGTTAGCCAATTATTACATAATCATATACACAGGAGTGGGACTTCCGGTAATAATACTGGGATTAATGGATAGAATAACCGGGCTTTTCAACGGCATTTTATATTACGGTATAGCATTCATTGCCTTTTCCATGCTGATGGGATTTCTGCTTATCAGGGAAGATTTTAAAGACCGGTGAAATTTATTTATTGTTGATTATCTGATTCAGTTTCTCCAGTGTTTTTTCTGTCTTTCTGTTAACATATTTTTTAATAAAGCCGTTAACAGGGCTTTTACTGAAACCGTTCTCCTTTATGAGTACATACTTCCCGTTTAAATTCAGTATATTTCCACTCTTATAATCATTGAACTCTATGTTGGATCCGGTAGCGTTTTTCATTGCTACAATTCCGGATTTTCTGGCTATGAATGCTGTCATCGGGAAATCCTTATTCTCTATTTTCATGGAATCACCGCATGCATATATATCATCATAGTCAACTGATTGCAGATACCTGTTCACTATTATCCGGGAATTTTCTGATTTTATCCCGAGATTTTCTATTAAAGGACTTCCTGAAATTCCTCCAGCATATATGGTCAAATCCGATTCGATTTCCTTACCGGATAATAATACGGTGCTGTTCTTAACCTCTGTTACCCTGGAACCTGTGATAATATTTACGCCCATATTTTTGAGATAATTCGATACATAATCAGACGCACTTCCCGGTGCACGTGGAAGAATTCTTGTTTCCGATTCTACTAAATTTACTTTTTTCCCATGCATGATAGACGCCAGTTCAACTCCAAGATAGCTTCCACCTATGATTGTTATGTTTTCAGACTTTCTGATAAGTTCCCTCATGCCGATGGCATCTTCTACCGTTTCCAGTTTATGCAGATACTGGCTTCCTTCTATGGGTTTTATCCCCTGACTGTGTCCAAGTGCAATGATGAGCTTGCCGTATGATATATTTCCTTTATCCGTAACTATGAGCCTGTTAGCAAAATCAATATCCCTGACAGTCTCGTTTCTATCAACATGCCTTGGTTTATATGCATAATTTTTATCATTACCATTTACAACATTAACCAGTCTTGTAGAAATTGTAAGATGTTCTGATTTATCTATTAATGTGGATTGCGGATTCTGTATCTTCGAATATATTCCTGATAGTCCGGCTCCAAGGATGAATACATTTCCTGCCATAAAAATCTAATTAGCTATGGATATATCTAATTTATGGCAGTATCACGGAAGAGTATGCACTGTATTGGAATTCAGTAGCAGGGGTGCGATGAATCTTCTTATACCTAATTCATCTTTTAAGTATAGCTTCAATTTTTTCAAGATCGAATAGTAACACATTATCCTTTACGGCAACTTCCTTCATTTTATCGGTAAAACCGGATTTGCTGAATAATATAAAATAGTCATTTCTATCCTTATTATTCCACTGTACACTCACAGCCTTTCTTTTCAAATTATTATACACAGAAACATCTATCGGTCTGGACGTCCATTTGCATTCGCCGAACATTATAGCCTTCTCCTCCTCATTAATGGCTACGATATCCATTTCTACCTGATCTTTTTCTGCAGTATTATACCCACTCCTCCCCCACCATTTTCCAATTTTTTGTATACTAAACGGCAAAATATCAGCTTTTTCATTGTTTATATAGATAATCAACTCTCTGCATATTTCTTCAAATTTATATGGTACAATCATTTCAACCGATTGTATTAATAAGTTAACAACCCCACTGTAGTTACCCAGTTCAAATTGATTTATATTGGGATAAAACCGGCTGAACCAGAATTCCATATAATTATCAGTCAATATATAAATTCCTTTTTTATTTATTTTATCATTTTTATGGGTTACCGGCAATTCATAGGTTATCAGATTTAACATATCTTTAATTTCAAACAAATAAGGCTGTATAGATGTTGCCTTTATATCTGTCATATTTGCCATATCTGATACCTTAGTATTGCCTGTTGAAATAGCGTACAGTATGGAAAAATACGTTTGAGATCTCCTTCCGAATTCCTCACTAATAAAATCTCTTGGCTCAAAGATATATATGCTGTTACTGTCCATAAATATACTTTTTATCATTTCCTCCACGTTTTTTATGCCGTTTAAACTGAAATATTTGACAAACTGCGGAGAACCGCCGAATATTGAATACATTTTTATTGCATCTTGAATATTAATTTTCAAATATTTATAGCATGTTACAAAATCAAAATTTTTTAAATGTATTATAGAGGTTGCTCTTTTGTAGAGGGGTAAATTTATATCCATAAATATTTTCTTTATCAGCCCGATTGAAGATCCAGAACAGACAATTGACAATCCTGATTGATCAATATATAAATCAACATTCTTCTGGAGTGCCGTAAATACAGATTTACTGATGTCTTCAAATCTCTGAAATTCATCAAAATAAATTGCTGTTTGTCTGCTTGCTGAAAGCTCAAATAAACCTTTAAAAAATAAATCCCAGTCAGGCGGGTTGAAAAGTGAGGTGTGGAAATATTCTCTGATTACACCGGAAAATTCTTCCAATAATAAGTTCGAACTTTTTGTATTATCCACATATAGATAGATGCCTCCTATTTTATTTATTGATTTTTTAATGAGTTCTGTCTTTCCTACCCGCCTGTTGCCATATAATACTATCAGGGTTCTATATTTTTCAATATCTGCGATTAGCCTTTTTAACTCATCGTCTCTGTCAAAAAATATATCCATGATTATGTTTATAATGATTATATTTATAATCTTTATGATATACTTGATAAAATGAATTTATTATTAAAAAATATAATATATTAAAATTATTTCTAGAAGGTAACTGTTGCAGTTGCCATCTTTGCCTTCTGTGTCGGTACTACAAGGGTCACTGTGTATTTCCCGTGTAATTCCATTCCAGTGCAAAGTATAGTGGCCACGATAATGATGCACCGATCGGACATCCCGCCCAGCTTATAAAAATAACTCGTTCTCTTCCGGATGGCTTGTAATTTACCTCAAAAAAACTGTTATGCGGTTCCTCGAATGGGCTTAAAATAAATGGTGATATTATTATAACTGCGAGTATAATGGATACGAAAATTACAATGAATCTAAGATACTTTTTCATTTATCTTTAATAATAGGATATTATAATAATTTTCTTAAATAAAATTTTATTTATTTCATTCTTCCAGTTCCTGTTCTGATACGGGTTCCAGCATATAATTCTGTTCCTCTCCTATGGACTTAATTTCTGAGGGATGTTTTTTAACGAACAGTACTATTGTTATCGCTACCCCTGCTATTACTGCAGCTATTATCGAATATGGTGCAACATTTCCTGGATAGGGAGGTATTGGAACAAATTCCCCGTATATGGCAAATCCATAAACCACTGTTGCAAGAACAGGCCCCAGTGCTAATGGTAATAATCCTTTCAGTTTTAATTTCATTGTTTTTTTACCATATATGGGAAGTGAGAAATTAGCCAGTATATGAACTATGTATAGAGAAACTCCGTTGACTGCTGTTATAAGAGCAGCACCCTCAAACGGTCCAAAAATAAGGCCTCCCACTAGGGTCAATGCAACTATTATAGCCCATTCTATGAGTATGATTTTATTTGGGGAACCATATTTTTTATGTACAGTTGCCAGAGATTTGGGAAATATAATGCCGTCCCGTGCCATGGCGAAACCCTCACGGCTGAAGGCGTTTCCCTCCGCTATTCCATTGGATAGGAAGCTATTCAGGGTTATTATTATGAATATGATCATGACAATAGGGCCAAAGTAGGTATCCACTACTGTGAATCCAGGGTCAGTGGCAGCTGAAAATGATGTCATCCTGTTGATACCATAACCGGCAACCATGGCATAGGATACCAGAATATAGACAACCGCAGTTATAATCATACCAACTACTATTGATTTTTTAACAATTTTTTTGGGATTATGGAGTTCCTCTGATAATGTAATCACAGAACCGATACCAACAAATCCCAGTATTGAATAAACAGTTGCAAGACCAAGATTTCCGAATGAATTTCCATTAGGAGTAAATGGGATGAAAGTGTTATGTGGACCAAGTCTTATTATTATTGCCACGGATATTATAATAAGCGTTCCAACCTCTATCATGCCACCTATTATCGTGTATTTCAATGACGGTTTCAATCCACGGTAAAGAAGTACCAAAATAAGCACAAGAGGTATGAATGCTAAAGGTATCCAGCCGTATGGATTGGAAGAAAGCTGTGGAATCAGAGGCCATAAAACGCCGGCAAAGAAGAGAACTGCAAATCCCGCCAGTGCTCCAAGTATGTTGATGAAGTATAGCCAACCAGAAAATATACCGAATTTTGGACCGAGACCTGCCCTGACATAAGCGTAGTAACCACCGGCATGGGATATTCTTCCGGAGAAAACGTAATTCATGTACATAGCAGATGTAACTCCTATCAATGCCAGAAGAAATACAAAGGTTGTTGATGCTCCAACGTAAGCTGTCTCCTCAACAAGGAATGATGCAGCAGTTGCGGCCGGTGCTACATATGCAATTGCCTGAAATGTGCCTGACCAGAGGCCACCCTCGTTCTTCCTCAATTTATCTACCATTGTGTACTCACCACCTTGCCGAATATTTCCATTCCCGTATCAAGAAGTTTCGGGTCAATATTCAATGCTGCCATAAATCTGAAGGTATTTCCATAATGCCCGCAGGTATGCATTATAATTCCATGTTCTATCATGGATTTTTTGTACTTGTTCATTGTAATAGAATCCAGTGGTTTCCCCTTTCTTCCCAGCTCAATTCCTATCATGAATCCCCTTCCTCTGACCTGTGCTATAGAACCGCTGTTGATTTCTCCGAATCTTTTCAGCAACTCTTTTCCCTGTTCTCTTACACTGTAAAGTACAGGAGGGGTCCTTTTAATAACTTCCCTACCGGCTGCCAGCGCTAACGGATTCGCACGGTATGTTCCTAGATGGAACGGTACCGGTAATTTATCATCGAAATCCTTTCTATAATAAACCAGCGACATTGGAATACCACCACCTGCAGATTTGCCGACACATACAATATCCGGCTTTATTCCATCATGTTCGAATGCCCACATTTTTCCTGTCCTGCCCATGCCAGACTGTACCTCGTCAACTATCATTATTATATTATTATCATCACATAACTTTCTCAAAGCTTTCAGGAAACCAGCTGGAGGTACCACGTAGCCTCCTTCTCCGAGAATTGGCTCTACCAGTAGGGAATCAATATCATTTTCCCTGATTGCTGTTTGAATATATTCGATAACATCATCTACTGAATAATTTTCCCAGAGAATACCGGGATACGGTGCCCTTATTACCCTGAATCCCGGACTATTGTTTCCGGCTTTATACTTATCTTCATATGTGGCAGCTATTATTCCCCCAGATACACCATGGTATGCGCCTTCGAACACTATAGTATATGCATTTTTTCCGGATACCTGGTGTGCAATGTTCACTGCTGTCTCACAGGCATCTGCACCACTGATGCCGAAAATAGTTTTATAATCCCTCATGTTTGAAGGGAACGCATCATTCAACGCTTTCAAAAATCCTATCCTTGCCTCCGTTGGGATTTCCAGTGCATGCCATGTATTTTCCATTTCTGATTTTACTGCATCTTTTATAAATTCTGAATATCCCAGATTCAGTACTGATATTCCTGTGAGCCAGTCAATAAATATATTTCCATCCATATCCTCAATTAAAGAATCTTTTGCATATCTGATAGCTATTGGAAAGCTTCTGGGATAGGTAACAGATGCAGTTTCATATCTCCTCTGTTCATCCAGAAGTGCCCTGCTTTTTGGACCGGGTATCTCAGTTTTTATATATGGTATTTTAGCAATATCTATATTCATCATAAAAAATGAAACGGTTATTTTAATATAAAATTTACTAAAAAACTGGCAAACTATATATTATAATAATATTTTGCTATATTATCAGATAAATAAGAAAATTTTTCGAATTTATTCCATATACAAGGATTTATTATCAAATAATACATGCTAAAATATGGACGATACCAATTTAAAAATTCTCAGTATATTGCACAGAAATTCTTCCCTTGCCTTAAGAAAAATAGGTATTTCAACCGGATTAAATAGTCCCTCAGCAGTATCACGGCGAATAGAGGAAATGAAAAAGAACGGGATTATTAAGCGAAGTATAGCCCTGATTGATTATAAGAAGATAGGATTTGATTTTTATACAATAACATTTGTGCGGGCAAAATACGGGAAAGAGTACTATAAAGATCTGGGGAAAGCATTAATGGAAATTCCCGGTGTGATCAGTGTAGATTTCCTCCTAGGAGATATAGATTTTATATTATATACAATTACTAAAAATCCAGAGGAATACCAAAAACTGATGGATATGTTATCGACAATGGAAGGTATTGAAAGGACGGACTCCCATATAGTACTTCAGAATTTCAGTAGGGACAATTACTGCAACTTGAAATTATAAAAGTTATTTTCGGATTCTATATGAAAATAAATATATATTATTTTAACGATTAAATTTAGTCTCCGTTTCCATGTGTTCTGTAATGATCTATACCATCATTTTCTGATACTGAGAAGGTGTTAACATATTGCGTGAGTACCATATTCACAAACTTTGATACATCTCCGTGGCTATCCGATATATTTTTATATATTTCATCTTTTACATATATTTCAGGCATTATATGTCAATTATAAGCATGGTATATATAATTTGTGTAAACCCGGTCCGTCTATTGCCGTAAAAAATTATGGATAGCCATTTGTTGTTTAAAATAAGTAATTCTGGAAACCATATTTGCCAGTTAATCGCTAATACATTAATATTATATTCATAATATTAGTATTTTGATAAAATTTCTGGAATTTTATGTCTTACTAAATAAAAAAACTGACGAATTGCCTATTATCAAAATGGCTATTTATAAAAATTATAATCATAAACTATCATCACATCTAGGTTATTATCCATACATTTTATTTACTACAGTCTCGGCATCTGCAAGACTCTGCTGGAATATAAATATAACCCCAGATATTGAATTTATGAACATTACCAGTTCCTCATTTATATAATTCGTTATTTCCTCTACATTATTTCTGAAAAATGCTACTATTACAAATCAATCTACCAGAAAGAAAGCCACTGAGCTTGTGATGCGGATGAATTTCTGGAATCGTATACCATAAATTCAATAAATAATTAATATTTAAGATATTTTCAGAATCCTCCAGTGGCATGATTTTTAAAATAACGGTAAATTAAATATTTTCAGGATAAATATAAATTCATATGTTATAGGTAAATTTTATATAACATTGTAATATACTTTATTTGATATATGGAATTAACACAGTATAAGAAGGAATACACATCATACGACCATTTAATGTTTTCATGCCAGTACCATGTGATATTCACGCCTAAATACAGGAGAAGGGTATTAATAAACGGCATTGATGAAAGGCTTAAGAAGCTTATAAGGGAAAAGGAGGAGGATTATGGCTATAAGGTAATAGAAATGGAGATAATGCCGGACCATGTGCATCTATTACTGGATCTAAAGCCCAGGATAGATGTTATAAGGTGTGTTAATCTAATAAAGGGATATACATCACATATATTGAGGAATGAATTCCCAGAGCTAAGAAGGAAGATACCCACACTATGGACAAGGTCAAAATTTATAGCAAGTGTTGGTGCAGTAACACTTGAAGTGGTTGAAAAGTATATAGAGGAACAGAAGAAGGTATGATAGAAACAAAAAACAATAAAATTAAAGATTCCCTGAATAAAACCAAAATTAAGAGAAAATCGCAAACAGTATTTATTATAAAAACAAAGATAGATACTGATAAGCTGAACAGGAATACACAGGTAAATTTAAAGAAATTATTTTTAGAGGCTAAATGGCTGTACAATTATATAATAAACAGGGAACTGAACAGTGACATATTCAGTATGGATTATAGAATAAATGAGGTTCCTGTATATGTAAAAACCATTATGA
>JAKAAA010000010.1 GCA_021797295.1 Thermoplasmata archaeon
AGATATTCAATAACTTTATTATAATGAAACCAAAGAAGAGCAGGCATAAGAAGAAAAAGATACCCACGGACTGTGGGGAATGTATGCCCGTGGAGGGGAAGCCTATACCTGATAAGGCAAGTTTTTCCGTAGAAGCGGGAAGCCCTGATCTTTAGAGAAGGGAGGATGTCACTTTCCACACATAGTTATTTTTTTCAACATTTAAACTACCTAATATTCCTTATATATCGTAGCGGGAGTTATAACAGGCATGTTGTCTATGAATAGTGGCATATATCTTCTCCAGTTCTTGTTCCTCATGATAAATTTTATTTTCCTGTCATTTAAGTTCATTCTGGGTTTATATTGTTTCATTGTACTATTACTGGGTGTATACGAACTATTTAAGGGGCAATATAATGTGCAGGACCCGATTTACAGCTAGTGGCGGTCCCTCTTGGCATTATATATAGAATAGTTACCAGTACCATCTGGATCATGTAATTATTGAGGATGTCCAGCGGCTGCAAGAAAGAGATGCATAATACTCCGGAAATGGATGTAGGATAATTAATCTTAAATTATAGATATACAAATGATATCATCCCATAGCTAATGTAAGGGCCTTCTAGACTTAGAGTTAAATTATTCTTATATTTAGTTACATTGTGATGTTATAATATCTAAAATTTAATGACATTCTAACGTAATTATTTTATTAGTGATAGTGATACACAAAAATGGAGTTAGCCGAAATAGAAAAATTTAACACATGGTGGACTACTGGCACTATAAGGCCAGAACTGGTACAGGACTATAAAAGAGATGCATACACCAGTATTCTAAAATATATGGACAAAAAATTAATAATTATATTATACGGCCTGAGGCGAATGGGTAAAACTACCATGATGTATCAGATAATTTCGGAGTTGTTGAAAGTTAATAAGAGCAGGTACGTGTTATATTTCTCATTTGATGAGTACACATACAGTCTAAAAGATATACTGAATAGTTATCAGGAAATGGTGCTAAACGATACTTTTGATAATATAAAAGAAAATATCTATATATTTTTTGATGAGATACAGAAAGTTCCTGATTGGGAAAATCAAATCAAAGTATATTATGATCTGTATCCTGGCATAAAATTTATATTATCTGGATCAGCTGCTGTTTCATTGAGAAGAAAATCAAATGAAAGTCTTGCAGGCAGAATTATATCAATATATATAGAACCTTTGAGCTTCAATGAATTTCTGGAAATGAATGGTTATGATAGAGAAACAATACGTCAGAATCCGGATATGTATAAGAGAGAACTGATTCCTATGCTGCAAAAATACATGAAATACGGAACCTTTCCAGAACTTGCACATAATGATGATGAAGATTATGCAAAAATGTACATAAAAGACTCTGTAATAAACAGAATTATTTACAGGGATATAGAGAATGAATTCAAAATTAATGACACAAATCTCGTAAGGACATTAATGAAACTTATCGTAAATAAACCCGGGTTGACATTAAATTTCAAAGCAATATCGGAAAATCTGGGCAAGGATCAGAGGACAATATCAAATTATTTTGAATACTTGGAATTCGGGTTTCTGATAAAAATACTTTACAATTACCGTGCAAATGATTACATTAGTCTCAGAAAATTAAAAAAATGTTATCCTGTGACTCCTAACATTATTTTTGCATTGTCCGATAAATTCCATGAATCATTACCGTATGTTATGGAAAATTTAGTTTTAATGAAAATTAAAACGGATTATTTTTATAAAAATAGTTATGAGGTAGATTTTATTTCGGTTAATGAAGATAAAATTTTCCCCATTGAGGTTAAGAAAACAAATAGAACTGAGAGGCAAATCACAATGTTCATAAATAAATATGGAGACAGGGTAGAAAATCCACTCCTAATAACATATGACGAAGAGAAATATGGAAATGTAAGTATAGTACCTTTATGGAAATTTCTTATTTCGCAATAACCTGAAATTCATTTTCTATAAACTTATAAATAAATAGAAAAAGATAAAGTTATTAATATTGTTTATAATTTGTTTTTTATGTATAATGGCTTAATAAACGACACTGTTAATCTTATCAAAAAACTTGATAAACAAAATAGGATAAAATTTATAATCAATTACGGTTCGTTGGCCAACAACACATTTCATAATGGTTCAGACATTGATTTATGTATTTATTATAATGGAACCCGACAGGAAAGAAGTGAATTTCGATTGAGAGTACTGTCCAATGTAAATACCATCTTTGATATACATATGTTTCAGGATCTGCCTTTATATATAAGATTCAGTGTTTTGAAAGGAAAAATACTGTACTATAAAGATAAGGATATATACGATATTTTTAGAAGTACCACTCAGGAATTTGATGACTATAAAAGAGGGTATTATGATTATATAAATCTGGAGAAAATACAATGAGAAAGGACATAATAAAAAATAAAATAATAGAAATTCAGGAGAGTTTAGTACTGATAAAGAACAATCTACCCGATTCTTTTAATGAATTCCAGCATCTGGGACTCATTAAGGATGGTATATATAAAAGGCTTGAGTTCTCCATTGAAAATTTAGTAGATATTTTTTATATAATTAATGCAGACTTAAATTTGGGAATACCAGAGGATGATTCTTCTATGATAGACAATCTTTATGATAAAAATATCATAAGTGCCGGGATCAGAAATATAATGAAAAGCATGAAAGGTTTCAGGAACATTATTGTACACAGATACGGCAAAATAGATGATGAGCTGGCATATACATTCATAAAGGAAAATATAAATGATTTTGACAGTATTATACGATGTGTTGAAGAAATAATGGACAAATATTGAGGATTAGATTACTGTATAAGATCATCAATCAACAAATGCATATGGAAGAATTTTTCCATCAATCTCCCGGAATTTTATGATGACATTTCTCCCAATTACAATATTATCTCCATCAATATCCATATACGCACAGAAACCTTCCGGAAATTTTATTATGCCGTAAAATCCACCTTTGAATTCCGTGAAGGAATAAATTTCTCCCGTACCTGATGACCTCATGATTTCTATATTGCTGGATCCGCAAAATGGGCACACGTTCCTTGGGTAATAATAAGCTTTATCGCATGTCTTGCATTTTATGAACGGCATCTTATTGCTGGCGAATATCTTATCATATTCATTATATATGTTATCTATTTTCATTCAATCACCCAGAATTAATGAAACTGAATGGTTCCTGTACCATCCCCCTATCCCATTGATAAATACATTTCCCGGGCTTTTCACCTGGTTCCTGTAAGCCATTTCATTCATCTGCAAAAGAGCTTCATATAGAAGAACACTGCCACTCATATATGCAGGCTGCCCACGGTTGATACTTCCTCCACCGGTATTTAGCGGTAAATCACCGTCCACTGATATTGAATTTTTTTCAATGAATTTGCCGGATTGCCCTTTTGGTACTATGCCGGTATTTTCCAGCTGTAGCATTACAGTAATGCTGAACGAATCATACAGTTCATAAAAATCACATTTTGCTATCTCACTCCTGAAATTTTTGGTACTCTCGGCTGCAGGCGTAAGGGTTATATCATCAATTTCTGGCGGCAGGAAGCTCTGATGCGCTTCACCATAATTCTGTATTCTTATCTCCCTGAGTTTCCCTGATTTTCTGGATACAATGAATGCATGGAAACCATCCACCGGATATACTATTTCCAGCAAATGCAATGGAGATGATATTACTGGTGAATTTAGAACATCTTCTACAGATAGCTCTCCTGTAAACATTGCATATCCTGATCTGTTTGCGTTTTTCCTCTGTTTTACAATTAATTCGGCCCTCTGGGTATCGGTTGACCCATAAATTTTTTTATGCCTTTCCGCAGCCAGTGCATAGTCTGAAACCGGGTTCATGCTGTTGTAAAGATTTATTAAATGCCTGTATGGTGTGTTTGTTATCTCGGGATAGAGTTTTTCAAATGAATCGACTGTCTGCTTTCTTTTCCTAACATCGGAACCCTTTCCACCGAATAACAGAAGAATATTCTCAGCCACTCCATCTTTTATTAACCGTTCGGCCCTCCATAATGCTGATAAAACCGATGGGCCGCCATAATCCAGGGAATCTATGTATTTCGGTGTAATTCCAAGATAGCCACAGATCTGGTCCGGGAAAAAATGCATATATATATTTCCATCAAATACCCCGGGCAGGAATGTCGTCATGAATCCATCAAGATCCTTTCTTTCCAGGCCTGCCATTTCCAGGGCTTTTCCCAGGGCTTCATTCATCAAATCGTAGACACTCCCATCGTAATTCTTGTACACTGCCTCAGCAAATCCTCTTATCATCTGTAAACAACCTCCATTGCCTTTATTCCGGATCTCTTGATTTTTCCGGATGCGTTTATTGGCATCTCACGGACAAACATAATTGATGCGGGAACCTTGTATCTTGCAAGTTCTTTTCTGCAGCTTGCCATGATATCTTCTTTGATGTTTTCATAGGATGTTGTCCCCTCGTTGAGCTTGATATATGCAACAGGAACCTCACCTTTATACTCGTCAGGTTCTCCGATAACCACTGCATCCTCCACATAGGAATTTTTTCTTATAACTCCTTCAACCTCGGCAGGCACTACCTTGTAGCCAGAAACATCTATAAGGTCCTTTTTCCGGTCAATTATAAACACATAGCCATCCTTATCAATGTAACATACATCTCCTGTTTTCAATCCCTTCCTGCCGAATGATTTCGCTGTATCCTCCGGATTGTTGAAATAGGAATCCACGATCTGTGGCCCGGATACGGTTAATTCCCCATCCCTCGCACGAAATAATCTTGTATAATAAACAGGCTTTCCCGCCGTAAGAACACCGTTGTGGGTTATCAAATCCCCTGAGTACGGATATTCCCATAATGCCGCCGGTGATGTGCTTTCAGTCAAACCGTATGCCATATAAATCCATTCTCCGGTCATGGACCTCCAGTCATACTGGGTTTTCAAGGGCATCGGCATTCCCCCTGCAGACCATAGCCTCATGGAAGCGATTCTGATTTTTATATCCGGAATACCTGACCAGGAATTCAATATTGCCCTGTAGGCGGTAGCCACGAACATGGTTATTGTTGGCTTTTCTGACTCTATGGTTTCAAGAGTGTTCATGGCATCGAATCTATAGGTCATGACCATTGATGACCCTGACATTACAGTAAGGGATATGCCGAATATGAGTCCGGTAATATGGAAGAACGGAGCAATGCATAGGTTTTTATCCTTCCCTGATACATTATACCATTGCTGATAAATATATGATGCTGCATATATGTTCTTGTGCCTGATTACTGCGGCTTTCTGCCTGCCACTTGTGCCAGATGTGAATACCAGCATGGCAATGTCTTCGGGATCAGGATTACATGCCTGGAAGACAGGTTTTTTTCTTATGGCCAGTTCTTCAATCTGTTGCCCATGTATAAATTTTCCTTTTAAGTCTATAGGAATATTTCCAAATGTCTCCGGAGACGTATACAGTATATGCATGCCCTTCAATGATTGTATTTCTGAGAATTTCTCCCTGAACTCACTGCCTATTATGACCAGATGTGTTTTTGTAAACTCGAGCTTTGAAATTATTTCAGCCTGTGAATCAATAGGGCTGAGTGGAATGAATATACATGAGTTCTTCCACGCTGCATACTGTACCATAGAAAACTGTGGTATATTTTCCGCAATTACAGCCACAGTATCACCAGGGTCACAGTATACAGAAATCTGTGCAGCAATCGCATTGGTGTATTCTTCAAAATCATTGTATGTAATGACAGTGCCAAAATAATGAATGAGTGGCATTTCACCCTTTTTTTCCTTTATAACTTCGAGCATTGTTTTCACAGAATCATTCCTCCTCCAACATCGAGCAGGATACCATTAATATAGCTACTTTCCTCTTTAATTAGGAATTCTACAGCGTTTGCAACGTCTTCTGGAGTTCCTATGCGTTTTAAGGGTATCTTTTCTATAAATTTCTCCTTGATTTTATCTGGCATTGCATCTGTCATGGGTGTTTTGATAAACCCCGGAACCACAGCATTGGATGTTATGCCATATTTTCCCAGTTCCCTTGCCAGGGTTTTGGTGAATCCGATTACACCGGCTTTAGCAGATGAATAATTTGCCTGGCCTATGTTACCATTCCAGCTGGCCGAGGATATATTTACGATTCTTCCTGACCTGTTTTCAATCATAGAGTTGATGAATTGTCTGGTAACATTGAACATACTGTAAAGATCTGTTTTTATAACAGCATCCCACTGTTCATATGTCATATTTTTGAACATTACATCCCTGTTGATTCCGGCATTGTTTACTATGCCATACACCTCATTTCTGTCAATGGTTGAAAATGCCTCTTCACACATTTCATAGCTGGAAACATCACACTGGATGCCCTCTATATTTCCGTATAAGTCATTCATCTGGGCCCCTGTCTCACTAATAGAACTATCATAATCAACCATTATGATTCCATAATGCTTTTGGGCCAGATATTCGGCTATGGAATGCCCTATACCTCTATTGGAACCTGTTATTATTATTCTTTTAACCAATGTCAACACCTGCAGTAACTTAAAACCTTATAGGAATATAATATTTTCACAGGAAGATTATTTAGCCAGTAAAAATTCATTTTTTAACCTATTCCATCAGATTTCAAAATGCATTATTAACGATATTAATAATATTTAGGTTTACATGTCAATGATTTATGGTATATATCTGGTCACATAGAATTGAGTTCTGCATAAACTGAACTAATGAAAGCACACTTATACACTTGTGCATGGTAAGATATTTTTATCACTTACTTATAACTCTACATGGATAAAATAATTTTAATTGTTGACACAGGTGTCGATGATGCTATGGCAATGATACTTCTTAAAAGAAATGGAATAACGCCCGAGTTCATTGTAGCCCAGTCAGGTAACTCGTCGCTGGAAAATACATACAGAAATACAGTGGGAATAGCCAGAGAACTTGAACTTGATTGCCCGGTATACCCCGGCTCCTCCACGCCTATGATAAAACCACCGTTTTATGAAGATTTCCACGGAAAGAATGGCCTAGCATGCTATAGATTCCCTGATGCGCCTATCAAGGATACAGAAAATGGCATAATTAAAATGTATGAATCTTTAAAGCATGAAAGATACAGAATTCTATCCACATCTCCATTGACCTCCCTCGCACTTGCTGTGAGACTGGATGCCAGCATAATACATAATATCATAGACATAACGATTATGGGCGGGGCATTCAAGAGAACACAGTGGGGAAACGGCAATATGGGAGATTCTGAATTCAACATATTCTATGATCCTGAAGCTGCCAGGATAGTATTTGATATGGATTTAAAGGAAACGGTAATACCACTCGATCTTACAATGAAACCCGAACTGGCCTTAAATAAATTATTAACAGTCCGGAACAGGGATAAGGTTGGAGATTTTGTTGAGAAAGCAACCGAGTTTATGCTTGAAAAACACGGAAGCTATGAACTGCATGACCCTATTGCAGCATATGCAACTATTAATCCCGGAGCTTTTACATTTATTAGTGGAAAAATAAATGTAGATTCAAACGGTGTTACCACTATTGATGAAAATATAAAATCAAAGCAGCGTATAGCAGTTGATATGGATTCCAGTGCATTCAGGAATGAGATAATCGGAACTATTTATAGATGAGTACAAAAACCTTTAATGCTAATAGATATCTCTCTTTATGAAAAGGTATGATATCTATATTTCCGCACCTCTTTTCAATGAAATGGAATTAAAATTCAATGAGAATATGAGTAGATTTCTCGAAGAAAGGAAATTTTCAACTTATCTGCCCCAGAGAGACGGCGGAGAGGATGAGATGCTTTTAAAGGATCCAGAACTCTGGCCTGAAACTAGCAAGAGGGTTTTTGAACGTGATGTGGAGGCATTAAAGGATTCATCAGCATTGCTCATGATAATGGATGGCAGGGTTCCGGATGAAGGAGCCTGTGTTGAGCTCGGCATGGCATATGCATTTAGAAAGATCTGTATCGGTTTTCAGACGGACACCAGAAGTTTTGCCACCGGGCAGAACAATCTTATGCTAGATCACTCACTCTCATTTCCTATTGTGCATAACTGGGAAGATCTGAACCAATTACTGGAAAAAGAACGAAAGGAAATTAAAAAAGATTTTTAACTTTAACCGTGGCAGTATATTCTAATAATTGGAGGGAAAATAGTTTGCTTATATATATCGAGCTTAATAATTTAAAT
This sequence comes from Thermoplasmata archaeon, assembly GCA_021797295.1. The sequence continues at coordinate 8,346 of JAKAAA010000010.1, forward strand.
AGTCTATAACTATCTGAGAATATGGATGAAATCGCCGTTTCTCCCGGAAAAATCCGTTCAAGCCTTTATCTTACATTTAACAGAGATCAATGGGCACAGAGGCGTGGCAATCTTGAAATAAAACTTTCTGCTGATGATCTAAAGAAAATCCTTGCATTGAATGATAAAATTACCGAACTGGAGGTAAGAGATTTTTATTTTCCGATAACCAGACTTCTGGAACTTTCGATTAATAATGACAGAAATTTATACAAAGAACGTAACAGATTCATCGGCATCAATCCCGCTAAAGTTCCATTCATTATTGGAGTAACTGGAAGCGTAGCAGTTGGTAAAAGCACCACATCGCGGTTACTCAAAACTCTTCTGGAAAGGATCAATCCTGAATACAAAATTTATATTGTATCCACAGATAATTTTCTGAAAAATAATGCCAGGCTTAAGAAAGAAAATTTAATGGAAAGAAAGGGATTCCCTGAAAGCTACGATATGCAGGCTCTTATAAGTTTCCTTGTTGATATCAAATCAGGAAAAGCCAGTACAGAAATACCTGTATATTCGCACCTCAAATATGATATACTGCCAGAAAAGCAGGAAATTATTAATCCTGATATAATTATACTGGAAGGATTGAACATACTCCAGGTTGATAACTCTAAGACCCCAAATCAGATATACGTTTCAGATTTTCTGGATTTTTCTATCTTTATCGATGCGAATGTAAGTTTTATCAAGCAATGGTTCATTGAAAGATTTTTCCTTTTAATGGAAACTGCATTTAGGGACAAAAACTCATATTTCCAGCAGTATTCACAGTTTTCCAGGGAAGAGGCTACAGAAACTGCCTCGAGGATCTGGGATGAAATAAATGGCAAGAATTATGAGGAAAATATTATTAAAACCAGATACAGGGCAGAGTTAATTATTGAAAAGGATAGAGATCATAGCATAGAGAAGATAATGATGAAAAAGTTATAATGCCATTACCTCTTATTTCACCCTTCCTATTACAGTAAATATTTTATTCTCTGTATTTCTAAGAATTGTGGAAACTCTTGATTTTGATATGCCCGCAATATTTGCAATTCCCTGCATGTTGACCCTTCTCGGACTGTTAAAAAAACCATTGGAAAGACAAATACCCAAAATCCGTGATTCTGCAGGGGAAAGGATATTGTAAAGGCTTCCTGGATAGATGTGCCTCATCATATCATTTTCACTCAATTCTTTTAACTGAAGTATTTTTATATTGCTATCAATCTTTATTTCTTCCTTGAGTTCTTTGATAGTTTCGTGCCTTGCCATGAGATAATAGGACTCCACTCCGTTTGCAACTTCTGCATTCATAATATTAATGCCTGGAGCGGAAATTTTCTGTATAATAGATCCATTATATGGAACAGACATAGAAAGAAGATATGTTTTTTTTAAATCTGTTTTAGAAACCGAGAGATTTGCAAAAACATACTTGGTACGAATATTATTCAGAAATTGTTTAATATTGCCACTATAATATACATATCTAACTGCTTTCAGTTTTCCCTCATTACTTTCCCTCCATATCAAGGAGTCGTGATAACCTTCATATGTAAATGACGTCCAGCAATCTGTATGCCTGATTACAAGATTGAACATACTTACAGTTTCTTCCATTATCAATTAACATATCAATATATTTAAACATTACAGCAACTTATACTTTAATAAATGTTTAATCTCAATTTCCCTGATAAAATCCCCAGATTAAGCATATCATGTAGTATTGTCTGAATAATATGTTGATATGTAAACAGGTATATTTATATATAAAATTCTTTTCCGTTTTTATGGTAGTTAAGAGTTTTGATAATGAAGTGGTAGAACACAGGCTGGAGGTCGTGGGTGTAAATCCTATACCGAACAGTGCCAGGACAATGTCCTCAAAAAAAATATTGATATTCTGGGCTATGGCCAGTGCATCTGCACTTACCCCAATTGTCGGATTGGAATTATATTACATGGGAATTCCGTTTGCAACGATAGCAATCATCCTTGCATTGCTTATAGGTGTAATACCTGCAGGGCTTGTTGCTGAAATGGGAAGGCAGATTCCAGTTCCATCTCTGGTCGTCTCAAGGAAAACCTATGGATTTATGACATCTGGAGCATATTCCCTTGTCTTTACATTTCTGAATCTGGGATTTTTCGGCCTGAACGATACTGTCGGTGCAGCAATTATAAGCAGTTTAACCCATACAAACATAATAATCTGGTATATTGTAATGGGTATAATTCAGGTTGTGCTGGTATTATTCGGTGCAAAGTGGCTTGAATACTTCTTCAGGTACAGCGCTCCAGTTCTTATAGTAAGCTATATCATTCTGGCTTACTTCCTTCTTACATCATATAAAATTAATTTCTCAATGCTAATGCATCCTATAGGCGCTTTTACATGGGGCGGCGCTCTCAATTTTCTTCTAGGTTTTTCTATACTTGCATGGTCATATAAAATTTCAACCCAGACCAGATTTGCACATCCATTTTCAAACAAAGACTCTGCTTCAAAGAAGTTCACCTACTTCATATCCAGCCCTATAGGAATCATGATTCCTGTATTGCTCATGGGACTTATTGGCCTGGTCGGAAACAGTGTGGATCCCAAAACAGGCTGGAATATCGCGATACTATCATTCCCCGGGCTTCACGGACTTTTCGGCATAGTTGTGTTTATTGCTGCACTGGGTGTTTCTCTTGCTATCATACATACAAATGCCATGAATTTATATCCGGCAACGGCCGACCTACTGGCTGCCCTGCAACCAGCATTTAAAAAGAAACCTAATGAAAAATTAGCCCAGCCCATAGCAACAATACTGCTGGGCGCCGGAGGAATAATACTTGCAATAGCAGGAATACTGGCACATATAGAAACATTTATAGATACTCTTGCTGCAATAATATTTCCGTTCACATTCATACTCATATTCGACTGGTTTGTACATTTAAGGCATACAACAAAGATAGGCGATTACTATAATATACCCAAATCCATTTTCATGAACGTCAGAATAGATGCGCTCATTCCTGCACTGATAGGCACAGTCATTGCAATATTCGGAATAGGACCTTATGACTTCATATTCAATTACTTCCCGGAGGCACTTTTTGGTTCTCTTGTCGGTCTTCTAATCTACATTGGGGTTTACTACGGCTATACTTCCCGGCATATAAATAGTAGGGAGCATTATAATGAAGATATAAATTATGCAGATTTTGAAACAGAATAAATTTTATTTTTAAATTTGTTTATATAAATAAATATATATACTATATATAAATTATTGGATGTAATTCAGTAATATCTTTTAACATGGCTGTTTAATGCCGTGTATTTCATCAGGAGGAACTATTATGGCTAATGGTAGATTTATAGGATTTACACGGAATGAAATATTGCAGGTTTCGGCAGCATGGGGAGGCTGGATACTGGATGGATATACATCCATTGCATATCTTTTAGTATTCTCTTATATGAGCATCCTCATATTTCCAAAATCCCTTGGTTATCTGGCCCTGGTACTCACGCTTCTACCGGTAACGTTCGGCGCGGCTGCCAGATCGTTCGGTTCCGCGATTTTAGGGAATTTTATCGGGGATAAAAAAGGCAGGAAGAATATGCTCAGTATTTCCATTGTTGGATTTTCTGTTCTATCTGCTGCTATCGGATTAATCCCAACATACGCACAGGCCGGCATAGCATCACCTGTCCTGCTTTATGTTCTTTTATTCCTGGATGGAATATTTGCCGGCGCGGAATATGGTGGCGGAACAGCTTTATCAATGGAAAGCGTGAGACCGGAAAAAAGGGAACAGGCAGGAGCCTTTGTACAATCCGGTTTTGGAACAGGATATTTTCTTATAGTATTTGTTGAAATACTTTTAGTTGGTTCCATGGGAACAGCGGCATTTGCATCCTATGGCTGGAGGATATTAATGCTGACATCCATAATTCCCGGGCTCATTACGCTCGTAATCAGGCACCTGTCAAAGGAGACTGAGATATTTGATGAAATGAAGAAAACCAATGAGGTTGAGAAATCGCCAGTAAGAAAAATGTTCAAAAATGGGAGAAGCATAGTATTCGGGTTGATGATTACATCCGGCCTTTTGTTCATGAATACTGCTACAGGTTCCTTCTATCCAGTTATTGGCAGTGATGACTTCCTGAATCTGGGTTCCGGACTTTTATACGCTTTACTGATAATCAATTTCTTCTCTCTCCTCGGTGTCTGGAGTGGTGGAATCCTTGCAAGAAGCTTCAGAGACAGAAGAATACCAATGCTGATATTCTCCATAATCTTCACCGCACCTACTGTATTATTTGTTATCTTCGGCTACACGACGAACCTGTTTATGTTTACCCTGGTATTTTCAGTACAGTTATTCCTGGAAGCACTTATATTCTCCGCACTTCCTGTATTCCTGGCCGAGTCCTTCAGCAAGAGGTTCCGTTCCACTGCAATAGGATTAATATATAACGGTGGCGCAATTTTCGGAGGAACTGCCATAGTGTTACTGACCGCTCCGGCACATATAATCAACATTAAAACTCTCTGGATTGTGGAAATGTATATAGCAGGAATAGTCCTTATACTGGGACTTGTACTGTACGGAAAGCAGGATCGTTCAATAGACCCGATAACCGAATAATCTATGGAAAATTATCATATATTATTTTATTTATAAATAGAATAAATTTCTTCAGGTATATTATTTTTATATGTTTCCAAAAATTCCTTATCTTTTTGATTATCCCTGGATTCCATCCGTAGCATTACAGTTATATCATTTATTACTGGATACCATGACCCACAGCTATGGCATAATATTATTCCATCTTTATATTGAGTTGAATTGATTTTATCTATTTTTGTTTGACCGTTTCCATCCCATGCATAGCGTATTGTTGCTCCTTCGGCGAATATAAAAATCTCAAAATCTGATTTCCGACACTCAGGACACTGTAAAACCTCGATGAAACGATCTTCCATTCATAAATATACACTGATAATATAAATATTTGTTCTTTAACCATATATTACGATGACACCGTATATTAGTATGAGACAAAAGTCAATTTATACCATTTATTGTAAACATATTAATATTCTTACATATTATCTTATAGATGGCTGAATTTGATAAAACTGGGGTTACCGACCGTGAATTAAATTCAATATATAATAAGATTCCGGAGGGCTATGATCGGGCTAATGCATACATATCATTTTTTCAGGACGTTAAGTGGAGAACATTTATCGCAAAACAGGTTATTGTTAATTATAAACCTGAAAAAATACTGGATGCTGCCTGTGGAAAGGGTGAACTTACATTTACAATTAGACAGTTTTCGGACGCTTTTACAGTAATGAGCGATTATTCAGAAAATATGCTTAAAAATGCTATTGTTAAGGGCAATATGGTACTTGCCTCCTTTGATAATCTTCCCTTCAAGGATAGTTCATTTGATTCTGTTATGAGCACCTTTGCGTTACATGCGGCCGACCGAATTGAAACTGTTGTGAAAGAATTTGCCAGAGTAACTTCAAATTCAGTGGGAATTATAGCCATGGGAAAATCTGATAATAGATTCTTCCGGTTTATTTCAGGCGTATATTTGAAATATATCCAGCCTTATATGGCAATACTTGGCCATGAAAAACCTTCAGATTACAGATTTATATATTATATCTATAAGCGAATACCAACAAATTCTGAGATAAAGTCCATTTTCGAGAAGTATTTTGTGCTCGATTTATTTGAGGAAAAAGCATTCGGAACTGTTTATATTATATCGGGTAGAAAAAGATAAGCCATAATTACAAATCAATATAACAGGAAGAAAGCCAATGAATTTACGATATGAATAAATTCCTGTAATCATATAATATAAATTCAATAAATAATTAATTTTTAAAATATTTTTCAGAATATATCAGAGCATGATTTTTAAAACAACGATAAATTGAATATTTTAAGAATAAACATTATATTACAATTAAATGCGGATTAACAGTGGACAGGGATGACAATGCTGCATTAAATGTACTCAATGCTGTATTCAAAAAGATATTCTGCACAGGAAGAAAATACCCGCGGACTGTGGGAAATTAATGCCTGTGGAGGGGAAACCTATACCTGATAAGACAAGTTTTTCTGTAGAAGCAGGAAGATCCTATCTTTAGATAGGAGAGGATGTCACCTGCTTCTCGAAAATATATCCAGAGGGAAACTCCCCATCAGTTGGAAGTTTGATGTATCTTGCAATTCCTTCGGGCGCACATGTTGTACCTGTATCATTATATTCGAAAGATGTTCCTGATAGGACCGTGTAGTATTCCCGCCTTTCCCTATATATGGCAACCTGTGCATTGCCTTTTCTGTACACCTTGCCGCTATTGTGTTCAAACTTCCACTCTTTATTGATGAAATTATTTAGTTTTGTTTCCTTATAGAGATAATTGGAAGTATCTATACCTCCAATAAAAAAGAAAAATTTAGACACGACACCCATGCCATAGGATTCCATAAGCTTAATAGATGGCCAGTTACCGGTTTCAACCATGCATCTCAGTGTATTTAATCCGTTCCTGTATGCAAAACCATATGCAAAGTCCAGAAGCTGTGTTCCCAGACGCTTTCTTCTTGACTCTGGATTTACGCGCAATCCGCTGAACCAGAGTGCCCTATCAGTCAGCTTCTCCAGTTTTATAAATCCCTGAATGGTTTTATCTATTATAACATAGACATTACCTGAATTCAAATAAGATGGTCCATACTGTGTGTTGATATAATCATCATAGCCGGACCTTGCAGAAATATCACTTATATATTCCCAGTCATCATGGGTAGCCTGCCTGATCATCAGTGTATAATTTGAACAGGTTCATAATATTTCTTATAAGGTCTAAATCATTTCCCTTCGTCCTTTATAGTTTCCTCAGGGTATCCAACAGGTTTTCTGAACATTGAAATTACTCCAGCGAAGGCTGTGATTCCAAATCCCACATAGAAAACATCATGCATGGACGTCATGAAAGCAGGTGCAATTGTTTCCGGGAACCAGTGATGACCGGTAATTGTACCGATAGTATTTGCAGATATGCCTGAAAGTACACCCTGCGGTACAGTTGTAAGAACATCCTTTACTGTATTGAGCCCAAGAAATGTGGAGAATAAAATCTCAGTTGGCGGTATGCCTGAAAAATATGATGTTAGTGATGTTGCCCGCTCTCCTGTTAGTGCTGAACTTATAGCCCCCGGATAGTAGAGTGCCAGCCCAAGTATCAGTATAGAGAAGAATGCACCTATACTTGCGGTATAACCTACATTCCTCATCGTATTAAGAACTCCTGAAGTTGTTCCTCTCTCATTAGCTGGAACCGATGACATGGCGACCGTAAGATTTGGAACGTTGAATATGCCATAGCCGATACCGAATATGGTTATTACTATAGATAGAAAAATATATGAAAAATCATAGGTTAAAAGTACCAGGACAAGCAGTGCAAATGCGGAAATGAAGAGACCTGCAGTTGTAAGAATTCTTGGATCAAAACGTAGAGACAGCTTAGTTGAAAGTACACCGAAGATGCCCATGGATATTGGCAGTGGCAACATATATATTCCTGCCCAGAGTGGCGTCACAGAATATCTGTATCCGTGTATGGGAAGCCATATTCCCTGGAATATGAGTGTTAACATATACATTAACCCCATCATGCCCAGGGCAGAAACAAATGCAGTGAATACACTTATACTGAAATTCCTTGATCTGAAAAGCCTTGAATCAAATATCGGGTTCTTTGCCCTCTTTTCTATTAATGGCAATATTAACAGCATTGATGTTCCGGCAATTAGGGCTGCTATCACCATTGGATTTGTCCATCCCATAGGATTATTTTTGTATGGAGTAATGCCGTATGTAACACCGAGGAGAAGTACAATGAGACCTACTGCATAGATAATATTGCCGGCTATGTCAATATGACGCGCTGCCCTTTCCCTCTTATCTTTAAGTTTAATGTATGACCAGAAAGTGCCGAATATTCCGACTGGAATACTGACAAGGAATATGTCCCTCCAGTAAATGGTTGCCAGTATGCCTCCCAGGACTATACCCACGCTAACTCCAGAGACTGCAGCCACACTGTTGATAGATATGGCAAATCCCCTTTCTCTTGGAGAGAAATTATCAGTAATTATTGCAAATGTATTGGCCATTATAAATGAGCCACCGATAGCCTGAACTATTCTGAATACTATAAGTTCCAATGCTATTGTATAACCTGTTCCGGGGGCCAGATAAAGAAGAATGGACCCTAATGTAAAAATCAGGAAGCCAAGATTAAATATTCTAACCCTCCCGAAAATATCTGAAAGTTTTCCTATGCTCACAAGAAGTACAGAGAGTACAATCATATAACTCATTATTAACCATAGTAAATATGGAAATGATTGAGGGGCCATCGGATTTGAATGAATCCCATCAAAGATAGCAGGAAGTGCTACAATTATTATACTTGTATTGATTGTTGCCATTAACTGGCCTATCGTGGTATTACTGAGCGCTATCCATTTATCCTGCATTGTTTTTTTAAATTGCGGTAAAATATTTAAATATTATTACTAAATAATTTATTGATAAATTATACTTTCAATGTTGTTAGTGCCCTGATGAAAGGTTGTTCTGTGGAGATAATGTGGCACACATTAATGCATAAAGTTGCCAGTTTTTGGAATTAAAATCGGTTAAATTAATTAGATATTCCATAATTATCTGTTATGGCCACAGTAATACCATATTCAGATGAAAATCGATATCTGGCCCATGAATTTCTCATGAAGGATCCCTATAAAAATACTGTGATGTCTGCACTTCTGGAAGAGAGTGGCAGGAATTCGCACCTTATTTACGATAATGGGGTGATACGGGGAATTCTGGCTGTTTCTCCAGATTACAGAAATTTATGGTTTTATGGAAACAGATCATCTTTTAAAACTATACTGGATAATATTGATTATACCGAGTATAATTTATATATTGACCCGAAAAATCTGGACATAGCAATGAGCAAATTCAATTTTTCTACAGCAAAAATCCTGGTAATGCGCCTCAAGATCAGGGATTACAATATAAAATCAGGAAATGGGGCAAAATTAAACGATAATGAAATATCTGAATATGGAAAATCCTTTGGAACTGTCCCGGAATCGGCAAACACTTTTGTTAAATATAAAGATGGAGCCATAGTTGTATCCGGAGGTATAATATGCATTAATAGCAGGTCCTGTGCACTGGGATCAATTATAGTTTATTACCTACATTTTTATATTCTGATTCATGAACTTGAGTATATAGCTTTTTGCAAATGTCAGGCTGCGTGAGAGTTTCTCAAAGCCTTCCTTAATCCTGCCTTTCAAATCATCTTCAGAATT
>JAKAAA010000083.1 GCA_021797295.1 Thermoplasmata archaeon
AAAATGCAACGTACAAATTACCCTGTGAATCGATGGTCATACCATCAGGGACACCTGCAAAAGATGAAACATCAATGCTTTTTCTCTCAGATATTATTGTGGATGTTTGTGCATCATAATCAAAAACCCTGATTTTTCTTGTAGGGGAATCTACATAATACATTGTTTTTGAATCAAGGTCCCATATGGTACCGTTTGATATTGTAATATTATCCAGCACGGTTTTTTCACCTTTTCCGAATCTGTAAAGTTTACCTGATGGTGTTCTTTCATCCATATCCATGGTTCCTGCAAAGAGAAATCCATTTTTGTCGCATTTACCATCGTTAAATCTTATATTTTCTGGAAGGGCTACTCTGAAAATAGTTTCAACTACCATTCTCGTGAAAGATAAGTGTCTTATGGAGTCTTTTGTTCCGAAAACTATACCATCTTTGCATGGAACAATAAAAGGTATAATCCTATCGGTATAAATGGTTCTGAGTGATCCATCGTATGCATAAATCTTTCCGCCCAGTATATCTACGTAGTAAAGTACCCCATCGAGCCACAGAGGCGATTCTCCAAGCTGCAGTTGTGATGATGCCCTTATAAGTCTGGCCTTCATTACCTTTTATCAATTAATACATATATATAAGTTACTAATAGATATAGAGTTAAACATTATTTTATAATCAATTATCCATTATAGAGGCTACTAAAATTTAAAAATATTTATAATAGAATATCAACTGCGCAATATTTATAATACGATTAATTATTAATAACTATGTGGGAAACTCTGTTTAAAAAAGATAAAATTGATGATAATTCCATGAAAGCTGTTACTGTTAAAGGTATTCCCTTGCTCATTGCAAATATTAATGGTAAAATATACGCAACTGATTTATACTGTACTCATGAGCAAACAGACCTTTCTGATGGTTTTATAGAAAAATGCAACGTTATATGCCCTGCCCATTTCGCATCCTTTGACTTAAGGACCGGTCATGTGGTTTCTGGCCCTGAGGATGAAAGTTCAGCAATTGATAACCTTAAAGCATATCATACCAGGATAGAGGATGGCATTATAATGGTGGAATTACCATGAAAATCCTGGTTCTTGTTAAACAGATTCCGGATATAAATGAAATTAAATTTGATGAAAAAACCAAGCGAATCATAAGGAGCGGGGTAAAGCTGTTATTTAATTCATACGATAAAAAGGCGGTTGAGGCAGCTGTTCAGCTATCTGAAAAGTATGGCTGTGAAACCTACGCTGCAACAATGGGACCGCCAGCCGCTGCGGAAATTTTAATGGATTCAATGCGCATGGGAATAAATCATGGGATACTATTAAGCGATCGGAATTTTGCCGGTTCAGACACCTATGTAACGTCACACATACTCTCAGCACTGGTCAATATTATAAATCCTGACATTGTTCTGACCGGGAAATCATCACTGGATGGAGAAACATCCCAGGTACCGCCTGAAACAGCCCAGATGTCAGGATATAACTTTCTTTCAAACGTATCAGAGATACAGATCATGGAAAAGAGCGTTAAAGTAATACGGGATGAAGATGACGGTATAGCCCAATATGAAGCGCCACTGCCCGCAGTTCTCTCTGTAAGTGAAAAGATCAACAGGGCCAGACAGGTAGACCCTTCCAGGAAAATAGAGGAAGTTGAAGTATATGACTCAGATATCACACCATGGAAAGGAAGCAAATCTCCAACAGAGGTAATAGACACATTTCCATTGGATAGCTCAAGGAACAGTAAATTAATAGATTTTGATGAATTTATCGGAGTATTAGAAGCCTCCGGCCACCGCACATCTGAAGTTATAAGGAAGCATATAGGAGAACCGGCAACAGATAATGTTTTCCTGGGACTTGCAGTGGATGATCCAAAAATATCCATGGAAATTTCGTCTAAAATTGCTGAAATAACAAAGGATAAAATTATCATTATCGGAAACATCGATCCATCCAGGCTCCATGGTATGGCCTGCCACCAGTATATATATCTCGATGATTATGACAGTATTTCTATGGCTAAATATGTAGGAAAATATATACAGGAAAATCCTGTTAAGCATATACTTGCACCATCCAATTTAAACGGCAGGGATATAATGTCATTTGTGGCGGCCTCACTGGGCCTCGGGTTAACCGCAGATTGTGTGGATATAAAAATGGAGAATGGAAAAATGATACAGTATAAGCCATCATTCGGTGGCGGAATAATTGCTGTTATAAAATCAAAAACAGACCCGGACATGGCCACGGTTAGAAAAGGCATGTTCAAACTCATGTATATCAGTAAAACCTTCGAAACAGTTAACATTAGATCTAACGCCACTCCGATTAACAGATTTATTGAAAAACAACCACTGGGTATTACATTGCATCCAATGGACACTCCGATTATCTTCGGTGTCGGAACCGGAGTTAGTATTGATGATATAAGGAGAATATATGATATTGCTGATAGGATCGGGGCATCTGTGGGAGCAACAAGAAGGGTGGTGGATATGGGGCGAATTCCAAGACAGTTCCAGATAGGACTGACAGGTGTTTCGGTATCCCCCGAGTTGTATATTGCAATAGGCATCTCCGGATCAAACAACCATGTGGTTGGAATACGGTATGCAGGCAAGGTTATAGCCATAAACAAAAACCCTGATGCTGCAATATTCAGGCACTCTGATTTCGGCATAATTATGGATTCCCATGAATTCATAGACAGACTATATTCAGATTTATTCAGCTAAATCTACAAAAATATAAATTACCACCGATATATATGGAATAATGGAACTGCATAACATAACAGTAAAATTTCCTAGGGAAATAGTCCTTGAAGACGGAAACAAGGTTAGGGTTGATAAGGATAAAATATCAGATGAGTCATTGTTTTCTCTCCTGTATCCCGAAAAATCCACGGATAATGTAGCAGTTGCCTTAATAAAAAACGGTTTCCGCGATGCAACCCCCAGTTTTTTCAAGGGTGAGGTATTCAGTCTTTCAAAAGAGATATTATTTCCCTGGGAGCTCCATTTACGGCTTTTTAACAATGGTGAAAAATACAGTAAAATATTTGCACATATAGAAATATCAAGAAAATACTTTGAACACCTTTTCATTATACAGCCAGCAGTGTATGAACCGTTTGGTTTTTACAGAACCGTGTACAGGCAGTTCAGGGTTATGTACGAACCTTCAGGCAAAACGGTGAAAGAATTCAAGAACAATTATGAAATTACTCTTGCACCTCCGGAAAACCTCATTGAATGGATGCCAGTGGTTATAAATTTATACAATAATCTCTCAAGATATAAGGAAAAAGTCAGGGAAATTATAGATATTATGGATTATGAACTGCACAGGAAATAGGTCATTTTCTGGAATAACGTTTCACACTGTGGCCGCATACAGGACATACTTCAATATATTTACCATATATCCTGTGGCATCCTGTACATCTGTATTTCCATACAATACTCTTCCTTATTGGTTCTATGCCGCTTCCTGTATATTCTATACCTGATTGCCTGGCAACATTTTGAATGGCATAATCATCTGTAACTATTATCCCGTTATATTCCATTGCTAGTGCAAGGACATCAATATCAGTTTTACTGAGAACACTGTAATCACCGGTTTTTTTTGCAGCAATAGATACCATTTCCACATACTTTTCCTCAGGACTTCTAACATCCATATCGGCTGCATCAAGGATTTTCTCCAGCAAACCGTTTTTGATTTCATTTATCACGGAATCCGCAAAGATATAATCGCTAATGGAAATATTTAGTTTTCCGGATAGAATTGCTGATGTGTCTATTATATACTTTTTCACCATATCTTCTGGGTTAAATATTCATAACAGTAATAAATCTAACTGGAATAAATATTAAATCCTTGTTATTTTTGATATTGTCAATAATTCAAATAACCATTTATACAATTAATATATTATAATAATAACTATGGCAGGAAGGCCAGAAAAAGTTAGAGGAGTCTCTATGATACAATTAATATATTATAATAATAACTATGAAGGCTAATGAGGTATTAAACCTGCTACGCATTTCCAGAAAAACACTTCATGTATATGCTTCAACAGGTAAAATAAGGTTTACAGTTATGCCCAATGGCTTTTATGATTATAATGA
>JAKAAA010000084.1 GCA_021797295.1 Thermoplasmata archaeon
GCATTCAGATACACATAATATGGAAGCATAGTATATTCTATTGCTCCCAGTTTGCCTACTAGTTTTTTCATTTCACTGTAGTGTTCCATGAACTTATCTGTATTTCCAGTCTTAAGATATATAAGGCAGTAACTTCCATGTGCATATACCATCCCACCAGGATATTTGACCTGTTCCTGAGTTGCAAGTGCCAGATCAGAATATTTCAAACTGGAGGCAAAGTTACCTCTAATTGAGTTAGCTATAGACAGAGCTGCATAAGTTTTGCCGTATTCTACCGGTGCATTGAGGTAGTGATTAATCTCCAGCGATTTCTGCCCATACTCAATAGCCTTTTCCGGGTCGAACCAGCAGTAAGACTCTGCTAGATTGTTATATAATTCACCTTGCAAACCCAAAATATTGAGTTTTCTTGCCAGCTCCATGGAATTAAAATATTTTCCAATGGCATCCTCTAACATAAAATTAAACCTGTATATGTGTCCTTCAATCCTGAGTGCTTCTGCAAAAAGTACAGAATCCCTCTTCTGTTCCCCGGATATTGATTCAAGGATCGCCATTGCATCAGAAAATTTGCCCGAAAGAAAAGTGAGGTCTCCTATTTGATTCTGGGATTTAATGTAAAGTTCTTCATCCTTATTATTTTTATATTTTTTAGATATCTTCTTAAACGTGTCCAATGCATCAGGAAAATTGCCCATAACACGCAGTGTATCCGCACTGTAATAGGTCACATAATCTTTATAATTACCGAATAATGTGTTGTCTGAATTGATACTTTTAAGCATTCTAATACTATTCTCCAGCATCCCAATCCTCCTGAAATATACTGCTAAAAGGAATTGAATACGACCATCTTCCGGATGCTTTTTAATAATCTTACTGATAATATTGCCAACTATAGTCCAGTATCCGGCATCTACAAGGAATATTGATAGCTCAAGGAATTTTTCGCCGTTACTGATGCCCTGTTCCGGTATATATGAAAGAAGATTTATAACGTTGGGATAAAAAACTACTATTGAGTTATAGGGAATATCATGTTTATTATCGTCAAGGTAGTCTATCACACCTGAAAAGATTTTATTCATGATTATGGATTTGCCACTTATCGCCGGATTGTTTATTACATAATCATAAAAATTGTCATGTATTTTGTATACTCCCTCTATTTCTTCCACCTTTAAAACAAATGAATGGTCTATTATCTCCTCAAAGTTTGAAAGGGCAACCGGTATATTGAGCTCCTTTACCAGAATCTCGAAGATGTTAAAATTGAAAAAATGCAGATAGGATAATGCAGTGAATAATGTCCTTTCATCTTCTGAAAGGTGCGACAGGAATCTGGGTATAATCTCATTGGTAGGAATCATAAAATCGTATCCTGAAATGTTATTATCCTTATTTCTCAAATAAATTTCAACGCAGAGATCTAAGTATAGTGGAAGACCCTTGCTGCTTGTTATTATTGACTTTCTGATTGATTCGTCCGGAATAGGCACTGATTTAAGGAAGTAGTCTGAGTCCTGGTCGCTGAGATAATCCAGTATGTGCTGGTCAAGTATCTCATTCCACGATGGATCTTTCTGCTCCCATTTCAAATATTCTCTGCTTCCTATTACAAACAGTGTTCTTTCCGAAGAGATTACAAGCTCCTGTATGAATTCATCCGGATCGCTATTCAATAATTCAAAATCCTGCCTTTTATATATGGATTCATATGAATCCAGAAAGATGGCAAATATTGAACCCTTGCTGTGGGATGCTATGGAAATATCTATACCAAGTAGATGCGGTAACCTCTCCGATATTGCCTCCGGATTCCTCTTGCAGGCATCTATTGCTTCAATCTCATCATGGTACTCCTTGAACTGTATGGAATATTTTTCCCTGAGCCTGACTGCGATTTTGTCCACTAGGCCAACTGGAATATGTATGGCTTCAAGTACATCACCGGTTATATCCCAGAGAACACTATTTTTAGGTATGAATTCCTTAATCTGATCGGCAGTCTTCCCTATTGATGATAGATATTTGACCAGTCCATAATCGAAAAGGACACACGGGTACCTTATCTGTTTCCTGAGACCAAGCAAAACTGCTGCGGGTGAATTATATTCGTGTATATCCATGCCGGCAAAGATAACGTTTACTGTAAGTTCATTTGCATTCTTGTTTCTTTTGTCTAGGGTAGCCATGAGCTCCGATATGAGTCTTGACTTTCCAATTCCCCCAACACCATAAAAAACTATCACTTTGCGATCTATTTTCCCGCTGGCTATTCCATCACGCCACTGATTGAATACCTTGAATGGTTCAACCCTATCAGTAAACTTTTTAATAGCTTGCTGTGTTTTTTTTGAAAACCTGCTCTCAGGCATTCTTACCACCTTCTTTTACTGTACCGTACATTGTATCATATACCAATTTTCCGTATTCCTTATTACCGGTGCCCGAAGACAGGGATTTATAAACGTCATCAACAAGACCGGTGTAATGGGCAAGAAGACGATTTTCTACGGTTGATGAAAACAGAATCTCGTTGCTGGATCCTTCTGTAAGTGTGACTGCAAGTTGAGAATGATTTAGCCGGATTTGTGAATTCGTGTCAGGAAATAGAAATTCAGTATACTTCATGGATGAATTCGAGACCCAGTTAGTAACAGTGTTTCCAAAGCCGGTATTGTTATGTGAATCCTCGAATTTCAGGGAAGCCGTAGAAAATAAATCGGAGAATTGACCAGCATAACTGTCACCGAATGTCAGTGAATCCATCCAAATATGGGAAAATATAGAATACAGCATGCTCAAAATATTTGACCCGCTATCAACCCAGCTGCCTAGAAGGCTCAATGCATTGCTCTTCAATTTTCCACCAATATAATATGGATCAGAAAAATAGGAGTAAAAGCTACCAATCTTTCCAAAGCGCTCATAAAGTCCTGATAAAGATGAACGGAACCAGGCAATTTCAGGTGAATAGACAAAGTGGAATGCATTATAAATCAATGCTTGATTTTCCTCCGCCTTTCTTATTAAGTCATTGTATTCTGTCATATTCAGAACGGATGGTTTTTCCATCACAATATTCTTTCCCGATGATAAGAGCTCCATTGCGGTTGTATAATGATCCTCTGTTGGTGTGCATATTATGCATGTATTTATCTGATTGTCCTCACAGAGACTCGCCAGACTTTTATATACCTTATGGTCGGGGAGGTTAGATTCGGCAATGCCCTTATCATAAATTCCGTAAATATTCATTCTACCATCATCCAGAATTGCCTTTTCCCAGTACTTTGCAATATAACCATATCCCACAAGGGCGACACTTATCTTATTATGAATCCTATTTGCCATATTAATCATTATTTTTAAGAAACAGAGGCATTCCTTTAATAATATAAATGTTTAATATTAATAAATTTTTGGATTTTATTGATAAGTTGTACATCTCAATTGGAATATATAATTTCCGATAATGGAATTATTTTTTATTATCTTTTTTTAAATGTATAAATGGGATTTTAATAAATACTAGTTTTAGTGATTATTCTGAATTAGTTATATGCTTCTGCCTTAAAATCAAAATATAATATTTTTATTTACAGTACATCTTCATAATTGTTTTTATTACCTTTACTTCCTGTCGGGAATTTTCATTATTTAACTGGTTATTCAAGGCTTCACATATATCTTCTTCTGTGATGTTACCCTCATCAAAAACCTCAGAAAATAACTTTCTGGCCTCCTTATCTCTTCCCAATAAAAACATCAGCTCCGCATAAATTAAAAATGGCTCTACCTCATCAGTGTTATATATTATATTTATGCTGTTTAACGCATCGTTGTAAAGTCCTAAATGCTTTAAAGCAACAGCCTTATTATAGTAGGAACCTGGATTATCCGGTTTTAATTTGATTGCCGCATCAAATTCCTTAACGGCATCCTTATAACGACCCAGCTTTGATAATATAAGTCCACTATTGTAATAAGCCCCCATATACTTAGGATCAAGCTGTATACAT
>JAKAAA010000085.1 GCA_021797295.1 Thermoplasmata archaeon
TGGAACAGTTAGGGCTTGCATAAAATTTTATTTGTACTTGTTTTTTAAGATACCATTTTTTCGAATAAATATATTTCTATTTTTCTTCAGGGAATTTTTCTGATCTCCACTTATTCATACCGCCTTCAAGATGGTATAACTTTGTATAACCGCTCCTGACAAGACGGTTGGCAGCAGCACGGCTTCTATGCCCTGTTTTACATACCAGTATTATTGCCTCATCCTTTGGAAATTTCCGTTTTATTTCATCTTCTTTCCCGAGTTTGTAATGCACCGATCCCTTTATATGCCCGTGGCGGTATTCAAATCCTGTTCTAACATCTACAACAGCATATTTTTCCTTTAATTCTGTGAGCTGCTCAGGCGAAAGATTCTTTAACTCTGCTGGCTGGTTGAAATAGTCAGAACCCCTGAAATAATTTTTTATTCCCATTTTAAATCACCAGCTCATCGCCGTTGTATATGCCTACGAAGATAGGTGCTTCATTTATGATCCACTTCCGTGCCATAACCTCTCTCAATTTTTCTGTAACATGGGACCATGCACTGAGATTGTCAAGTTCGTACAGTACAACAAATTCCTGGTCGCCAAGGCCGAATGAATATGTTGTGTATGATATTATTCCCGGGCTTTCCTTGTCGCTCCTGGCAGTGCCTATGTGCCCTGCCAGTATTTTTTTCCTTTCCTCGTAATTTATGAGGTACCATTCCCTGTCTTTGCTCATAGGATACGCTACAAAGTATTTCTTCGGCTCTGTTTTCAAAGTATCCTCCAGGCTTTTGCTTGCAGTCGTATACGGTGAGTGCTCATAAAGGGAAAACATACTGTACTGAGTGGAACCGTAAATGCCAAATACTGAATTCAACCCTTCTTTCAATCTTTCCAGGTTTATTGGGTCCTCGGAAGCCGACCAGAAAATCACGTCATTATCATGTCTTATGGATTTGTAATATTTTATATTGATAAGTTTGTTTTTATATTCTTTTATAAAGTCTATAATATTGTCATTAATTTTCCTTTTCTCTTCTACAGAAAGTGACCAGAATTTCTCGTTCAGCTTATAAGTAAGAACATATGAGTATATTGTCATGGATATCATCTTACTAATTAGTTCACTGGATATAACTTTTATTAATCAAGTGTTTTTTGATTTGAATTTACAACCATATATCTTTTCAGATCGTATTCACTGACCAGTATAAAATTAAGTAGTTTTGTAAGGCCAGCTTTATCAAAATCAACAGGTTCAATAAGAACACTGCTTGCAGATATTTTTATATTTATCTCAGCCAGTTTTTTTATGTACTCATTTCTGTACTGGGAATTTATCGTCCTTACCCCCTTTGTGGGGATTGGTACATCACATTTTTCAAGTTCCCTGCTAAATATAGGCCTTTCAAGGAGATAATATAGCACAAGGAGGCTGTTATATCCGGCATTGCCCTCATCATATTTCCTCATGCTGGTACCGACCAGATTATATATATCATGCCTGTTTTGACCGGCATATGAAAATATCCTTGCAGGTTTTATCTCCTTCTCTTTTAAAATGCCAAGTTCTACCATAGCGTTGAGATATCCAGTGAGCACCAACCTGTGCATATTTATTCCTTTCTCCTCCAGAGATTTCTGTATACCTGTGATTGATTTTTCTTCCCCGTTGATTTCGTTTAATATAAGTCTATACTTTTTTATCTCTTCAAAATTCTCAATCATATATGTCACCCAATAGAAATTTTTCAAAATTTTCTGAATTTTTAATTGCATTTTCACAGATTTCTCTGGAACTCCCTATAAAATTTTGAGGATTCATTGCATCTTCCAGTGCTTTTTCTGAAATAAATCTGGTAATGCCATTTTTTAATAAAGCCTCCATGAATGTCATCTTATTTTCGTATGCAAGCATAGAAGATCTTCGGACAAACTCATGGGATTCTTGTCTGGGCATGCCGCCCCTTGCAAGTGCCATAGTGATGCTTTCAGACATAATGAACTGATCTTCATATGCTCTTCTTTTCATTTCCTCTTTGTTGATATAAAGATGTGAAAATACGCCGGTCATTTTAGTTATAATATCATCTGCAAGAATTGATACATATGGAATTGTAAACCGTTCAAGCGCACTGTTAGTAAGATCCCTTTCATGCCACTGCACACCCGCTTCATATTCAGGTATTATAAAGGACCGTAGCAATCTTGCAAGGCTTACAATATTTTCGGATACAACCGGGTTACGCTTTGATGGCATTGAGCTGGAACCGACCTGATTTTCACTGTCAAAATATTCTGCAAGTTCGTAAATTTCAGGTCGCTGGAGATTTCTGATTTCTGTTGCAAATTTTTCCATGGAAACTGATATGTTGTTTATTATGGACATGTATTCTATATATCTGTCCCTGCCAACTATCTGGGTGGATGCCATTTCATGTGAAATCCCCAGAATATCGCATACCTTTTCCTGGATTTTAAGCGCCATGGGCCCAAGTGCTGCACCTGTACCTACCGGACCCAGAATTTTACCGGCAATTATCCGTTTTCTGGCCTCCTGTATACGTTCAAGATGCCTGTTCACCTCTGAAAGATAAACCGAAAACTTAAGCCCCAGGGTTATTGGCGAAGCATGCTGTCCATGGGTTCTCCCCACCATAATTGTTTCCATATTCTCTCTTATTATCTTTATCAATGTTCTGTTTAGTCCCATCAGGTCAGAGGCAATAATGTTTATCGCCTTTTTTATCTGAACCGCGGAAGCAGAATCATTTATATCATTTGATGTAACACCGAAATGAACATAATTTTTTCCCACCGTGCATTTTTCTGTGAGTGCTTCCACTATGGACATTACATCATGGTTTATGGAGCTCTCAATTTCTTTTACCCGTGAAAGCTGAACTTCATTTGAGTCCACCACTTTTTTAATATCCAGATATCCTTTTTCCGGTATAAGTCCATAATATGATTCTGCCTGTGCAATAGCGCTCTCCACATTGAGCATTATATTCAATCTGGTTTTTTCTGAAAATATGGTTTTCATTTCTTCCCTGCCATATCTGTAATCCAGTGGTGAAACTATCATATAAGCCTATTACATTTAGTTTAAAGTTTTTTTTGTTGCCATGATGTTCGGGCATATTTTCCTATCCGGATGTTCACGTCAGTAATTATTTTTTATCTGGGCCTGCGTGAATTTATTTTCCCGAAAAGTATTGTAACCATTGTTATTATTATGCCTGCACCTAGTAGAAGCGCCCCCATTGCAGCTGCGTAGCTCGCATCTGTAACATCTCTAATTTCAGAATGTGAGATAAAATTATAGTCCAGCGTTGGCTTGCTGGTAGAAACAACCACGTATTTGTACGATCCATTAAGATTCTCATACATGGGTTCACCGTCTATCTGTTTTGATGGGGCTACCGTATAACTATGTAAATTAGAGGAATTAAATGCACTGGCATCCGCCCTGAAAGCCGTGCAATTCACCAGCCCGGCTGATGCATTGTTGGATGAAACCATTATAAGAATCTTATTTTCCGAAAAATTGAATTCAGGAGAAGTATAAACATCTGATGAGTAATGCATTACAGTATTACCGGATGGTTCTGATGCTATAACAAAGGCTCCAGGCACCACAAGTGCTATTCCGACTATTATCAGAACTATTCCTGTAAGGACTTTTCTGCTTACCATTTATTTAATATTAAAAATTCTTATTTAGTTTTTTGTTAAAGTGAAAGGTCTATTTTATCCTGGTTGATTTCATCTTCCATTTTGGCTACTCTCTTATTTACCTCTTCCTCGGTAAGCCCGCACTCAAGCAATTCCATGTAAAGTTCGTAATTATCTTTTTCAGGATCAATCTGGCCTGAAAATATTCTGATTGAACCGCATGCTTTATCTTCATAATTTAGCCTATAGCTGATCTCCAGTGTCAGGTTTTTTTCCTCCATGAATTCCAGTTTATGTATATAATCAGACATATTACTCTATTAATTAATAGTATTATAAATTTTTATGGATATCCA
>JAKAAA010000011.1 GCA_021797295.1 Thermoplasmata archaeon
AAAACTTCCGCTATTACTGCCGGTAAATCCTGTAAACTATGGAAAGCCCGGGAAACTGTCATCCCTTGAGGCGCTTGCAGCAGCTCTCTATATCATGGGTTATGTGGATTTATCAGGTGAAATTATCTCAAAATATTCCTGGGCACAGAACTTTATCAAAACCAACATCAATCCATTGAACGATTATTCAAAGTGCACTACAAATGAGGAATGCATTTCTGCGCAGGAAAGCTATTTCTGAACTTCCTGCCATTTATCGTCCTTGAGTTCATATACGCCAATTGTGTATTCTGAAAGAATTTTTCTGATCGATGCCCTGAAATTTTCAGGTACGGCGGATAGTACATATTTTTCATATGGCATAATATGCATGCCGGCTGCGTGATTAATTTCCGGATTTCCAGAACCAGTGAACCCGAGTTTTGATTCGGCATACTCTCTTTCATCCGGGTCAAGCCTGATCCTGGATTTTGAAAGTCTGCGGCCAAGGAGCCTCACATCAGCATCAGAATACATTATATCCTGTGGATGCCCACCTGCCGATTCTATGAAAAGCAATATGCCCAGGCATTTTGAACATTTACCGCAGGGATAAATCACACCATTCTTTTCATGACAGGAATGGCAGGATCGCTGCTGTAAAAATAAGTTTCTATACCTAGTCATCAATATCTTTTCCTCCACATAACCGGTTACGGGATATACTATTGAGTAAACAGATGAATTTATACCCTTATCCCTGAAATAAATAGAAAGCATATGGTTGAAATCATATGTCTGATCAAATATTCCATAATAATATTTTAACCCTTTATAATCCTCCATGCCACGTGGGTCGTCGAATTCATCGCCCATTATGATATTACCTATGCCATACTTCTTAATCATGGGAAGAAGCAGAAATATGTACAGTGGAAATATAAAAACCTGAATCGGGTAGTCATCGGATCTTATATCGATCATTTCCTGTTTTATTATTTTCAGATGCTTCAACGCTTCATGGTAGAATCTATCGGTATTTGACCATACCTTCATTACATTATTATAATTATTCCTGTAATAATCATATGCTGTCTTCGCAGTAAGCCAGTGTGAACCGGATTCTTCAAAATAAAATGCATAATTGTTTTCCGGTTTGTTTATTTCATTGAATACACCGAATGCAAGCAGGCTCTCCTTTCCACCGGAAGACATGATTGCAACCTTGTCTTTATGGACATCCCATGATTTTCCCTCCTCTACAATTTCCGGGCATACAAGTTCAGTTATACCATCAGCATTTTCTCTGTTTATATCGCTTTCTGACGGTATAAATTCCGGTTTGATATAATCATACCTTCTATTTATTATCTTATTGATAAACACCTCATGGGCATTGATCAGCATAAAATCCTTTACAAGTTTTATATCCCGTTCAGTAACTGGAAAATTCAGTGTAAATTTCCTGGAAAAATAAGTATAGTTGATTGCCGGCATTGTCAGGATCAATCCGGCTATATTACGATCCGCATCTATATCTTCTGCATATGTGAAAATCAATTTATAACTAAAATCATCGAGCCTTATGTATCCGGTAATTCTTCTTTTTTCAATTTTATCTATATCGACTTCTATGTTATTGAAAGAAATTACATCATCTATGTACATTTATTTTCCTCTGCACGATGCAACAGAACTTTATAAATCTGATATAACCCCTGTAATACTTTCAAACTCCTGAAGTGGATCAAAAATAGGCATTCCGTACTGCCTTTCCAGTTTTACCTTTTCACTGTCTATTTCATAGGGCTCCATGTTTTCTGTATTAAGTGATATTGCTATTACCTTCTTATTGGAAACCAGTTCAAGTACTCTGATATATTTATCCAGGGGCTCTATTGGGTACTCCGGGAATCCGTCGTAGTATTTTCTTTTCGGTGCGTGCTGTAGAATAATAGCATCAGGGCGCATTGCACCTATGATTTCAAAACCACCTGGGTACGCTGGATGCAGGATGGATCCCTGCCCTTCAAGGAACATGTACTGTGGATGTTTTTCCTGCCATGCCATATAGGTTATATATTCAAGGGAACCTGCAACAAAATCATTTATTATGGAGTCCATGACAACAGTGTATGGAAAACCCTGCATCCATGAGGTTTGACCCGTACCGATCAATTCGGAGGTTTTTCCCTGCCTGTTCATAGCGTCGTTCAGATAAACGGCAGTTGTTCTTTTGCCAATGGCACTGTCTGTTCCTAACACCGCAATTTTTTTGGATTTTACCTCCTCGATTTTTCCGGTAAATGAATACTCATAACCATTGAACATCTTTCTGACATCGGTTATCTGGACCCTGTATTTCTGGGCCAGCTTACTGAACTCACGATCATTGCTGATATACTGATGAAGCCCACTGACAATATTCATTCCGCTTTCAATTGCATCAGAAATAAATTTTCTATATTCAACCGGGAGGTAGCCTCCATCCGTTGCAACCCCAACTATCATGGTTGTTGCTCCTAGATTTCTTGCCTCCTCCACAGTGCTGATTATTCTTATGCCATCCTGCCTTCCCATTAAAACATACCCGGCATCCATACCGTAATATCTCGAATCTATTACAGCAAGAATATCATATCTTTTGCTGTATCTTACAAGGCCGTTGGCTGTTTTACCGTATGTTGTTGCGAAACATCCCTCAGAGAGAATTACTGCTTTTTCCATTATTTATCACTTCCAGTTAATACTATAACACAAATATTATCTGCAGCATACTTTAAGGCTGTTACCGCAGCAGATGCTGATGCAGGAAGAACCGATAGATGATCTATCTCCCTGAATCCCCTGGACATGTTTACCATCTCCTCATCTGAGACATATGATGCCTTTCCATTTGTTTTATAAAGGGCATCCAGCGCCCTCTGCCCATCATATGACCTGTATGCTATAAGCGGCTCATTGCTATGGGTCTCCACTATACTGTTCTGGTCAAGCTCAACTATCCTCCTGAAGCCATTCATGAATGAATACACCACCGGATTTCCACCGGCTGTACTGGCTCCTATAAAAGATGGAATTTTATCGGATCTGCCGCTTCTCATTAATTTGAGGAATCCATAATATATGCCGTACATTGTTGTACCATTTCCTACCGGCACAGAAACATAGTCAGGGGCGAATCCCAGCTGATCGTAAATTTCATAGGCTATTTCACTGTATCCAGCTATATCTATATCCTTATTCTGGGACCCCGGACTGGCATCATACCAGCCGTTCCTGTCTGCCTGATCCCTGATGTGCTCCACCATTTCTTCATATTTAAGAGGTTTCTCTATAACCTCTGCACCGTATGCAGCTATTTCTGCATATCTTGAATTTGAATATTCCGAAGGAATTCCAACAACGGCTTTTATTCCCATCGCCCTGGCATAATATGCTATGGACGCACCATAGTTTCCGCATGTTGCCACGGAAATCGTCTCGTAACCTTTCTCGATAGCATTCTCAACATGCTTTTTAGAGATCCTGTCTTTCTGCGTTCCAGTTGGATTCACGCCCTCATATTTCAAGAAAAAATTATAATTTGCAAGATAGTTACCTATATCAAAATCCCTGATTAATGGGCTACCTGGTGGTTTATCTTCAGTTTCTACTTCCATTTTTTTCACTGATGATGTAATAATATTAATTACTATATAAACATTGAGTATGCAATGGTTTAGCGTGTCATTGTTGATGTTTTATATAATTACAACGCATTAATCGATCTTCTATTTTGTTCAATACACACATCATAAATTATATTTTTATTATTTCAAGGTTCATTTGTTCTGCTATTTTCCCAATCATATCTTTAACCCTACCCTTTGTGCCGTGGGCATCCATGAGGAAACCCCTGCAATCTGGCGTTTTTTTCACAGTATTCTCTATTTCTTCCATGGATATTATCTCATGAATATATTTCGGAATTATGTGCCCTATATTTATTTCATGTTCAAAAAAGTATGAGCTGAGTTTAGGCGCATAATGGCCACCACCGACACCCACATAATTTTTATAGTTCCTGATATCGCCTTCTATTACCGACCTCGCCATCAATTCAGCAATTCCTTCCATTTTCCACTCATTTTCTGTTGTGCCTATCTCAATAAAGTATGATGGCTTTTCCAGGTAAGGGCCATGATGTGTTGCCTCAAATGTAACCTCGAAGTAGTTTTCATGATAATTATTTTTTATATATCTCAGGGATGCTCCCATGCCCTCAGGATCAGAAGGAACTATTACATTGTCAAAACCGCCCAGTTCAGCCTTTCTAAGGTTACCTACCGGATGTACAGTCAGGGATTTAACATCGGCACTGGATGAATGCTTGGACAGGAATACAACCTTTTCAACGGAATCATCCAGATTTTTCATATCGCTGTAAATATGGAGGCTATCAATGAAGCGAAGTTCGTAGTTTTTAAACGTGAATAGGTCTTTACTTTCCTGTTTGAAATTATAAAGTTCAATCATTCGGTCCGCCATTTCCATGCTGGCACCGTCCTTTCTTGATGCTATAATTAAAATCATGCCACTTTATATGGAAATCAATTATAAAATTTCTTTAATTTTTGATTAGCAAAGTCTAAATATTCAAATTTAGGTTAATGTTTATGAGATATAAAATAGCTTTAACAATAATGGTTGTCATGCTAATGGCCATGTCGGTATCGGCGGCTGTCCCACTTGCTTCAGGCAGCAACGTTCAGCAGAATACCGCTTCTATGAGTACCAGTGGAAATTTCAACAGCAGCATAAATACACATTTCCAACATATGCATAATTACGGTGCAAGGTTAATGTATAACGCTACCACTGGTAACATTTCCGGCAGATTCTTAACTGCTAATTTCAATTCTACGACAGGAGTTTTTTCCAACATAACATATAACATGACATCAACACAGCTTATAAGCAAAATGTATGCAAATGGCACAACAGCTTTTGTCAAATCACCATTCACTCAATGGTTTACAAATAATGTGAATGTAATCGGGAATCTCTTTATGTACGCCAATGCATCATCTTTCCTTGTAATGCATAACAATCCCACCATTGAGACAAACATGATGGTATACAACGGAACAATAAACATATATGTACCAACCGGGGCAACAATATACAATACATCCAGCAATCCCCAGGTCAGTACCACTGCCAATGCAAGCCTAAATGCACAGGCAAACACTAGTATATTCACAAATTCAAATCTTGCCTTAAATACCATGGTGAATTTCAATAATACTGTGAATGCAGGCAGGCAGATGATAATTATTGACAACAACGGCACCATAGCAATGCTTTTTGTGCACAACGGATCCTTCAAAATAACAGGGCATGAAATATCAATAAGCTCTGCAAAAGGAAAACCTGTGTTTGTGAATATGGTTGTTCCACCGGGCATGCAGAAAATTACTGATAACAGCACATTTATGCACGGGATAATGAATGGAATCATATCATCAGAAATAGACCTGAATATGGTTAACGGCACTCTGACTAACAGTACTTTATATTATAATTCTTCCCTTCATATGGCATTTACAGGAAAAACATCATCAACGGAATCCTTTGATGTGAACTCATCTGTTAATCACCATACCATAGTAGCTATATTCATAGGGAACAACGTAACAAAAAATACCGGGCATGCATACGTAAAATTTGATGGAAAAATAGCTTCATACGTTACGGTGTCAACACTGATGAATGAAACAAGCAGCAGCAATGCATATTACTCCTATGTAAATAGCTCCTCCGGAATGTATGTACTGATGTACATACCTCATTTCTCCAATCATACAATAGAGGTATCTGATGTTCCATTCAAGGCAGTTAACAATTACACAGAATACTATATTATAGGGGGCATAATTGCCATTATTGCAATAATAGGAGTAGCTCTTTATACCATAAAGAAAAGAAAATAATTTTTATTTTTATAAACTAAAGATAAATATACTTTTTTATATTGTCTATTCAATGATAAGTAAAGGTGATGAATTTCTGGAGGATGCACTTTTTATACGGGAACTTGCAATGAAGCATAACAAATTTTTTGAGGAAAGCATACCCCTCATAGCGTCCGAAAATATAATGAGTCCAATGGCAATGGAAATGCTTCTCACCGATCTGGGCTTCAGATATGCCGAGGGCTTGCCCCATAAAAGGTACTATCAGGGAAACCAGTTCGTTGACCTCATAGAAGATAAGGTGACAGACCTCGGAAGAGCCCTTTTCAATGCAAAATATGTCGATCCAAGACCACTGTCAGGAACAAATTCCAACATGGCAGTATTATATGCGTTTACAAAGCCAGGCGATACAATAACCACTCCAGCCTTATCCGGTGGAGGCCATATCAGTTCTGCTCCATTCGGTGCTGTAGGCTTCAGGGGATTGAAGACGGTCAACTATCCATTTGACGTAGATGAGATGAATATAGATGTTGACGGTGCAATAAAGGTTCTGAAAGAGGTCAAACCCAAACTTGCATGGTTCGGGCAATCTGTTTTCCTTTTCCCTACCCCTCTGAAAGAACTACGGGACACTCTGGAAGAAATCGGCTCCACTGTTGTTTATGATGCAGCGCATGTCCTTGGATTAATAGGTGGAAGGCAGTTCCAGGATCCACTGAGAGAGGGTGCGCAGATTATTACAGGAAGTACACATAAAACACTGCCCGGGCCACAGCATGGAATAGTCATAGGCGAAACAGACGAAGAAAAATGGAAAAAGGTTCAGCGTGGAGTCTTTCCAGGCACTCTGAGCAATCATCATTTAAACGCTATGGCAGCTCTGGGTGTTACACTTGCAGAGCATCTTGAATTCGGTGAATCCTACGCAAAACAGATAATTAAAAATGCACAGACACTGGGATCTGAATTGAACAGATACGGATTCAAGGTTCTGGGAGAAAAAAACGGATTCACAAAATCCCACACGCTGGCAATTGATGTTTCGGCGAACGGCGGTGGAAAGGAAGTTGCCGAAAAGCTGGAAAGCTGCAATATAGTACTGAATAAGAACCTGTTGCCGTACGACGACAACAAGAAATCAATGAATCCCAGCGGTATAAGAATAGGAACGCAGGAAGTAACCAGGATCGGCTTCAAAGAATCCGATATAAAATATCTTGCGGAATTAATCAGCGATATAATCATAAAGAAAAAAGACCCGGAGGCAATGGCTGAGAAGGTAAGGGACTTCAAATCCCAGTTCCAGGAAGTACATTACTGCTTCGGCAAATTAAAACCATATGAATATATAGAACTTTTTAAATAATAATTTTATAAAAATTAATTTTTTTAATATGTTTTAATGGCACGGTACATATTATCCCTTTCAACAGGAATCATATTCAATTGTTTTATGGAATTAATTATATAGTCCTTTCTGAGATTACCAACCTGTTTTCCGGTTGCAGGTATAACCTTTTCATCGTATATGGTTCCTCCCCAGTCATTTGCCCCGAAGAGTATGGCCATCTGTGCCATCTGCATGCCGTTTGTAAGCCAGGAGCTCTGTATTATTGGCAGATCTTTATTGAAAACTATTCTTGCAATGGCAATGTTTTTTATTACAGAAACTCCTCCCGACCTGTATTTATAGCCTTCTTTTGCAAGTTCCGTGTTTCCTGGCTCAAAGTTCCAGGGTGTAAAAGATAGAAAGCCGTGGTATTTTTTCTGCAATTCCAATATGGAAAGAAGATGATGCGCTTTGTCCAATGATGTCTCAAGATGGCCGAACATCATTGTTGCCGATGTATGTATCCCCAGCTTATGCGCCTCTTCCATTATTTCCAGCCACTGCCTGCCGCTTGCCTCCGGGCGGCCCATTCTTTTTCTTACACTGCCATCAAGTATTTCCCCTCCGGCACCCGGGATGGTCTCAAGACCGCTTTCCCTTAATTTTATAAGAAGATCCCTTATGGGAATATGAGCCTTCAGTGAAATAAAGTGCAGTTCAGAGGTAGAAAGGCCGTGTATTCCCAATCCAGGGAACTCTTTCTTTATTCTCTGGAATAATTCTGTGTAATATGAAAGGTCAAGGAAAGAATTTACGCCGCCCTGGATGAGCAGCTGTTTAATCCCGTATGGTTCATAGTATTTTTTTATTTCGTCAATCACGCCGTCCACGGATAAAGTATAAGAATCACTGTCATTCTGTGTTCTGTAAAAAGCACAGAAATGGCACCGTACATTGCATATATTTGTATAATTGAGTATCAGATTGGAAACAAATGAAACTTTTTTCCCTGATATGCTGTCAGTTATAGATCTGGCAAGCCTTCCGAGGTCTCTGAGGCTGGCTGAATCATATAAATATACAATCTCATTTTCATCAAGTGTCTCTTCATTTTTTATTTTATTTTCAATGCTGTCCAGGTAACTGTAAGAAATCATAATTATAATATAGCTTTATAAAATAAATATGTTCCCACTTCATTATTTTATCCTCTATATTTTCTATTTTTCAGTTAAATCTTTTATATAATCAATAGTTCGCATTACCGGATCATTGAAAGAGTAATCTATGCTTCTGTAATATTCATGCATAACTTCCTCTTTAACATTGAATTTTATCGAGTTCAGCTTTGCAGCTTCATTTACATATTTTGATGATTCCTTGATGCGGCTATCCAGATAGTTTACCATGCTGCTGTCCACATCCGTATTTTTTGCAGCAGCCGACACAGCATAAACAGGATACATATTGTATTGTTTGGAAAATTCAAGACCTATATCCATGAGTATATTCAAATTGCCGGAATATGCTTCTATGGCACTATCCCCTATGATGAGCGCGTAATCTGATGTTTTTAGCAGGGTATCCGCATCGGAATATTCCGACTCCCTGATTTCGTATGATATGCCCATCTTATCAAGCACCAGTTTCAAATATAATTCTGTGGTTTTTGTCAGTGATGTAACATTTATTTTCATTTTATCCTTCAAATAATTAAATTTTGAAACCAGGATTGTGGATACCGTATTTGCCCTGGAATGTATATTCATGCTCCTGATCAGTTTCAATTTATCCATGTTCTGTATAAAGGAAACGAGAGATACCATTCCTATTTCAATATTCCCTTCCAGCAGGTATTTCATGTTCGCGGCAGCACTGTTCCTGACAGTTTCACCGGCAGGAAATGACATGTACAGAGGGTCGGAGTGTGATAAATTAATGAGGCCTATCATTTCAGTAGTACTCTTTTATGTTATAAAACGTATCCCTCAGGGCAGGCACTTTACCTATTTCTTCTATGAGGTGGTTTAGTTCTTCAACACTTCCTGAAGTTTTTCTATTGGTTGCGCCGAAGACTTTTTCACTGAATGCAGTACCCACAAGATCGCTTCCACCTGACATCAATGCAATCTGCGCCAGTTCCTTGCCAAGAGCAACCCAGTAAACGCTGATATTTTTTATGGACTTTCCCAGTATTGCCCTTGCCAGAGCATATACTTTTATGTCCTTATCGCCGGATGCGGGCATTGTGACCTTCCCCATTTTATACAGCGGTGTATTCTCAATACTGAATTTCAATGGTATAAAGGATAAAAATCCAGGCTGTTCAAGCTGGTTGTCCCTCAGCCTGATCATATGGTTTATTATGTCATCATACCCCTCCACCGTTCCATATGTCATTGTAGAATTGCCCTTGATTCCCAGGCTATGGATTAATTTAGCATCTTCAAGCCACTTTTCCCCTGAAATTTTCTCCGGAGTGGTTATCTGTTTTCTGATATTCTCATTGAATATCTCCGCCCCGCCACCTGTATGCGCATCCATTCCTGCTTTTTTGAATCTATCCAGGATTTCAGGTATCGAGTTCCCAGTTGTTCTGGCTATGAAGTCTATTTCAGGTATTGTGAATGTCTTCAATGTTATATCCGGAAGGACTTTCTTTACCTCCCTGAATATATCCTCATAGTATTCTATGCTCAAATCCGGATTAAATCCACCTACAATGTGTATTTCTGTTACATTTAGGTCTCTAGCTTTCAAAGCCTCATTATGAACATCTTCAACGGACAATTCAAATCCTTTCTCTGGCTTGTACTTCTTTATTTTATATGGAACGTAATAAGCACATATGGGGCACGATGCAGTGCAGTAATTTGAATAATTTATGTTGTATGAAACAGCATAGGATACTCTGTCTCCCACCTCCAGTGATGTCAGCGAATCACCCAGTGACATTAAAGAATAAATATCAAGATCAAGCAATTCCTTCGCATCCTTTTCCGTAATTTCCTTGTTTTTCAGGTAATCATACCAGTAATCATTATTATAAGCCATCGACATACACTATACATTGTGACTAAAAATAAATAATTATTCATATTTTATTATTTTTCATGCATTCTGCATTGAATTATATGCACCATGGCATAAAAAATAAATAGAAAATATAAAACAAATATACCAGTGGATCACATGGAATGCAGGCCTTTGGAGATAAATGCCGCCCCCTCTGAAGGATTCCATGTAAGTTCATATATGAAGTAACGGAGATATTTAACCGGCATTCCGGTGGTTTCCAGATCAATCTGGCATTATATAATCTTCCCGGGTCATTCATCCAGAAAAAGCCTGAACTGTTCATAAAATAATAAGGATATGCAGTGCAAACAGAATAACAATTACAGGGATAACAAATAAAATGGGAAATATTACTGAAGATAAATAGTAAATATTCATAGCTCTGGTGATATCCTCAATTTCCGGTTGCCGGCCCTGGCTATTGGTAATATATTCACCCTTTTTTTCCAGGCTTACGCCGAGTAATGATGCCATGGCCCCGATGCTGTATCCAGCATTCAGGCTATCGGTGGTGTTGATTATCCTGATTTTTTTGCCCCCGTATCCCAGTAAGAAGGCACTAATTCTGAATATAACCGGAACCATTCTGGAACTAAAGAAATTTATTATAGAATCCCCGATAGCAGTGCATCTCCCGATTTCATAATGCCGGGTATCCCTGTAAGCCACGTTTGAATCCATTGTATTCACAGATCTTGCAATGAGGGCACCGGCCAGGCCGAAAAAGGCAAAGAAAAATAACGGGGTCAGATATCCATCAACAAACCCCTCAGCTATTGTCTCTATTGATGCAGATGCCATGCTGTGGAGGTCCATTTTGCCGGTAGGCCTTCTTACAACCATGGAAGTATGTTTTCTGGCGGAATCCATGTCACCATTTTCCAGTGAAGTTATTATCCTTTTAATGTGTTTGCCCATTGAATTGATGGAGAACGTACTTTTCAGGAAAAAAGCATAAATTACGATAAAAATTATTAAAAATACTATTTCATGAGGTCTGTATAAAACATATAGTAAAATTATAACCGGCAGTGTATTCACAAGCATCACGGAAATCAGAAACAGGCATCCGGATAAAATCCTGTTTTTAAATTTCATAAAATACGGTTCAAACCTGGATATGCTTTTGCCCATGATAACTACGGGGTGCACTTTATCCGGAGGCTCCCCTGCAAAAATATCGAGGGCAAGAGCAAGAACGAGTATCAAAATCAGTAGTTCAGCGCCATTTATCATAATATCAGTTTTTCTACTTTCTGCATGTCAATATTTCCGGTAAAAAGTTTTTCTGCATATATGATGTTTTTTTCCAGCACTGTACTGTAATCTTCCACATCTACTTTCAATATTTTCCTGAGAAAATATCTGTTTTCAAATACCCCGTGGATATTTGTACCGTAAACATTCCCGTGAATGGACCCCTCCGGCATACGATCCACATAGGCAAAAGGCTCTTCATGGTTATTTAGAATCCGCCCATAATGAATTTCATATCCCGTTCCTTTTGCGTTTATTTCAAAAGTTGCCGGGTTAAGCGTATAATCAACCCTGCCTGTTTGCTTTTTATCCATGAATTCTGTTTCCACATCAAGTATGCCAAGGCAGGTTGTTTCGCCCTCCTCCGATTCTATTCTGTTCTTATCTGATATTTTTTTGCCCAGTATCTGGTACCCCCCGCAGATGCCGACTATGGTTTTGGATTTATAAATACTTTTTATTTTTTTTGCGATTCCGGTATTTTCCATGTAATGCAAATCCTCTGATACCAGTTTTGATCCCGGAAGTATGATGATATCACACGAATCCAGTGCATCAACATTTGACTCATCAACAAATGTAAATCCTATATTTAGCATATAAAACGGGTCGAGATCGCTGTAATTTTCCATGTACGGATATCTGATAACGCAAATTCTGCTGTTCTGAATAGCCGATCTGGAATAATTCATGGAATCCTCTCCCGGCAATGACAGATCGGAATATGGTATTACCCCTATCACATTTTTACCCGTCAGCTGTTCCAGTCGTTCTATTCCGATCCTGAGCATGTCCGAATTGCCCCTCATCCTGTTTATTACCAGATACTTTACAAGTTCGCTGTTTTTCAAAAGTTTCAATGTGCCGTAAAGGGATGCAAAAACCCCTCCACGTTCTATATCGGAAATTAGTATTGCCGGGGTTCCATATATGCTGGATACAAATATATTGGCAAAATCCCTGTCCTCCATATTTATCTCGGCGGCAGAACCTGCTCCTTCAGCTATAATTATATCGTAGTTTTCTGAGAGTTCCTCCAGTGATTCCCTTATAATGCTTTCTGCATTGGCTTTAAGATAGTCATAGTATTCCTCAACTTTCAATGTTCCTATAGATTTTCCATTTACTATGATCTGGGATTTCCCCATGCCCTCGGGTTTTATCAGGAAGGGATTCATGAATTTTGATGGCGCGGACCTTGCCGCAATTGCCTGCAGCCACTGTGCCCTGGATATTTCAGAAGAATCCTCAATGGAAATAGAATTGAGAGACATGTTAACGGCCTTGAAAGGGGCTACACTATACCCCTTATCAGAAAAAT
This sequence comes from Thermoplasmata archaeon, assembly GCA_021797295.1. The sequence continues at coordinate 12,929 of JAKAAA010000011.1, forward strand.
ATCTGCAAAGTGCCATTGCCAATGTGCTTTTTCCCGAGTCTGATGATGTTCCCAGCACCTGAATCATTTTAATCATGAAATCCACCTATATATTTCTCTATGGATTTGATAAGGATGATATTTTTTTTATGCTGTTTTATTCCTATCCGTATGTAATTAATTCCGAATTCCGGATAATCATCCAGCACCCGGATCATTATGTTATTGCCGGCCAGAAATTCTTTTATCCCCTCTCCATTAACACTGTCCGGGAGCCTGAATGTGGCAAAATTGGCCCTTGGATGGCCTACAAGTGCCAGACCAGCTTTTTCAAGGGATTTTATAACATATTTGCGTTCTATTTCAGTTTTTTCCGCAATCTGGCAAAAATCCATATTACTTTTCAGTAAATATAAAAGGGCTGGCTGATTGATTCTCCACGGGTCAAGCCTTTTCTCAATTTCATTTATGTGTCCAGCAGAAGATATTAAATAAGCCAGCCGCAGCCCGGGTATGGCCAGTATTTTGGTCAGAGATCTGCCTATTATCAAATTCGGGTATTTTTCAATTAATTCCCCCTCATCAATTTCTCTTTTATTTACAAACCATATAAATGATTCATCAAGAAAAAGCATTGCACTTTTATATACACAGATATCAAGAATTTTAACAAGGCTTTTTTCACTGATCAATTGCCCTGTGGGATTATCTGGATAAACAAGGAAAACAGCCTTAAAATTATAATTTTTTATAATTTCAGGGGCACTCTCCACGGTATCCATTGGCAATATAACTCTGGAATTCTCGCTGCTGGCATCAAGGTACTCGGTAAATGCAGGAGAAATTATGATAGAAATTCCATCTATACTGTGCATGAAAGAGTGGATAAATGGGGTCAATCCCGGTATAATTGCAATATTTTCCGGTTTAAATTCCCTTCCTGATAGTATCGATTTATACGCCCCCAGATCACTTTCAGGATAGTTCTTTATGTAGGTGCTCTTAATTTTCATACCCTTTATGCGAACAAAATCATTCATATTGGCGGAAAAATCCATAACCGACTCCGGTGCAATACCATGTTTTTCTGCAAATGAATATATGTTCCCGCCGTGCATTTTTGCTTATGATAATTTATTATATAATTTTATACGAGGTGCCATGAAAGCCAGATTCAAAAAATCATATACTTATACTGAAAGCTCAGGGTGTTATTTTGCAGCATCTATAGCATTATAAGAGAATTTTTTGGGCAATTCTGCTATTATATATATTCATCATGAAGATATCTGTTTGAATATCCTTTCCCATTCCGGGGGTCTGTACCCCATAGAATCAATGTAGCTACGGTTTAACAGTAATACTTATATAGTCTTTTTAAATACAAATCCCAACTACAGATTTACGAGCTGGAATATTATTAATCTAGCCATAATGTCTGCAATAAGATATCGAAGTGTTAGCATGACGGACCTTTTGGAAGATTTTGAAACAAAAAAAGAGGCAATCAGAGATGAAGTAGAACTCCATATTAAGAAGCGAGATGAAGCTAATGCAGAAGCGCAGAAGTATGCCAAACTTCGTGATGAATTGAATCAAAAAACTCACGAAATGCGCGAGCAGGCCAAGGAGAAGATTGCTGAAAAGAACGATTTAATAGAAAAGATTAAAACTCTGCGAGACGAAAAGGAAGTTCATTATAAAAATTTATCTGAATTGAAGAAGAATTTGAGAGAGTACAAGTCCTCTCTTGGAACCGGAATGGATATAAAAGACATCCGGACCAAGGAGAAAGAATTGCAGTATCTTGAAAAGAGGCAGCAAACAACAGAGCTCAAGAAGGAAGAGGAAAACAAAATTATAGTTGAAATAAGAAGGCTTACAAATGAAATAAAGAAATCCAAAACACTCCGCGAGCAGGAACTTTTAAAAAATGACACTATAAAGGAACTTACAGATAAAATTAATGATGAAAGGACTAAAGGCGAAGAATACAAAAAGCAGATAGAAGAAATGTCCAACAGGATATCGCAGCTAAGTGATGAAATCAACGATGAATTGCAGAAACTGGATGAAGTCCGCAAGGAAGCCGATGAAAAACACGAAGTTTTTATTAAATACAGCCAGGAATCAGAGGCCGAACATGCAGCTTTCATAAAAGCCAAGGGTGAACTTAAAGATATGGAAAAAGCCATATTCTCCATCCGCAACAAGACCAAGGTCAGCAGAAAGAAAGAAAAAGAATCAGAACTGCAGGAAAGAGCATCGGAATTATATGAAAAATTCAAGGCCGGGGAGCAGCTTACCACTGAAGACCTTTTAATACTCCAAAAGGCAGGCTTCCTTTAATTATGAATTTTAGGCTATCCGGTCTACTATTAATTTTACTCGGTTTTATCATTTTAATAATTATGGGATTGGAAGGCCTTCTACAGGTAGGTCTATTCCTTTTCATACCGTTTATAATAAGCACAAGCCCTCTTGCAATAATACCGTTTATTATGATTTTTGCAGGCTTTGTTCTGACTTTCATATCAATTCCTGCAATGAAAAGGCCCTATTTTCCAGATGAAGATTCCGGTGCCCATGAAGAGAAAAGCACCCGGATCGGTGGATTCCTGATGATCGGCCCGATTCCAATAATATTTGGTAATGATAAGAAGTTGGTTTATGTATCATTAGCAGTTGCTGTTGCCATAATAATAATTTACCTGCTTTTTGCCCTCAATCTTCTATAATTTTCGATGCCAGCGCTACATTATATATTCTGGATTTCCCCATTAAATCCATGTCCGGTGCAATTATGCTGTCAAAGATTTCGGAATCCTCCCCGATTACACAATTTCTCATTATAACGGAATTTTTTATCTTTGTACCTGATCTGACAGTTACATTGTCCATAAGCAGAGAATTTGTTATTTCCACGTTATTTTCCAGTACAGCATTATCATATATAGCAGAGCTTGTTATGGTAACATTACTTCCTGTTTTTATTCCGGTCCCGGTATAGCATTTGCTTATTGTAGCCTTTTGCAGGCCCGTCATGTCCAGTATGATGTTCTTCCCATGGATAAAATCCTCTTTATATGATTTCCCATACTTTTCAATCATTATCTGGTTTGCTATTATAAGGTCATTAGGCCTTCCCGTGTCCAGCCATACGCCCTTTCCCATATAGCCATATATGTCAACATTGTTTTTCATGAGTTCCGGAAAAAGGTCTTTGGCGAAATCATAGGGTATATCCTTGATATAATCCATTATCTCCGGTTCTATGACATATATGCCTGTATTTGCTATATGTGAAAATGTCTGGTCCCTGTCCGGTTTTTCCAGGAATCTTATAATCTTATTGTTTTCCATCTCTACAATACCGAACTGCCGCGGGTCCTCCACCTCTGTCAGTACTATTGTTATCTTTGCATTCATGTTTCTGTGGAATTCCAGTATTTCTGATATATTAAAATCGGATAATATATCACCGCTACCTACTATAAAGGTATCATCAATGAAATTGGATACCAGTTTAACACTACCAGCTGTACCTGCAGGGTCTTTCTCAACCGAAAATAGTATGGTCTGATCATTATGCCTGTTTTCTATTATGGTTGTTATCAATGAACTAAATTTATAGCCGGTTGTGACTATAACATCCTTTATACCGGCACTATAATATGAGTCCAGCAGGTAGAGCATACAGGGTTTTCCGGCTATTGGCACCACAGGTTTAGGAATGGAATATGTTATGGGCCTCAGCCTTGTGCCCTTCCCCCCTGCCATAACTACGGCTTTCACTGTCATAGGATTGAATAATATTGGGATTTATATTATTTTGCATCCAGAGAGAAAATTTAATTATATAAATTTTGATATGGTTTGTATGACTTCCAGCATGCCTGAACCGGAAACATTTCCGGTAAAACCACGATCAACAAGAAAAAAATGGTATGCCGTCATAATTGTTCTTATCCTTATTCTTTCTTCTTTTGCAATACTCTCAATCCTGCATCCCTCGCGGTCTGAACCGGGAATATCCATTGATACCGCTCCCAATTATATCTCTGCAGGAAATGACTATACCATAACTCTCGCCACAAATGAAACATATAAAAATATAACAATTGAGTGGGGGGATAATAGCCAGAATACCTATGCTTATTCAGGCAACACATTAACTGCGTCCCATATCTATGAAAATCCCGGTATTTACTATATTACCTACTGGGGAAATTTTTCTTCCGGAATATACAAGTCCAG
>JAKAAA010000086.1 GCA_021797295.1 Thermoplasmata archaeon
CTTATTTGTAGCAATAACCACAGTAACTGTCAAAATTAGAAATATCAGCTGAAAATTGACAGTGCCTCAAATACAAAAGATAAAAATAAACATAAGCAATGTTAAAAAGCTGTGAATAGATATTCAATAATACTAAGGAATATAAAGGGAGTGTGGCATCTCATTATAGTAGTGATAGCCGCATCACTGGCATATGCTTATTTAAGACTCCTGGTTCCTTTATACATAGGAGATTCGGTAAATGATCTCGTATCCCACAATTATGCAATAATATTGCATTTTGCACTTCTTATTTTTACTGTCACTGTTGCAGCCTCCGTATTTGATTTTCTTATTGATTACATGTCAAATAAAGCCAGTCAGAAATTCGTGTACAATCTCAGGAAAAATGAATTTCATAAATTATTGTCAAAAAATTATGAATATTTCAACAGTAATTCCACCGGAAATATACTGTCAAAATTTACCATGGATATCGAAACGCTCAGGAGGCTTGTAAATATGTCACTTTCAAATCTTTTCAGCGTTACCTTCCTCATAATTATCGCTGGAATAGAACTTACAAGGCTGTATTACGGCTTCACTATAATATTTTTTATCGTAATAGCACCCGTAATTTATTTTACTGTTGTTATGCAGAGGAAGCAGAGAAAATTCTGGAGATCCCTGAGAAATAAATATGGAAAAATGAACAGCATAATAAATCAAAATATCATAGGAAACCGTGTTGTCCGGAGTTTCACTGCTGAGGAGGAGGAAATAAATAGATTTAATGATTCAACGGATTCCTATTTTCAGGATTACCGTGGAATAGCAGGAGTAAGATCACTTTATAACCCTCTACTGACGCTTATCTTGAGTCTTGCAGTCGGTTTTGTTCTTATATATGGTGGTATTGAAAGCATTGATTCAGTAATTACAATCGGCAGCGTCATAGCGGCGGTTAATATATTTACGCTTGTGCTCAGGCCTGTCAGGTTTTATGGCCGGTACATTTCATTCTATGAAAACGGCATGGCAAGCCTTGACAGGATAAATTCAATAAACAGTGATGGTCATGAAACCCACGGTACCCTTACTCCGGATATAAAGGGGAATATAAAGCTAGAAAATCTATCTTACAGATCGGGAGATACGGAAATTCTTGCAGATATAACCGCGGAAATCAGAAAAGGTGAGAGAATCGCTATTGTAGGCGAAACCGGTTCCGGTAAAACTACCCTTGTAAACATTATTTCCGGACTTTTCAAGAATTACACTGGCCATGCATATCTGGATGGAAATGAATTAAAAGACATAGATGACAGGATCATAAGAAAAAAAATAGGGATAGTTTCACAGGACACCACTCTTTTTTCAGGAACAATCAGGCATAATATAACAATGGGAGAGGATTACACTGATCAGGAGGTTAAAAATGCGGCAAGGCTTGCAATGCTTGATGATTTTATTGAAAGCCTTCCATCCGGCTATGAAACACCTGTGGGTGAAAGGGGTATAACTCTTTCTGGAGGACAGAAGCAGAGAGTTGCTATTGCAAGAATAATAATAAGAAATCCGGAAATAATTATATTTGACGATTCAACATCGAATCTTGATGCAGCCACAGAAACCCAATTCCTGAGCACAATCAAGGAATTCATAGCAGGAAAAACAACCATAATTATAAGCCATAAACTCTCATCTGTCATGCTTGCCGAGAAGGCAATTGTAATTGAAAATGGAAGAATCAGGGAAGAAGGTTATATCCCGGACCTTATGCATAAAAAAGGCTATTTCTCTGAATTATTTTCCGCCAGATTCAGGGGTGATACTATTGAATAATTACTTCATACGTCTGATCAGGGAAGTACTCTCATATAGAAGGAATTCCAGCATAATTGTCTCATCCATACTTGCTTCATCGGTGATTGCCATGATTGGCCCGTATATAATCGGCATTGCCACAGATTCAATAATTGCTTTAAGATTCCAAATTCTGATATTTCTCGCGGTGAGTTACATAGCCATATACCTTGTAAATTACCTGGCTGAGAATAAAAGAACAAAATACATGATGAACACTTCGCAGGAAGTTATCAAAAATTTAAGAAACAGGGCGTTCAAAAAACTTCAGTACGTTCCGCTCAAATATTATTCAGGGAAAAACTCAGGACAAATAATAAGCAGGATTACAAATGATGCTGAAACTCTATCAGATTTTCTTACATTCCAGTTACCCCAGGTTCTTGCGGGTATTGCCGGAATCATTGCATCCATAATTATAATGCTGTACCTTGATCCGGTTTTGACCCTTTATGCGATTATTATTATCCCCCTGCTTCTGGGAACAATACTGGTTATGAATAAAAGAATTAAATTCAACTATATAAGTGTGAGAAAACGCATAGCTGAACTGACCGGCAATGTGGGAGAATCCATAAACGGGATAAAAGCAATTAAGAGTTCCGGAACCGAGGAAGTATTCGATAACAATTTTGAAACAGTTAACGCCAATAACTATAGTGCCAACGTGAAAGCCGTTAGATTAACTTCTATATTTTCCAGCATTGTTCAGACCATCGAGGGCCTGGGTATAATGATAGTACTTTATGAGGGCGGAACACAGGTATTCGGAAGGATAATCAGTATAGGAATACTCGTCTCTTTTATAGTGTATGTACAGAGTTTCTTTAATCCCATAGTACAGCTATCACAATTTTACAATTCTTATCAATCATCTTCCATTGCAATTGAAAGAATATACAGAATAATAGATGAGGATGTTGATTATAACACTGGAGGGAATAAAAACCCCGTTTTTAACAACGAAATTTTATTTGAACACGTCTCATTTGCTTATGGCCATGAGATGATAATAAAAAATATATCACTGACTATCAAGAAAGGTCAGAAGATCGCGATAATAGGAAAAACAGGTGCAGGAAAAACAACTCTGTCCGGTTTGATTCTGAATTTTTACAGGCCAGTAGAAGGTCATATTTACATGGATGGGATCGATATCAACGATTTCAATACACTGGAATACAGAAAGCTTTTCGGGGTTATATTACAGGATCCTTTTCTGTTCGAGGGGACAATACTTGAAAATGTAAAGTTTGCCGACCCGTCAATTTCAGAGAATGTGATAGTAAGGAAAATCGATCAACTTGGGCTTAAGAGCGTTCTGGGCCCACTGGGACTGGATGCTGAGGTGGGAGAAAGGGGAACCAATTTATCAGAGGGCCAGAGGCAGGCAGTATCAATACTCCGTGCTTCTGTAAATAATCCCCAGATTATTATAATGGATGAGGCAACCTCCCAGCTTGATTTGAAAAATGAGGGCATCATTCAGCGTGCAATTTTTAAATTCATGGAGGGGAAAACAATAATAATCATAGCACATCATCTGGAAACTATTGTAAATTCTGACTATATTTATTATATTGACCATGGAACCATAATAGAGGAAGGTACACCGGAAAGTTTAATGAACAGTGGCACCAGATTTTATGATTTATATCTGAAAAATAAACTTTTAATATAAATTATTTGTTTTTATTATCCGGTGATGGTATTTTAGAAAGTTTTCCTTTAACCTCATCTGGGGAATATCTTACATCAAGTTCTTTCATTTTTTCCCTGAATGCATCTTCCAAGTCAAAATGTAAATGATCTGCAATTGCCAGGCAGGAAAAAAATATATCAGAAACTTCGTGTTTTATCATTGTTAGGGACTTCATATCTTCTCCAGTTAGGATATGATCCTCAAAATTCTTGTCTCTCCATAGAAATATTTCCATTAACTCATTGGATTCTATGGAACAGTTCATTGCCAGATCCTTCAATGTATGAAATTGCCTCCAGTCTCTTTTATCGATAAATTCTCTTGCAATTTTCTGTAACTCTACCAAATCGGACATAACAAAGAAGGACATTTTGTGATAAATACATTTAT
>JAKAAA010000012.1 GCA_021797295.1 Thermoplasmata archaeon
GAATCCAAATCAATTCTCGCAGTTTGGTACGAAGATGACGAGGTCAAACTGATTGACCAGAGAAAAATTCCGGAATCTATTGAAATATATTCTGCAAAGAATAGTGATGATATATATTATGCAATCAAGAATATGGTTGTCCGTGGCGCTCCTGCAATAGGAGTCACAGCCGCATATGGGCTTGCAATGGCATTTAAAAATAAGGAGGATATGGATAAAGCCGTAAAAACAATTTCTTCTTCCAGGCCCACAGCATATGATTTATTCAAGGCAATAGATTATATGAAGGCAAACAAATTCACCGAATCCGCAGCAAGGAGATATGCAATGGAAATTACAGAAAGGTCCAGGAAGATAGGTGAATATGGCAATAGCCTCATAAAGGCCGATGATAAAATACTGACGCACTGCAATGCCGGCGCACTGGCTGTTGTTGACTGGGGCACTGCCCTGGCCCCAATGAGGATTGCCCACGATTCCGGCAAAAAAATCTTTGTTTATGTGGATGAAACTCGTCCCAGATTGCAGGGAGCAAAACTTACTGCATGGGAGTTACAGCAGGAAGGAATTGATTATTCTATAATAGCGGATAATGCTGCAGGGCATTTCATGAAAAACGGGGATATAGACCTTGCAATAGTTGGCGCAGACAGGATTGCAGCGAACGGCGATTTTGCAAATAAGATAGGAACATATGAAAAAGCTGTGCTCGCAAAGGTAAATAACATACCTTTTTACGTTGCGGCCCCGGGAAGCACATTTGATTTCTCCCTGAAAAACGGAGATGGAATACCTATAGAGGAAAGGGATGAAAATGAGGTTCTCATGGTTAACAATTCGAGGCTTGGTCCTTTGGAAGGGCATGCAAAAAACCCCGCTTTTGATGTGACGCCCCATGAATATGTTACCGCATTCATAACAGAGTACGGAATATTCAGGCCGGAAGAACTTAAAAAACTGTATAACCTTATTCAGGATGACCTCTTTATGAGGTAATCATCAATTTTTCTGAGTGATTCATCTTTCTTTTCTGATAGATTTTGCAGGAATTTCGATATATTTTCAGCAGCTTCTGATTTGCATTGCCCGCACATTCTTACACCTCCTGTGCATTCCTCATATACTCTGCTCACATATTTATCATCACTGCTGTGGTATTTATATAGTTCAAATACAGGGCATATATCTGGGTTTCCACCCAGTTTTCTCTGCTCTTCCACTGTCTGCCTACCACCCGTCACGGCGTGCTTTATCTTCCTTGTTGCATCAGCAGATGAATCATTCAGGCTTATCAGGGAATCAGGAACAGATGATGACATCTTTCCTCCCTTGAGGCCGGTTTCCAGCTTCTGGAATGTTGCCGATGGTTCAATGAAGGCATACTCATTGAATTTCCCCTCGAGGTTTGCCAGAAGTATATCGATCTTTATTTTTTCCCCTACGGTTGAATTTTTAATATAAATAGCCCGGTATTCATAATTGGGAGTGCATTCATAGCCACCGGCTTTTAGTGCTTCCATGGCACTGTCAATGTACCTTTCCGGGCTGTCTATACCCTTGATAAACACCGATATTTTTCCATGGTCTTCCTTTACACTGTAAACCCTGAACCTTTTTGCCAGATCACGCATTAATCTTATATGCGGGTCCTGGTCAACTCCCACTGGAACCACCGTTGGCCTTGGCCCTCCAAGATTCCGGATCTGTGTGTGTAGTACATCTGCCGCCTGTATTACCGGTGAATTCACATGCAGCATGGAGGATGAATCATTGAGACCGTATATTGCCTTTAACTCATTCATATTCGTTTCATTTGATAGAACAAATGCCAGATTCTGTGTATCAAAATTTTCAGACTGGAAATATATCCTGCAGGGCTTCAACCCCATTGATATATAGTTAACTATGTATTCGTTGATAGCTATTTCACGGGCTTTTTCAAAACTTATCCCTCTAGTAGCATAGGATTCAAGGTCCGCAACAGCAATATAGACTTCAGCACCCAGGGACTGGAAATATATAATCTGGTCTATTGTTAGTTTATTCCCAAGATGCATGTGACCTGACGGCATCAATCCGGTCATGGCATTGAATTTCATTCCATTCTCAATTGCATATTCCAGATAATCGAGGCCACGCTGCCCGAATATCAGTTTTCTCCTGAACATAAAATAATCGAAATAATCATCCGGCTTATCTATTCCAAATTCCCTGATCAACTTCTCATAATCGAAATACTGTGATGAACTCCACGGATTTATCATAAACCTTCATAAAAAACCTGTTAATTAACCTTGTTTTATATGAATAAAGAAAACAATATTAAAAACGACAGCGAAACATAGTTCCCGTCCCCTCGCGGAAGATAGTACAGTATGTAACACATCGGACTTAACCGTCGGGTTCGGAATGAGACCTGGTATTTCCCCGATGTTATGACCGTCGTCAACACTTAATCACTAACAATTATATAAATATTTTTAACATGAAAAGGTTTTATATTACCTATAATTAAGTAAGTACTAATAATTTATATATAAAAAAGCAATAACGATGCAGATGAATAGCTACAAAACTATTTCGGATGCACCCTCCTCACCGTTTCTGAGAAAGATTACTCTGCTTTCCTCTATGGGGGTAATGATGGATGGCTACACACTTACTGTATTTTCATATGCCCTGCTTTACCTGATAAATGTTATGTCATTGAAAAGTTATGAAATTTCTATAATGGGAATATCATCCATAGGCGGCGTACTCATCGGAAGTTTAATTTCCGGCTACATAGCAGATATTTATGGCAGGCGGTTTATCTACATTTATGACCTGTTCCTTGTATCCATATTCATATTTTTCACAGGATTTGCAACAAATTACATAAATTTCTCTATACTTGAACTCATAGTTGGTTTCGGCATAGGTGCCGATTATCCTGTCAGTTCATCCATACAGGCCGAATTTTCGCCGACCAAATCCCGTGGAAAATTTATGTTTTTCAATATTTTTTCCTTCTCCATCGGGTCACTTATATTCCTTGGCATTGCAGTACCACTTGTCCTTTTTACCGGAGTAAATGCATGGCGTTATATGTATATGGTGGGAGCAATATTCCCCATACTGGTGCTTTATTCAAGGAAAAAAATTCCAGAAAGCCCTTACTGGGTACAGCATAAATATGGCAATGCGGCAGGCAATGTGGCCAGAGAAAATTTCGAAAAATCAACAGGATATACGATAGCCGCATTACCGGATATAAGCCCTGGAAAGACCAGGTTGCGGGACATATTCAAGGGAAAATACGGGAAATACATAATATTCATTTCCATGGCATGGTTTTCATACGACATAGTAAGTTACGGCATATGGACATATTCCCCCTTAATATTTTCCACAGAAATCACCTCCTACTATGCAGACCTTTATGTTGTATTTACCGGAATGGCGGAATCTATACCCGTTGTTATCGGATTCCTGATTGCAATATACTACGTTGACCGCATCGGGAGGAGGCTTCTCCTGGTGATAGGCTTCCTGGGATCATTCATAGTCCTGGTCATATTCTTTTTCGTAAACGAGTATGCAGTTGTAGGGCTGCTGATGACATTCAGCGCTTTTGGGTTTGTCCACTTTTTCCATAATATCGGGCCCAGCCCAATTACATATACATATCCAGTTGAGATATTCCCAACACGTATAAGGGGAACTGCAATGGGTTTTGCCACTTCGATTTCCAGGTTCGGTTCAATCCTTGCCGTTTTTTCTTTTCCCATAATAGATTCCCTGTATGGCTTGAAAACTATAATCGTCTACTTTGCAGTCTTTGAATTTATTGGACTGGCCCTGACATTGAAATATGCACCTGAAACCAAGCACAAAGCACTTACATGAAAGAATTTACGGAATAAAATTCAAACTAAAATTTAGAGAGTAAAAATTATATGGTAATTACAGGAAAGGCCCCACAAGAATGGGCAATAGTGCGGTAACATCACCGTATATGTTAACAAATTTTGCATCCTTCCTGACCTTCTTCCATGTTATTGCCTCTTCCAGCTTTGCGCCTGATAGGGAACCGTCATATTCCTGTGCAGTTGTGATATAAACCGCTTCATTCAGTCCATCACGGAACTGGTTCCACCATATGGTATGGTGCTTTGATATTCCACCCCCCATCATCAATGCTCCTGTTTTCTTTGCATCGAATACTATATCAGAGAGCCTGTGCTCGTCTTCCAGGATATTTATGCGGAAATCATGGTGCATTTCATAGAATGACCAGAGCTGTGACCCGAATGAGCCATCAGTAATACCGGGAACGAATACAGGTATGTTGTTTTTAGCGGCATTATACAGGATTGAGTTTTCATTGTCAAGCTTCAATCCGATTTCACGAATCAAATCCACCGGTGCCCATTCTTTTTTCTGATTGTATAGCTCCTCGATCATGGGCATTAGCCTGTCCTCAATTACAATGCCGTAACTTTCATCAGGGACAAAGACATTTCCCAGCCTGTTGATATTCATATCCTTCAATTTCTCATCGCCAAAGTTAAATGTCCCGGAATAGTAATCCGTGTATGTCCTGGCAATATCATGGTCAAGGGTGCCATTTGTGGTAATAATCACATCTACCAGTTTATTTTTTACAAGCTGGTTAATTATGCCTCTGGTTCCTGTGGATATTATATCTGCAGGGAATGAAAGAAATGTTGTCTCATCAGAATTGAACTCTTCCTTGAGTATCTGGTATCCTTCATAAATTTTTTTTGATGTAAAGCCACCACTGGTTCCGAACATTTCTATTAAATCTGCAAGGGTGGTATCCTTCCTGACTCTTGTATCTTTTACAGGATTTTTTAGTAAATCTTCTCTTTTAACTTCCATGTAACATAATATTATTTTTATAATTCAATGTATCGGTTAATTTAAGTTCTATATTACCTGCAAAAAGTTGAAATTCCACACATGTATACGCGCATATGGATATAGACGCTCTTCTGGATTTTATAGTAAGTGCAAAGAAGCATACATATGCATCCGGTAGCAGGGGCATAGAACCGGCTATTCCCGGGTCCATGGAATTTAACTTCAGGGATGGAATTATGGAATACAGGGATATCTACTTCGGAATGCTTTCGTTCAGTGGGATAGAAACAGTGTACAGCAACGGAAAGCCTGTCTGGGGAATGGTATACTCCGGAGGTGTTACGGATGATACAGTAGATACCCCCAGAATTTATAAATTTTTAAAGCAGAGTCTGTATATGGTTTCTAATGAGGCTCCATTCAGAGGGCCGAAATCATACTCTGATGGAGTTTATATCTATGATAATGATTTTATCGGTGATATTTCCCATTTTATCGGGTATGAAAAAATAGACGAGGGAGAAAACACGCTCTACGAACTCCATTATTCTGGAGGAGATATAGCATAAAGTTGAATCCCCCGGGGTTACCGTAAAAAGGTCGCCACCATTAACGTTAAAACCATGAATGTGTGAATATAAAACTATTCTAATTTGAATACAAAGGGCCGGGACCGGGAATCGAACCCGGGTCCGGGGATCCACAGTCCCCAAGGATGTCCATTACCCCACCCCGGCCATAAAGGCTTAAGTGTATCATAAATACGTATAATATTTTTTTTAATTCTTATTTCCATATATTAGAACTGATTCAATTTCCCTGTATCTGTATTTATGATGGGGGTATATCATGGGCACCCTTATGAATATCCTCGTTTTTCTGACTATATTCAGATGTTTTGAATAAAATTCATTTATGAATTCATAGCTTGCCATGTTATGTATACTGTATATATTTGTGCCTATTTCCACTGCTTTTTTGATGAATGGCAAATCATCATGCTTTATCACAGAACCGAAGGGTGGATTCATAATGACTGTATCATAACTCCCTGCTACCTCTGAAACTCCTGTTTTAATAAAATTACATCTGCAAAGGGATTTATTGCAGTTTTCCTTAGCCAGATCAATCATTTTACTATCAACATCGATGCCGGTGCAACCAGAAGACCCGAGATACCATGCACCTATTGCAAATATACCATTGCCTGTTCCCAGATCTATAACACTTTTGCCCTTGATGTTCCCGTCCAGATATGCCTCCATGAGTATTGTGGCAGCTGTACCTGCATCCGTGGGGTACTGCTCAAGATTGATATTATAGGAATCAGGCAAACTTAGTCCTGATAAAAAAAGTTCAAGTGATTTTTTATTCATGTGTGGTTCCAACTGCCATTTCCAGAATACTCCATGCCATTCTCCTTGCAACAGGTGCTTCATTGCCCCTTTTCACCAGGATTTTTTCTATTTTTCTAAGGGCCCTCTGTCTTTTCCATGTACCGTTTTCATGAACTGCCAGAACAATATATTCGGCAATTTCCCTGTCAACATTGATTCCGAATCTTTCCCTGATCTTTATCTGCCATACCGGGACAAGCACATCAGGTATATCACGCAATGTGTTGCTTCGAGTTTTTTCTATGATCTTGTTAATATTTGTTTGGTCTGACATCAGGCTTCCATTAACTACAGCAATATAAATCTTTCAGTACAATCGCACGGACATTAAATTTTTAACAGAAATCATAACTCCGCACTTCATAATATACCTCTTCTATTGACTTATACAGATTATTTCTGTCTGCAATACCTATAAAATAAAATAACGCCAATATATTTATTTAAGATTACCATAGGGATATGGATTCTATGCCAGGTAGGTTAGCTATTTATATTGAATATTCCAAACCGAGGGTTTGGTGGCTTCTAGTCTTTATAGGATTTGGCGGGGCAATCCTGGCAGTTAATAAATTTTCGCTGGATAACATATTGCTCATTGTTGCGGCAGTAATATCAGTAACACTAGGTTCAATGGGAGCCGAGGGACTTACAAATTACATAGATCTTGATATGGATTCCAAAATGGAGAGAACAAAAAAGCGCC
This sequence comes from Thermoplasmata archaeon, assembly GCA_021797295.1. The sequence continues at coordinate 6,970 of JAKAAA010000012.1, forward strand.
CACTTCCCAGTGGTGCAATTACAAAAAAACAGGCTTTAATTTTCGGTTATTCCCTTGCCATAATGTCTGTTGTGGTTTTGCTTGCGATAAGGAGACTTATTGCAGCTTTATTCATGTCGGTTGGCATCTTCGACAATGTTTTTATTTACAGTTATATGCTGAAAAAAGTATCCCCTTACAGCATTATATATGGCGGGTTTTCAGGGGCATTTCCGGTGCTCATAGGATGGTATACGGTAACATCAGCTTTTTCGTGGCTCCCCTGGGTACTTTTCTTCCTTGTAATGTTCTGGATTCCTGTTCATGTATGGAGCCTTGCATATAGATACCGGGATGATTACAAAAAGGCAAGTGTACCCATGTTTCCGGTAGTTCATTCTGACAGGGCTACTGCAATAGCTATTTCACTTTCAGCCCTATTTTTGATTGTGTTTTCACTGACACCATATTTCCTGGGACTTTACAATCTGATTTACCTTATTCCGGTGGCCGTACTTTCCGTTCCCATAGTTGTATTTTCGTACAGATTCATAAAAAATCCCAGCCGTAAAACCTCTTTCAGCCTCTTTGTATACACCGCCCCATATCTTACCTTTGTTTTTATTCTTGTTATAGTATTAAATCTGTTACGGATGTTCAATATTTTCTAATGACTATTCCTAAATGCACTAGCAAAAAATTAATAATAAATGAATTACTTAATAGAAGGGTATAATAGTTGCCTGCAATTGTATAAAATCTATATAGTTACGGGCTTTTAAAGAGGTAATTGAATGGAACAATTAAAAGATATAGTATTCCCGGGAGATATAATAGCCAAGGAAGAAGAATATGTTTCCGGTAAGAACACACAGGACATTGATGGGGATGTTATATCTACAGCATTCGGGAAGGTAGCAAGGGATGACAAGTCCCTGATAATATCGGTGAATACGACAAAGCAATCCATACCATTGAGAAAATCAGACATAGTTTATGGCAAAGTAATAAAATTACTGAACAAGGAGGCAATAGTGCTTGTTTCAGGATTTATACGGGAGGGGAAGCTGATTCCGGCAAATACAGAAACCAGAATAAGATTACCGATCCCAAACAAAACTATGTATTCGCATATACTTACCCTGGGAGATCTTGTCAGGGCAAGAATTATAAGTACAAGGCCAAGCTATTCAACTATATTCGAAGGAGGATTGGGCGTACTTAAAAGCAGGTGCACTGTATGTAGAAATGAACTGACCCTTGAAAATGGGAAATTAGTTTGCAAGAACTGTGGAAGGGTAGAACAGAGGAAAATTGCTCCAGATTATGGCAATATAAATATATTAGGTGATAATCATGAAAGAAGCTGATAAAATAAAAGATGTTCAGGAGCTGAATAAAGAAGTTAAGGACATGAGAAAGGAAATTGATAGCATGAAGGAGCTTCTGGGCGGTTTAATCAAGGTCATGATGGAGCATGACGATCAGTTTAACGGAGAAGATGAATATAATTAGGTGAATAAAATGGCTACATTACCAATGAAAATGCTTGAAGAGAATTTGAATAAGAAAGTTACACTATTATTAAAGGATAACAGGTCCCTCGAGGGAACACTCGCCGGATATGACGAATATATGAATATGACACTTGACGATGCAGAGGAGAGTGGAGAAGTCCAGAGAAAAATAGGAAAAGTCATAATTCGTGGAAGCAACGTTGTAAGAATTACAACAAAATAATTTTAAATAAAATATATACATTTTAATTTTTCCCGTTAATCCACTATAATCCCGGATTATTTATGACAGGACAGGTAGAATGCATTTATGAACTAAACCGTGGTAAGGATAATATAATATTCTTTAATAAGGTCATATGCCTGAAAAGATAAAAGATAAGCAGTATGTAATGGGCTTCTCATGGGCAGGTTATAGAAACGGCAGAAAGTTTCCACTCCTGATAAATACTTTTTCAGATGATTATATAAACAAGGATGATAGCATAGAAATCCTCGGTGAAGATTTTAAAAAGAAGATATACTACCCATCTTTTTTGAATGGTGAAAAGGTTATAGAGGGAAAGGATTTTTTAATAATATTCAACGGTCTTGAACTGATTCAACGTCCAGGCAAACTGGTGAATTTTCTGGTAGAATTGAGAAAAAAATATGGTTATACAAAATTATTCTATCTCCAGGGCATATCTGACCCATACATTATGCCGGTTCTGGCCTATCTCGGAGTTAATATATTTGATGATCTCTACATCCGGAGGGAAAGCATGGACGGGATAAAATACACTGTTGCAGGGAAATCAAGGGTTGACTACAATCCCCTGGAGGAAAACATAAAATTTGCTGAATCCATGCTTGAATCAATATTCGATTCTATACGTGATAATACATTGAGGGAAATAGCTGAAAAAATATGCATATCGGGCAAGGCTCTTGAAATGCTGAGAATCGCCGATACCGGATATTACATTGAATTTGCAGCAGCATTTCCTTCCAGGACACCGTACATACAGGCAAACTCCCTCGAATCCCTGAATCGACCCGACATTGCTGAATACAGGGAAAAAATCCGGATGTATCAAAAGCCAGACCATAGAAATATTGCACTGCTTCTTCCCTGTTCTGCAAAAAAGCCCTATTCAGAATCAAAAACGCACAAAAAAATCCTGGGTGCAATAGGGCAGTACAGAAAATATATACATGAATTGATAGTAACATCCCCGGTAGGCCTTGTCCCCCGAGAACTTGAAAACGGCTACCCTGCCAGATTTTATGATATTCCAGTCATAGGCACATGGTATGAGGATGAAAAGCTCATGATGAAAAACCTGATAAAAGATTATTTATCAAAAAATCATTACACTGATGTAATAGCATATATTCCGGAGGACCTGGATTTCATCAGGGAATCTATACCTTCGGATTCAATTGTGATCGAGGGCCGGGTAACTGATGATAAAAATTTATCCATTTTAGCAGGGGCACTCAGAGAAAGGATCAACCAGGAAAGTGAATACGGGAAAAAAATGGATGATTATAAAGCATTACTCAAATTCCAGTTCGGATCATGGATTTTGACTTACCTTGATGACATTAAGCTTATCAATAGCTTCCATCAGGACATGCTGGTGAAAGGCAAGAATATATTATTTGTTTACAATGAATCAATCGGCCGTTTTTCTATAACACCCGCATCGGGGAAATTCTTCCTTGAAAATAATAAATTCAATGTCTCCATAGACAATTTCACTCCAACTGCTACGGTATATGCAATGGGGATACTCAACGCAACGCCTGATATCCACGCATTTGATGAGGTGATAATGACCTTCAATAACGAATTGCGTGGCACCGGGACTGCACTGATACCTTCCAGGGCAATGATTGACATGGATTCCGGTGCGGCAATCAAGGTACGTGCCGGATTGAAAAAGTAACCTGATTTATAAATACCATTCTAAATAATTATTAACATTATCCCGATTACCAGCAATGAGCATTCTTATTAAAAATGGAACTATCATCACCGAGAATGACAGCAGGGAAATACTGCATGCAAACATACTGGTTGACGGTAATAAAATAGTTTACATAGGTAAGGAAGAGCCAGAACATGACAGTGAAATAAACGCAGACGGAAAATTCATAATTCCCGGATTCATAAATACCCATGCACACATTGGCATGAGTGGCTTCAGGGGCCTTCTGGACGATATTGTACTTTCTGAATTCCTGGACAAAACATCAAAACTTGATGCAGATCGAACAGAGGAGGGAATATATAACTCGAGCCTTCTGGGCATTAAAGAAATGCTCAACTCTGGAATAACGTCCCTGGTTGATCTTTATTATTCGGAAGATGTGATTGAAAGAGCTGTTGAAAAAACCGGGATACGTGGGTTTCTGGCCTGGGCAACACTGGATCAGGAATACACAACACAGAAGGGAGACCCCGTTAAAAATGCAGAGAATTTTATAAGGAAAACCCATCCGGATACGGTCACACCGCTGGCAGGAATACAGGGAATTTATGTATCCTCTGATGAGAATTATTACCGTGTAAGGGATCTTTCAGAAAAGTATAATGTTATGGTGCATACGCATCTATCTGAGACCAGAAAGGAGGTTTATGACTTCGTGAAATCCCATAATGAAAGGCCAGTGGAACATCTTGCATCAATTGGTTTCCTTTCAGATAAGTTGCTGGCAGCACACTGCGTGTGGATCACATTGAATGAAATCAAACTTCTAGCAAGAAGCGGCACTGCCGTATCATGGAATGCAATAAGCAATGCCAAGCTTGCGTCCGGAGGAATAGCACCAATTCCAGAATTATTGTCTAATAATGTAAATGTCTCACTGGGGACAGATAGTTCTGGAAGCAATAATTCCCTCAACATGTTCGAGGAAATGAAATATTCAGCCATCTCAATAAACAATGATCGGTGGTCCGCTGACACTGTAAAATCCCAGCAGATACTGGACATGGCAACACGAAATGCGGGAATCGCCCTGAAGGCACCAATCGGGGTAATAAAGGAAGGTTATCTTGCAGACCTGGTAATAATAAATCCCAATAAATACAGTACAATTCCGTCCAGCGAGAAAAACATTGTGAACAATTTAGTATTCTCTTCAAGCTCAGAAAATGTAGAATATGTAATGGTTAACGGGAAAATAGTACTCAATAAAAATAATGGCACCGGGGATGAAATGGATTATTCTCAACTAAACTATTTATAAACAGAATAAATAGTCCCGCATGTTCGAATCCATGAGAAGCGGCTGGCGGCTTGCCAAGCAGGTAAGAAAGAGTATTTCGGGGAACAAAAAACTCTATTTTTATCCAATAATATCAGGAATTGTCAGCGTAATAATATTTACCCTGACATTTTTCATCCTTATTCTTGAAATTCCAGTATCAGGTTATTCTTATTATTATTACATAATCGGGCTTTTCATAGCATATGTACTTGTATACTTTTTTGCAACATTAATTATTATGGCAATGATGATCTCTTACAGGTCTCTAAAAACAGATAATCCCGCATCCATGAGAGAAGCATTTTCATCATCGAAGAAATATGCAGGAAAGGCATTTCAGTGGGCCATACTTTATAGTATAGTTCTGATGATCCTCCGCGCAATAGAATCCAGAGTGCGTGGCATAGGTGGTTTAATTATAGCGTCAATCGGTTCATTTGCCATAACTGTTGCAACATTTTTCGTTGTACCGGTCATACTGGACTATAATACCGGACCTATCAGCGCAATTAAAATGAGTGTTAATACCATAAAATCACACTTCGGGAACACATTTGGCGGAGTTATATACATCGACCTCTACACATTAATCTTCACTGGAGGGGGATTTCTGCTCCTGATAATTTCTGCAATACTCTTCGGCGCCGGCATACCGCTTATCCTTGTTGCAATACCTGTAGTAATTGCAGTAATAATGATAATTCTTGGACTCATTCTCAACTTCACTTACACGAATATATTCAAACTTATCTTATTTGATTATGTCAACGGGAAAGGTTTGCCTGCCGGGATAGATGAGAATCTGATAAATTCATCAATCAGGCGCAAGGGTGGAAATTTCATGGGCAATGGTCCATTATAACCTTTTTTATTTGTCCTAAATATTGTTTCAGATATAAAAATATATAAAGGCTTAAAATATTAACCAGAGGATTAGTTATGAGCTGGACAGAAGCCGAAGTTAGAGAATTAAAGGTAGGAAGATACATGTTAATCGATGATTCACCATGCAAGATAGTTGATATTACAATGTCAAAGCCAGGTAAGCACGGTGAAGCTAAAGGGCGAATTGTCGCTATTGGCGTATTTGACAGCCAGAAACACAGTGTGGTTTATCCCGTAAAGCATAAGGTAAAGGTACCTATCATTGTGAAGAAGAATGCACAGATACTGTCAATTGCAAACAATGAGGCACAATTGATGGATTCGGAAAGTTTCGAGACTTTCATACTGCCTATAGAGCCAGAGGATCAGGACAGATTAAAAGCCGGGATGGAGGTGCCGTATTGGGAAGCTATGGGAAAAAGGAAGATAATGCTGCAGAATTAATGTCGCATTTCTCCAATTTAAAAATTGCTGATGCATTATCTGGTTACAGCGATGCAGATTACGTAATATTCGGCGTTCCATTTGACAATACCTCCAGCTTTAGAAGGGGATCCAGATATGCTCCAAATTCTATACGATTCGCGTATGACAATTTAGAATCCTATGAGGTGAATTACGGTATAAATCTCCTTGATGCAAAGATATGTGATCTTGGTGACCTTCCTGTATACGAGGATGTTGATTATATTCTCAGTGAGGTTGAAACTGTTACAGGAACCATCCTGCACGATAAGAAAATACCCATAATGCTGGGTGGTGAACATTCCCTTACGGTAGGTGCACTGAGAAACTTTAAGGATATAACCATGGTAATCATCGATGCCCATTCGGATTTCCGCGATTCATATATGGATAACAAATACAATCATGCATGTGTCACAAGAAGGGCACTGGAACTCCTGGGTGAGGATAAAATAATATCTGTTGGCACTAGATCCACATCATATGAAGAAATATCATCGAAAGAATATGAAAAGGTGAGATTTATCTCTGCCAATGAGGTACGTGCATCCGGCATCGAAAAAGTCATTGAGGAAATTATGGAAAAAACATCAGAAAGGGTTTATTTTTCAATAGATATGGATGGATTTGATCCTGCATATGCTCCAGGGGTTGGAACACCAGAACCATATGGACTCACCTCGTATGACGTCCGTAGCATACTCACATCCATATCTGATAGGATAGTTGGATTTGATATAAATGAAATGACACCCCTCTATGATAACGGGAACACATCAATGCTGGCGGCCAAATTAATACAGGATTTTATTGCCAGCCGTGAAAAAGCCATCCAAAAATAAAAGTTATCATTGTATAACTGATCTATATTTTATTGTATATTAATTATTTTCCAAGGAAATACAGAAATAGAGATAATAATTATTCATTATTCTACGTATAGGTATTGTCTTTTGATAATTTATCGTAATTTTTATTTTCTTCAAAATTACTGGCCTCCTATCTTATAACATTGAGATTTATATTTTTCTAATTAATGAGATAGTTTAAAAATGTTTAAATTTAAAAATAAAACGGGAAATCTATACAATTAATACTCTAAAGTCCCATTTTAGAAGTTATTTCCTTCCCCTTTGTTATTACAACTTTGCAGGGTGTGGGTAATTTAATTGATGCTTTTTTCAAAGCTTCCTTAAGTGCCTTGGCGTTTGCACGGTCGACTTTGCCCACCATTATGATTTCTCCGGGGTGGACTCTTGCCGCCGTTCCCACAGGTCTTCCGAAGGCCATCCTCATACCGCTTGATATCCTATCTGCACCTGCACCTGTTGCCATTTTATGCTCACGTATAACCTGGTGGGGATAAGGCCTGATATGGAGGAAGTAATTTCCGGCACCGATATTCTCCAGAAGTTTCCTGTTTATAGAAATTCTGGAAGCCTCAAGTGCAGTATGCCTTATCTGGCACGCCTCCTCTGCTATTAACTGCATTTCTATCTCGAAATCTCTCTTCTGGTTACCCTGTACAAAGGTTGTTATCTTGGGATATGGCACACCGCCCATAAACTCCTTTCTGGTATAAGCAGGACCTGAAATCTTTGAATACATTCGTGCTGGTTTAGTTACCATAATAATCTATTCATAAATTCATGCGCATATAAAAACATTTATAATTTTGTGATAATTAATTCTTTTAACAAGAGAAGAGGGAAGCCCCATGCCTTAGCGTGGAGAGGATGTCACTCCTCACTGATTTCCACATGATCTATGTTTTTTGTGTAGAATGATACATAATCCTTCAGTACTGTGAACTCAGGTGAAGGATCTGAGTACTGCCATATGGCATCTTTTACTATTCTATCATTCAGCTTCATGGAATAATAAGATGCCTTTCCTTTATAGGGGCAAACTGTTCTCGTTCCGGATCTTATAACTTCAGCTTTAACATCCTTCAATGGAATATAGTATACTTTTTCATAACCATCCTCTTTCAATTCCAGGGCATGTGTCGATTCTGCTAAAGTATTTCCATCCAACGTTATTTTTATCCTGCCCTTTAATGGTGATACCGTTATGTGATGTCCGTTCTTTTCATAATCTATCTTATGTACCATAATAACATGATCGTCCTAATATTAAATAAATTTTGATTTTATATACTTTAAAATAATATAACTATTTCAATCAAGAGAAGTTTCAGCAATCTCTTCTATGGTTGTTGAGCCGGCTTTCCTGACAGTTTCTGGATTCTTTATCCATGTATATAATGTAATTAGAAACACTGCTGCAATAATAACTATTCCCATCACCGATGCCGCATTGTACGGGTACACGGGTAGCGGGAAAAAATTTGATGCAAGAACTGCCATTAACGCACCTATTGACACAAGAGGTATTACAAGATATCCGAGAAGTGCACCTGCTTTCATTTTGCCTTCCCGGAATGTTGATATTACCAGGCTTCCAGATGATATGGACCTTATAAGGAATGAGAAGAATGCATCAGCAAAAAGAAGTACGTAACCACCATCTATTGGTCCGAAAATAAGTCCAAAAGTTATGCTTAGAAATAATGAAATTCCAAGGATCAGGAATGTTGTATTTCTAGGGGTTCCATTTCTATCTGTCCTGGAAAATGCCTTAGGGAATATTATGTTGTCTCTTGAGAATGCGTAGAATATTCTGGTCATGGAGGTACCCATGGATATATTGTTTCCCATGAAGCTGTTAACCGTGAAGACAAATAGAAGTATGAACATCACCGGGCTTATTTCCCTGAATAATACAAGGCCGTTATCCACAGAATCACCGAATGAGATCATCCTGGATGGCCCCCATGCAACCGTCATGGCATATGCCAGGAATACTATTGTTATTCCTATGATCATTGAGGAAATTAAAAGTGACTTTGGAACAGTTTTCTTAGGTATATGGGTTTCCTCTGAAATAGCGGTAAGAGCAATAGAAAGCCCTATAAAGGTTACAACAGAAAGTGTCAGGGAATGCAAAAATCCCGCAATTCCACCACTGGCTATAAATGGTGAAAACACACTTAGTGTATTACTTTTTCCGGCAAGGATAACCAGTCCTATACCTCCGGCAATGAGAATTGCAAATTCTGCTATTCCGGTTATTATCTGGTACGTAGTTGAAAATCTTATTCCTCTGTAAAGTATGTAGAATGTTATAACATTCAGAGCAATCACTATGGGAATCCAGTATCCTCCTGTAATTATCCCGCTGTCAAATATATCAAAAAAACCTGCAAGTCCCAGCATTCCGAATCCGGCGTAGGCAAACATTGTTCCGAAGAACAGGTTCCAGCCCTCAAATGTTGCCATGAACCCTCCTATACTCTTTCCCACATAGGTGAAATCACTGCCCGCAGATACGTATTTTTTCGAGAACCTGTAAGATGTATTAAGTATTGCAAGGTATATAAGGAATCCAATGAGAATTGAAAGGGGGGTAGCTCCGAGCGCAACTAGGGCAATTCCACCCAGGAGGTAAGCAATGTCTGCAGCCGGGGCTGTCATTCCCCAGCCCTGCCATATCAA
>JAKAAA010000013.1 GCA_021797295.1 Thermoplasmata archaeon
AACTTGCAGGGGAATACAGAATACTGTATTTTATTTATAGCAACAGGGATGATTTTTCTTCAATTTTAAAGGAAATCCTGGGATACTCACTGGCAAAAATTTTTAATCAGGGTAAATAATATCACATAATGGATGTCGTATGCAATAATACCCACTTTCAGTTTTCAGGTATGGATGCCTCCCAGATAATAAATAAGTATCATACAGGAAAAATATCCGGTGATGCAATGGTACTCGAACCCTGTGAATCCATATACCTGTATATGAAGGGCAAAATATTGCCAGTGGAAAATATAAGCCTATCAGATATTATAAGCAGGGTATTCAATGAAGATCTCTATATTTATTATGTATATTCCGTACTGAAATCCAAAGGCTTTGTTGTAAAGAGGGACGGAAAAAAATTTTATTACAGGAAACCAGAAGAAAAATTTGATATTCCCGTTATACTGATTAAGGAAGACGATATGATCGATTTTCCTAGCATTTATAATTATTCACCGGCAATATTCATAACAGTTGATGAGGAAAAAAGCATTACATATTTCAGGTCATCACGGGCAGATCCTTTCGGCAGTGTAGATTCTTCAATTATTAAAAACGGGATACGCAAATTGAACAATGTTTATTACACTGTTAATTCCCAGCCCCCATGGTTCGGCCAGGACTTCATGGGAGTACGGATTCTAAACAAATTCGAATCAGCATATGTACTGGGTGAAACAAACTCCGAAGAAGACATGCTTTACAGCGACCTCATAGGGAGAAACTTCATAGTAAAAAGTGGATTTAAATATGGCCAAAATTTTAGAATATACTCGGAATCCATGAATGACCATGCAGAATTTCTCGTCAGTTTGATGAACGTGGATGAATGGTATAAGATAAGCAGGGCTATCAGGCTTTCTGTAAGTGTCAGAAAAAAAACCCTGCTTGCAGGTTTTATTGAAAACAAATTAAAATATCTATATATAGAAAGATTGAAAGATCTTTAAATCTGTACTTCGAAATCATCTATTTTTGATTTCATTTCATCGTAAGACTTTATATCTCCCCTGTTCTTCAGAATTTCCCTTGATAGCAGCCAGTATATAACTGCAAGAGACATTCTTCCCTTGTTGTTTGTGGGAATTACCAGGTCCACAAAATCTGTTTTGTTGTTAGCATCACAAAGGGCAATTACTGGTATGCCTATTCTGATAGCCTCTTTCATCGCCTGCGTGTCGGCAAGCGGGTCTGTTATAAGTATAACTTTTGCACCATAATAAGTTTTTAAATTGGGATTTGTCAGGGTTCCCGGAATAAATCTGCCTATTATAGAACTTGAACCTACTATCTCTGAAAACTTTGCTACAGGCTTAAAGGCATACTGTCTCTGTGCCACTACAAGTATCTGCTCTGGCCTGAATCTTGACAGCATTTTTCCTGCTTCAATGAGTGCATGATTAGTTTTTTTTATATCGAGTATATATAATCCATCGTTCCTGATTTTGAATATGTATTCATCCATATCCTTTGATTTGACCTGTGTTCCTATATGGACACCGGATTTCTGATATTCTTCTTCCGGTATTAGTAATTGCTCTTCCATCATAATGATTACCTTTTTATTGAATTGTTAATTATTATATAATTATTCCCATTCTATGGTAGCAGGCGGTTTATCTGTCACGTCATACACAACCCGGTTTATTTCAGGTATTTCATCGGTAATGCTTATGGATATATCAGATAGCAGCTCCCAGTCGGGCCTGGAAAATGTTCCGGTCATACCGTCCAGCGTGTCAATCATTCTTATTGCAATGGTTTCGCCATAGGTTCTCTGATCGCCGTGAACACCAGTTGACCTTACCGGCAATAGAACACAGAAGTACTGCCACGGCTTTTCCCCGGAATATCTCTCCATAACCAATCTTTCCAGTATATCTGTTGCCCTTTTCAATATATCCAGTTTATATTCAGTTACGTCGCCTATGATACGTATGGCCAGCCCCGGCCCTGGAAAAGGCATAACTTCAGGCAGTCCGAAATATCTCGAGATTTCACGGACCTCGTCCTTATAAAGGTCCCTCAACGGTTCAATGAGTTTGAATCCCATATTTTCAGGAAGCCCCCCAACATTATGATGGCTCTTTATGGTATCACGGGATTCACCACCACTTTCTATCCAGTCCGGGGCTATTGTTCCCTGTAGCAGGCATGTTGCCCCATATGAATCAGCTTCTTCCCTGAAAACATCTATGAAAGTTTTTCCTATAATCTTCCTCTTTGTTTCCGGGTCAGTTACACCCGAAAGATTTTTCAAAAATATTTTTTTTGCATCAACTAATTTATACGGTATGCCAAATTTTTTAAAAAGCGACTCTACTCTGTCAACCTCATTCAATCTCAGGAGTCCGGTATCCACAAACACAATTTCTATATTCTTGATAGGTGCCGCTATCATTGAAAGTAAAGTGCTGTCCTGCCCACCTGAGCAGGCAAGAATGCCTTTACCATCCAGATTTGATATGATCATTTCCCTGCTTTCCCTGACAAATTTTTCAGCGTCCATAAAGGATAATAAAATTATATTATTAAGCCTTATACATAAAATATAAAAACAGCATATTTTATATCTATATATATCATCTATGCATAAATGAATTTGATAAAACGTATTATCATAAAACTGGGGAGATTTTTCAGTTCCAATGTGTTCAAAACTGTTTTAATCCTCATGATAATTGTTTTGGTGGGTTCATATCTGGAATATATATCACAGATCAACATACAGGGAAGCCAGATTAAAAACCCAGAACTGGCCATATGGTTTGTCTTTCAAACCGTTACCACCGTAGGCTACGGTGATGTTGTCCCGGTAAATTTGACAGGAAGAATAATAGCTATTACAATAATGCTGGCCGGCATCGGAACTGTAAGTACACTTACAGCATCAACAGCGGCATATATGACAAATGTAAAATTAAAGCATAAAATAAGGAGGATTAAAATGAAAAATCACACAATAATATGTAATTATAATGATTATTCCAGCAATATAATATCCAATTACCTGAACAGAAAATTAAAATTGGACTCGCTGGTTTTAATTGCAAATTTGAAAGAAAACCCGGTAAAGTCAGATTATGTTTTTTTTACCCCTGGCGATCCAACTGATGAAAAAACACTGGAAACCGCAAATGCCACAGATGCTAAACGTTTCATAGTCACCGGTGACTTCAGTTCAGACATACCGCCTAATCTCATAGATGCAAAAACAATATTGAATATCTTCCAGATCAGGAAGTTGAACAAATCTGCCGAAATTATAGCGCAGGTGGCAAAGTCTGAAAATGTAACGAATGCTAAAAGTGCAGGCGCAGATGAAGTTATTACATTGAATGAGCTGAGTGCCCTTGTTATATCAAAATCAATAATGAATCCTAAACTACCGGACTTTGTTCTAAAATTGTTATCCTCGGGTGATGGCCCAAAAATTTATTCAGTAAAAATTCCTGAAAAATATGTTGGTCACAAAATCCAGGACTTCCTTAAAATTTTCAATAAAGTGATAATTTTGTCAGTAATGAAACAGGATAATTATATATTCCCCGTAGGCAATGAATATGAGTTTGAAAATAATGATGTAATTTATTTTGTTTCTGAAGAAACAGAAATAAAAGGACTGTTAAAATAAAAGTATCTATGTTTTCATTATGGCCCCTAGAAATACGAGGAGCCCTATTACCACGCCTATAATCGCCGCAATGATGTAAAATACCGTTGGCTCTAGAACCTCTGTAATAAAGCTTACCTTGAACACATCATAGGATCCCAGTATCACAAATATACCTATTACCAAACCGATAACCAGCAAACCGGCTCCAACTATCCTGCTTTTGTTACTCCCAAAATAAGCGGTCAAAATCCCAAATATTATAAGAGAAAGGGCGAGCAGGGCTAGCAAAACCAGAAAAAAAACATCCCAATTCCAAGAAAATCCTGTCATTTCATCACCTATAATTTAATCTCTGCAAGTGTTTTTGTCTCAACAACGCCGTTGATGCTCCTTATATCCTGAACAACAAGTTTTCCGATTTCTGTCATTTCGTCCGTATCAATTTTTAATATAAGGTCGTATTCTCCAAGAAGTGGATGGACCTCTGTTACATATTTTAAATTTGATACCTTGTCATATATCTCATGTTCTTTACCTGGTAAAACTCTTATAAGGACAAAAGCAACTGACATTTATGGATAAGGTTTTATTTCAATATAAATTTTGTTGTCATTTCCAACATAAAATGGCATTATTTTTAACTATAAAGATCGGTGATCATTTAAATTGCCGTGGGAAGTAAGTTACTATCGGACTAAGGTTCCCTGTTTCTTAGGTGCAATAGAAAATCATCGTATCCCATCGTGGATTGATCGGATGTTTCCATATTCTTTACTGTAACAGTGTTTTCCTCTACTTCCCTGTCGCCTATTATTACCGCATAATTGTAATCTGACGCACTTTTGAGCTGTGATGATATCTTCCTGTGTGTCAGGTCAACCAGTGCAATTCTATTGAGGCTCCTGATTCTGCTTGCTATTTTTATTATATACTCATCATCAGAGCTGGAAAGGTTGCATATGTAATAAGATTCTTTTAAATTACGTTTAACCCATAAGTTCTGCCTTTTCAGAAGCAATTCAATTACAGCATCGCCTATTGCGAATCCTACAGCTGGAATTTCCTCCTCTGTAAAAAGCTTGGAAAGTTCGTTATATCGGCCTCCACCAAGAATTGCCCTTAATTCGCCCTTTATATCAAATGCCTCAAAAACTATTCCTGTATAATATGAAAGCCCTCTTACTATTGAGAAATCGTAATTAATCCGGCTTTCTGTATAAAGCCCTATAAGTTCAAATGTTTTTTTAAGTCTTTCAATTCTGGGTTTTATTTCATCGTAATTTTTAACGACCTTTTTTACCTTCCTTTCAAGCCCGGCAGTATCAGTTTTCTCGGATAGCAGTGATAAAATTTTCTTGACAATCTCTTCACCTGCACCTATCTGCCCCAGGAGGGATGAAAAATTAGCCTTATCAAGTTTTTTGTACTTGTCTATAATAGAAAAAGCCTCGGAAACATTATCTATTCCCATATCTTTCAAAATATATTCCATGAGGAATCTATCATTTATATTTATCTCATACACACCGGATAATCCAAGTGAATCCAGTATGCCTGATGCAAGCCCAACAATTTCAGCGTCAGACTCCTCCGAATCTATGCCGAACATATCTGCATTGAACTGATAATGCTCCCGGAATCTGCCTTCCTGGGGCTCTTCATATCTCCATACTTTGGGAAAGGAATACCATCTTATGGGCCTCGGGAGATCTTTTCTGGCCGTCAAGAGCCGGACGGTCGATGGTGTTGCTTCCGGTATCATAGTTACCTCCCTGCCGCCCTTGTCAACAAAAGAAAATGTCTGATTCACAAGCTCTGTACCAGATTTTAATCTATAAAGATCCAGCGGCTCGAGACTGGGAAAATCTATCTGCCTGTAGCCGAAGTTTTCAGCAGAGTCTGTGATTTTCTTGAAAAAATATGTTCTGATCTCCATATCCTCTGGATAATGATCCCGGAATCCCTTTATTTTCTCAATTTTCATATTTCCCCTTTGTATTCTTCACCCTCATATATTACAGATTCTATTTTTTTCATTGTTTCTTCATCTATATCATTGGTTGCATGTGCATAATGAAAATGAATCCTTATTCTGGGAAATATGTCCTCCCTCTTCTCTGCGTGGTTCTCAAATGAGCAATTCCATCCTAAATCCTTACACTTGAAGTAATAGGTCATACTACCATATTAATTTTTAATATAAAAACAATTATTATTTAACATGTTATCTACCATTATGCATGGAAAAAATATTTTGATAACAGGGGGAGCAGGTTTTATCGGTTCAAATATGGTAGAAAAATTACTGCCTGATAACAGAATCACCGTAATAGACAATCTAAATAATCATGTGGGCCAGAGATTTATAAAGAATTTTCAGGAAAATAGAAATCTGGATTTTATCAATGCCGATCTTTTATCATTTGATTTCGGGAAACTTAAAAATATAGATGTAGTTATACATTTTGCTGCCAATTCAGATGTTAGGTATGGTTCAGAGGATCCTGTAAAAGATTTCGAAAACAATGTTGTGGTTACCCAAAACATACTGGAATACATGAGGAAAAATGATGTAAAGCAGATACTGTTTGCATCTTCCTCCACTGTATACGGAGAGGCATCCATTATGCCCACACCAGAAAACTATGGTCCTTATATGCCAATATCATCATATGGCGCATCCAAAATGTCCAATGAGGGTTTTATTACAGCATACTCCCACTATTATGGCATCAGGGGCACCATTTTCCGTTTTGCAAACATAGTAGGAAAAAATTCTACGCACGGCGTTATATATGATTTTATAAATAAACTGATGAAAAACCCTGATGAACTTGAAATACTGGGAGACGGGACACAGCGGAAATCCTATATGCATGTTACCGACTGCGTTGATTCTATGATATACATCCATGAAAAATTTGACAAAACCGATATAATAAACCTGGGCAACCGGGATACAACATCCGTTAAGACCATAGCAGATTATGTGGTCAAAAGAATGGGACTGAAGAATGTCAAATATAATTACACCGGAGGCATCGGTGGAAGAGGCTGGAAGGGAGACATAAAGATAACGCACCTTGCCATAGACAAACTTCTCTCTATGGGATGGAAGAGCAAATACACAAGCGACGAATCAGTGGATACAGCAGTGCAGGAAACTATAGAACAGTTGAAAAGCCGGGATTAGGGATTAATCTTAACATAACCTGATAATTACAGATCCGAAAGATATGATATGTACAGGTTTATTTATAAACCTTTAATAAATCATTTAAGCGATGAAAAATGCGCATAGCAAGAGAGAAATCCGTATCAGAAATAGCATAATACCTGCAATTTTTATCGGGATAACCCTGTCAATTACAATATTCTTGCTTTCACTCATACACATATACATTGTTCCCATCGCAAAATTTATCGTTTTTTCATCATTTGCTTCAAGTTCCTTTCTACTATTCATGCAGCCGCATCAGGATTCATCCAGAATCAGTAAATTTGTTAAAAGCTACATAATCTCCGGAATCTGTGGAATTATCGGCTTCTTTGTTTCAGTGCATATTGGATTGTATGTAACTCTTGCAATTGTTGAGATGGTAGTTGCACTATTGCTGGTTACCTTTCAGGCAATGCACCCTCCGGCCATGGGTATTGCGGTAGTTTTTATACTTGAACGTGCAAATTTATTTGCACTGCTGTTTCTGTTTTCAGGAATGCTTCTAATAATCATATTTGACCGGGTTTTGAATAAGTTTGTATATGTTGTAGAAGATGAATTTAAGAAAGAGACCCAAAAATAAAGACTTAAATTTTAGTATAAACTACCCTTATGATGGAACGCGAAAAAATTCTTGTAAACTGTGCCCTGCCATATGCCAACGGGCCACTGCATCTCGGGCATATTGCAGGGGCATACCTGGGCGCTGACATATTTGTACGTTTCAACAGGATGATGGAAAAGGAGGTGCTTTTCATCTCGGGTAGTGATGAATATGGAACGCCAATTACAATCAGTGCCGAAAAAAACCATGTTACCCCACAGGAAATAGCCGATAAATTTCATAATATGCAGATTGAAACATTCAATGCACTTGATATAAACTTTGATAAATTTATGAGAACCAGTGATCCGGAGCACGATATAGATGTGGATGAATTCTTCCTGAACCTCCTGGAAAAAAATTACCTGGTGAAAAGATACATGGTTTCACCATTCTGCAAAACACTTAATAAGTTCATGCCGGACAGGTATATAGAAGGGACATGCCCGTACTGCGGATATGAAGGCGCCAGGGGAGATCAGTGCGATAACTGCGGTAGAACGCTGGATCCCATGGAATTGATAAATCCTGTATGTAATCTAGTTAATGAAACCCCGGTTTTCCGGGTTACAGAACATTTTTTCCTGACACTTGACTCGCTTCAGAAGGATCTTTCAGATTATATAGACTCAAAAACATACTGGAAACAGAACGTTTTGAAATTCACACAAAATTTCATAAATGAGGGGTTGCATCCCCGGGCAATAACCAGGGACCTCGACTGGGGTGTTAAAATACCGATTTCCGGTTACGAGAATAAAAAGATATACGTATGGTTCGAGGCACTTATCGGTTATATAACCGGTGCAAGAGTATACTCGAAGGAGATCGGAAAACCGGATTACTGGAAGAGTTTCTGGATGGACAGAAGTGTGAAATCATATTACTTCATTGGAAAGGACAATATACCATTCCATACAATAATATGGCCATCAATGCTCCTGGCCCATGGAGAATACAACCTTCCATACAATGTTCCTGCAAATGAATACCTCAGATTCGATGGAGAGAAATTTTCCAAGAGCCGTGGTATAGGTTTCACAGCGGATGAAATGTTAAAATTTGTTGATAAGAATTCATTGAGGTACTATATGGCATCCATACTCCCTGAAACTGGGGATTCTGATTTTTCACTACATGAGTTCCAGTATAAGGTAAATTCTGAACTCGTGGACAAATATGGGAATTATATATACCGCGTGGAGAGCTTTATTGAGAAAAATGGTCTTTCACCCCATATTCCTGAATCTTTTGATACCAATGACAGCGAAATATTGAATCTGATCCAAAGTAAATTTTCTGCATACTGTGAGGAAATAGAAAACCTCCATATAAAACGCGGGCTTTCCATATGGCTGGAGCTTGTAATGGCGGCAAACAATTATTTCACTGAGGCTGCACCGTGGAAGCTCATTAAAGTGGATATGGACAAATTAAATGAAAAGCTCTACATCTCTCTGAAGATGGGGCAGTATCTGACAGTCATGCTATATCCCTATGTACCTTCAGCCGCAATCAGCATCATGGAATCGCTGGGGATGCAATTGAACCCTGAAAAATCCACATTCTCAAAAATCCTCAATGATAATAATTTCCATGTTAATAAGGGTAATATACCCTTTGAAAAAATTGATCTGACAAACCCGAATGTGCTGGATATACAGCTTGCAACCGTTGTATCGGTGGAGAATCATCCATCAGCTGACTCTCTTTATGTTATAAAGGTGAAAGGGGATAAACTGTATACATCAGTATCTGATTTAAAAAAATATTATTCAGGTGAGGCACTCACAGGCAGAAAGGTACTTGTACTCACCAATCTGGAACCTGCTGTAATCAGGGGAATAAAATCGGACTGTTTAATCTTGTCCGTAAAAAATGCTGGTTCAGTGGAACTTCCCACAGGCAGTGGAGTGGACGGGGAACCTGTGGCCGCCGGTAATTACACTTACAATGGTGATGGAACAATGACTTACAAAGAATTCCAGAAAATGCAGTTCAGTATAGCCTGCCATCATCTAATGGTGAAACTGGGAGAAAATCAGTACCCGTTGATGCTGAACGACGTATATATTAATTTATCTACAGAAATGCTGGATAATGTGGTGATAAAATAAATATAAAATGCAATACGTAATTCTATCTCTATCACAGAATTTGTCTTATGCAAATGTTTATTTAGGATTATTTAATTCACCTTATACTTTAAATGATTTCTATGATGCTGACTAAATTTGAAAAAGCGAGGATTATCGGGGCAAGGGCATTGCAAATTGCAATGGGCGCTCCTGTGATTTTGGATGTTTCGCCTGACATGATAGACCCCATAGATATCGCTATTTGTGAATTCAACAATGATGTTATACCGATTACCATAAGGCGGAAATAAAACTTTTAAAATATTTTTACGATCAATTCGCTTATGCCTTAAACAAAATATTAAATCTTTAATGATAATAGGTTTTCATGTTTACGAGGCGTGGGGATCAGGGTGAAACCGATAATGGGCTCAGGGTGCGTATAGGAAAGGATTCTCCCATGGTGGATTTAGAGGGTACATTCGATGAATTAAATTCATTCATAGGGAATGCCCTTATAAATACTAAATGGGAAGACATTAAAAATGACCTGATCAAAATTCAGAACGATGTTTTTGTTATGGGTGAGGATTTAACAGCTGAAAGCAAGCATAGAACCATAAAGGATGAAGATGTAAAATGGCTGGAACAGCGGGTGCTTGAATACAGGAAAGAAATAGGGAAAATAAAGCTTTTTGTAATACCTGATGGAAGTTTGCAGGCAGTTTCACTGCACATGGCCAGGACAGTTGCAAGGCGAACAGAAAGGCTTGCAGTATTCGTTTCTAAGCAGATGACCATGAACAAATATATTATGATATACCTGAACAGGCTTTCCTCCATGCTCTTTATGCAGGCTTTAGTATCAAACAAACGCCTTGGAATAGTGGAACGCATCTGGGATATTAATATTGAATCCTGATCATATCTCTCTTTTCCACTTCAGTGAATCCCCCGAAACGCCGTGAAAATTCATATATAAGCGAGGGTATAACCTTTTCCCGGGGTATATTGACATAGGATATGACATTGCTATTCATACCGCATGGATTTATGGGGGTAAACCCCTCCAGTACCGATGGCGATATATTGAGTGCCATGCCATGGTATGAAACATAATCATCCACAGCCATTCCCAGAGATGCAACCTTTCTCTTCTTCCCATTATCATCGACCCATATGCCCGGTTCTCCATAAAGCATGGCCATGTATCCGTAAGATTTCAGCATATCTATATAGGACTCTTCTATATTTTCAAGCAGTTTCCTTATCTCTTTCCTGCCATTGATTCTTACATCAAAAATAAAGTATGCAACAAGCTGTCCCTCACCGTGGTATGTTACATCCCCTCCACGATCGGTCTTGATTACATTTACATTGGTGTAATTTGCTGGATCGGCTTTTCTGCCAACCGTATAAACATTATAGTGCTCGAGGAATAGCACAGTATCAGGAATCAGGTTATTCTTCCTGGCACGCACAAGCCTGTACTGTAAATTGAGGGCATCATTATATTCTATTTTTCCCAGGTCCGTCCAGTAGTTAGTCATTTGTCTCAGCAGCATCCTTCAATCCTTCCGAAACCGTGGGATGTGGGTGTATTGTCAGGAACAGGTCATCTATGGATAGTCCTGATTCTACTGCCAGGCTGATTTCAGTTATGGATTCAGAAGATCTCGGTGCAGCAACTCCGGCACCTGTTATGCTTCCATCATCGTCATAGTACAACTTGAAAAAACCCTCTTTCTGATTCATTGTCAGAGACCTGGGATTTGCCAGTACGGGTATCTTGTTATATTTGCTTCCTGCTTTTCCTGTAAAGGCAATTTCCGGGTCTGTATACACAACAAAGGGCAGGGCCCTGTAATCTACTACTGTATCATTTCCCAGTATATTTTCTGCAGCAACATATCCATCATAGAATGCCTTATGTGCCAGCATGGGGCCTCCTGAAACATCCCCGATTGCGTATACACTGGATATATTTGTCCTCTTATGCCCGTCGGTCTTTATAAATCTCCCGTCCATCTGAATTCCGAGTTTTTCTATCCCAGTATCCGCTGTATTGGGTACACGCCCGACCGACATGAGTACAGTATCTGCCTCAATGCTGTCATTTCCCTCTACTGCCACAGTATACTTTCCGGTTTTCTTTACGGACTGTACCTTGCTCCCCGTCATGATTTTAACGCCCAGTTTCCTGAGTTTTTTATCAACCTCCCTGGCAAGGTCTTCCTCTATTTCCGGTAATATCCTTTCCTTCATTTCAATGATATAAACCTCGGATCCCAGTTTCCTGAAGGCTGTTCCCATTTCAATGCCTATATATCCGCCGCCTATTACAACAAGTTTTTCAGGGATATTTTCCATGGCAAGTATTTCCCTGTTATAGTAAACATCATCCATGCCTTTTATTTTTACAGGCACTGATCCGGTATCTATGACTATATTCTCGGTTGAATAATCAGTTCCATTAACAGTGACAGTATTTTTATCCTTTATGCTTCCTGTGCCGTAGACTATTTTCGCCCCGAGGCTGAGGCAAAGTTTTTCCGCACCACCGGTTATCCTTGTCACCATGGACTGCTTCCATTTCTGCCATTCCTTCATATCGAGATTGTAATTCATGGAAACCCCCGGCATATCCTTCAGGTATTCTATTCCCTCGCTCAATTCTATAAGTGCTTTGGAAGGGATGCATCCATAGTTCAGGCATTCGCCGCCGAATTTTTCCTTTTCAATGATCAAAACCTTTTTTTTATGCTTCAACAGCCTCAATGCAGAATAGTAACCACCGGCTCCGGACCCTATAAATGCAGCATCGAAATCCATTCAATCACCGATGTACATTAGAGGGTATTCCAGAACTTCCTTTAATCTGCCGAGGAAACGTGCAGCCTCTGCACCATCTATGAGCCTGTGATCGCAGGCCAGTGTGAGGTAAAGCCCCTGCCTCAGCTCTCCATTTACAAACCCTGAAGTTCTGGAGTTAACTTCCAGTATTGCAACTTCCGGATAATTAATTATGGGCGTGGCTATTATTCCCCCTATAGAACCTATATTTGTCACCGAAAACGTCGAACCCTGAACATCCTGAAGCTGGAGTTTTCCACTTCTAGCACGCTCTGCCATATCCTTTATTTCCTCAGATATCTGGAATATGCCCTTTGATGCAACGTCCTTAACAACCACAACAGTCAATCCCGATGGAGAATCCACGGCAACACCGATGTTATATTTCTTCTTTATTGTGTATGTCTTATTATTCTCATTATAAATTGCATTCAGTTTAGGAAAATCCTTAAAGGCAACCGTTACTGCCTTTACGAAGAAAGCCGTAAAGCTCAGGTATTTTTTGCCCGCATACTGTTTTATTGATTTTTCTATGTTTTCTGTATCTATGAAATCTGTAATTGTAAAATGTGGTATGATCTGCTTTGATTTGGTCATTTTATCAAATATTATCTTTCTTACTCCCGTTGGTGTTATGATCTCATCTTCACCGGAAGCCACGGTAACAGGTTTCGGTGCTCCGGCGGTTTTCTGGGATGCGAAGCTATCTATATCTTCCTTGGTTATCCTGCCATCAGGGGATGCCGGCTTAATCTTCAGAAGATCCACATCCTTCGATCTTGCATATGCACGAACTGCAGGTGTTGCCTTGACGCTGGGGATTTTTTCATCGGTGCTAATGGAAACCTCCTGTTTCGGGGTGGGCACCTCCTTCTTTTCCCCAGCCGGGCTGTTTGACTCATCAGGTGAGTCGATTTCCAGAATGGCCTCACCGATCATTGCCGTTTCCCCCTCATTGACCAGGGTTTTAACGATCTTGCCCGCAACAGGCGACGGTATCTTTACTGTTATCTTATCGGTCATAACCTCTACCAGTTCATCATCTTTTTTTACCGAATCGCCCGGTTTTACATTCCATTTTACGATTTCTCCTTCCTGAATTCCCTCACCAATGGGGGGTAAACTTACAGTATACATTTTTATCACCAAATCAGTATTTCAGCAGTTTCTCTATTGCTGCCATTATTCTTCTCTCGTTAGGCACATAGTATTCTTCCAGTGCAAATGGTATGGGTATGTCAAGCCCCGTGACCCTAAGAATAGGCGCGGCAAGATAATCAATTGCCCTCTCGGAAATAGTGGCAGAAAGTTCGGCTCCGACACCGAACATTTTCGGGGCCTCATGGACTATCAGTACCTTTCCGGTCTTTTTCACGCCTGCCATGATTGTATCAAGGTCGAAGGGGCTCAGGGTCCTCAAATCTATTATCTGGGCATTTACATTATTCTTTTCCACTGTACTTTTTACAAGGGGTACGGCGGGGCCATATGTCAATATCGTAAGGTCATCCCCCTCCCTTATGACGCTGGCCTTTCTCAAATCAACCTTATAGTAATCATCAGGAACCTCCATTTTTCCTGCATAATAAAGCCTCTTCGGCTCAAGAAATATAACCGGGTCATTCAATTCTATGGATGAAAGCAAAAGCCCCTTTGCATCATAGGGATTTGAGGGCGTTACAACCGTAAGCCCCTGTGTATGCGTGAAGTACACCTCTCCACTCTGGGAATGGTAAGGTCCGCCATGGACTCCTCCACCGTAAGGTGTTCTCAAAACCATGGGAAGGGTGTAATCCCCATTGGTTCTATACCTGAGTTTTGCCATCTGGTTGATTATCTGATCCATAGCGGTGTAAATAAAATCCTGGAACTGGATTTCTGGAATGGATTTAAGACCGGCCATGGACATGCCTATGCCGAATCCTACTATGCCCAGTTCGGCAAGCGGCGTATCCATAACCCTCTCCTTTCCATATTTAGCGAGCAATCCATCTGTTACCCTGAACACCCCTCCATCTGTGCCCACATCCTCTCCCAGAAGTATTATGGAATCATCCTTTTCCATAGCATTATTCAATCCACTGTTAAGCGCCTTTACCATTGTCATTTGAGTCATTGGATATCACCTCTTTCCTCGCTAATATACCATGGTTCCTGTTCATACAGGTTTCCCATCATGGTGCTCTTATCAGGCTTCGGTGCCTTTTCATATTTGTCTATAAGCTGTGATGTTGTTTCTTCCATATCTTTGTTTATATCATCTATGTCCTTATCGGTCAGTATAGCCATATCCTTCAGTATTTTCTGGCTGACGGTTACGGGATCTTTTTCTCCTCCTTCAACAACCGTTGTTGTCCTGTATTTATTAGGATCGTCCGCTGTGGAATGTGGCCCCATTCTGTAGGTCATTGCCTCTATCAGTAAAGGTCCAGACTCGGCATTTTCAAGGGCCTTCCTGGTTTCACGGTAAACTTCTATGAAATTTGTTCCATCTATTCTTACTCCGTTAAACCCGTAAGCTTCAGCCTTTTTGTAAATAGCACCCTTTGTTTCCTCATATGTCTGATTGAATGCCTTATCCTCCGTGGGGTATGTGGGAACAGATATTGCAAACTGATTATTTTCAACAAAAAATACCATGGGTAGATTATAAACCCCGGCAAAATTCATTGCAACATGGAAATCCGGGGTGGATGTAGCACCATCCCCGAATGTTGTTATTACGGAGCCATTCTGCTTTCTGTACTTTTTTGCATAGGCAATTCCTGTTGCCGATGTTAAATGCCCGGCAACAGGTGTTATTACCGCCCCAATATTATATTTCTTCAATGAAAAATGATCAGGCATATCCCTCCCTATTTCATTGTCGGTTGCCGTTGCAAATACCTGTGAGAGTATGGTATCCATAGGAATCCCCATCTGGAGAAGTACCCCGAAATCTCTGTAATACGGATAAAAGAAATCTTCTTCCCTTATGGCCATTCCCAGACCAATATGGATAGCTTCATGCCCCATCAATGGTATGTAAAATGGCAAAAAACCCTGCCTGCTCGCATTGAGCATTTTTTTATCAAAAAGCCTTTCCATTACAATGTTTTTATATGCTGTCAGCAAACCTTCCTTACTAATATCAGTTTCCTCAATCATTTTTACCCCTCATTTTAATAAATCCCTCGGCTGCTCTGTAAGATGTTCTCACCAGTGGCCCTGAGGCAACAAAGGAAAATCCAAGTTCATAGCCCTTCTCCTCAAAGGATTTGAATCTTTCCATGGATGAATATTCCTTAACTTCCAGCTGTTTCTTGCTAGGCCTCAGGTACTGTCCCACTGTCAAAATCTCAACTCCGGCATTTCTAAGATCCTTCATGGCATCAATTACCTCCCCATCAGTTTCACCGAGGCCAATCATTATTGATGATTTTGTTATTGCCTTTTTATCATTCTCTTTTATGTATTTAAGCACCGCCAAGCTCTGTTCGTATCCTGCCCTGGGATCACGCACAGAACCAGTTAACCTCCTTACAGTTTCAATGTTATGCGCTATTACATCCGGACCTGATTCTATTATCCTGTCAATATCCTCATGATTGCCGCTGAAATCCGGGATTAAAACCTCTATTTTTATTCCAAGCTCCTTTACTTTTTTCACTACAGCAGCAAATGCCGAAGATCCCCTATCAGGAAGATCATCCCTGTCAACAGATGTTATCACCACATAATCAAGTCCCATTAATTTTACAGATTCATATACTTTTTCGGGTTCCATGGGGTCCAGAGGTATCATATTTCCATGGGTAACTGCACAGAACCTGCAACCACGGGAACAGTTGGAGCCCAGTATCATAAATGTTGCAGTTCCACTTTCCCAGCATTCGCTGATGTTGGGGCAATGTGCTTCTTCGCAAACCGTATAAAGATCTCTGGATGCCAGGGTATTCTTTATGAATGTATAGCGTTCTCCTGTGGGCAATTTCACCTTATACGGCACTTTCATCATGGGTCATCCATTAGTAGAAAATATATAAACTTCGCGTTATTAACATTAACAAGTGCCCAGTATTCTACATAGAATTAGACAGTTCATCATTCTTCAATATACCGGTACATCTTTATGGCATCCCTGTTTGGCACAACATCATGTACCCGGATAATGTCAACCCCGTTAAGACTCAGGTAAATGG
>JAKAAA010000087.1 GCA_021797295.1 Thermoplasmata archaeon
ATGCATATTGAAATAATAATACCTGTATATGCCTTAAACGGGAAAAGCCGATATGCCCAGGAGAATATTACACTGGATATAGTGTTTGACCCCGTAATGATGAGGATACTTAATGTTGAATACTTTGTGGGATCAGAATATATGCTTTCTAGATTTCTATCCAGAACAGAAGAAGCTTCAAAATTTGAAGGTGTTCTTATACTGGATTCATCCCATTACAGCAGGAAGAATATCAACATATTAAACAGGGAGAAAAAATTTTTTATCATGGATATTCCACCGGAAGAAATAAAAACAATTCTGGAAAAATATGAACATTCTGAAAAAATAATGTTAAAAAGAACATTTAACTCACTGCTGAACAGGTATGTTTATTATCACAGCATCAACAGTGACGGCCTTCACTATTTCCTAATGGACGATACATATCATGGTGACGTAGAATTCATAAAGGCATGTAATGACAGTTCTATTATCATAGCCGTTTCAAATATGGATATAGACCAGAATCTTATATATCAGGCAATTAACATAAAGAAATTTATGTATTCATCCGTTTCCAGTTCTAAGTACCGCCTGGATTCCGACAGAAAAATGATTTCTGGAAAATTGGAACTTGACGGTTATATACTATTCAACGTTGTAACAATGAAAATGTACCTGTCTCTATACAGAAATACAATGATACCAAATCCGGGAAGGCATAAGCTTGTTGATTCCCTGATGATTGAACTGTCCATGATAAATATGTATCTTATAAGGGGGCAATTATACTTCCCCCGGGTCAGCAAACCTATCATGTCGGATTTGAAAGCTGTTGGAGGCGGAATTGCAGACAAAATATTTTCAAAAGAACTCTTTACATCCATACAGGATAAGAAATAACTTATCGATAAAAAAATCATTCATTTTTATTTATTTGATCCTGCACCTGCTTATCTGTCATACCAGCTTTCTGGATCTTTGATGGATACTTTCTTGCATATATCACTATGGCAATTGCCGATATTATAATAAAAACTACAGCGGTGATTATGGCATAGTCCACAGGATATGCAGGTGGAACAAAACTGTATAACATAGCAATCGAAAGTATAATTGTGGCCACTGCCGGTATGATTGCATGTGTCAGTACTTTGAATTCTTTTAATTTTTTGTAGGTTATACCGAGGCCGAAATTACTTAATATGTGACCTATAAATAGTGCTCCTGATGATGCCGTAACCAGATACAGAAAACCATCTTTCGGTCCAATTAGTATTCCAGCGGCAACTGAAACAATGTACGATACTGCTGCTATGATTATTATTGCCATATATGGTGTCTTATGAATGGGATGAACCTTTTGGAAAATAGATGGACCAAGTCCATCCCTGCTCATAGAAAATATCATCCTTGAACTGGTGTTCAAAGGTGCCAGTGACCCGGCAAATAGGCTGTTAATGATAAACACAAATAGGAGTATTGTAAATGGAAGTCCAATAAATTTATCCGTTACTATTAGCCCAGGGACGCTTGACTGGAAAAATGTAGACATCTTTGAAACACCCCACCCAACTGTGAGGGAATAAGATGTAAGAACAAACACCACTCCAGTAATGAGAAAACTTATAAGCAGTGCCTTTTTGATGTTTTTCCTGGGTTGTTTTGCCTCTTCTCCAAGTGTTACAACTGCTGAAGAACCTGACATGGAAAATATTGCCAGAACCATACCAACGGCAACAGCTGCAAATCCATTTACCGGACCGGAGGTGAATGGCGCATATGTGTTTTTTGTGCCCAGTGCAACTATTATGACTAATGAGGTAATTATTAGCAATGCAATTTCTATAACGGAAGCAGTGAAACTGTATGCCAGTGATGGCTTTATACCCAGATAGGCAATAATGGTTAATATTACTATGAATAGAGTCATTATAGGTATCCATGTATATGTACCAATATTAAAATGGAGGAAGTAGAATATTGTTCCAGGAATAAATACCCCTGATGTAAAGAGGATGGCATTTTTTATGACCATGAAGTAAGAAAACCACATCATGTACCCTATAATCAGGCCAAAAGTAGGATTTGCACCCTGAGAATTAAATGTATAAAATCCACCTGACCCATTTATTTTTTTAGAAAACTGATAGGGTGTGTTAATCCAAATTAGAACACCAAAAATAGAAATTATATATGCCAGTGGTAGGGAACCCTTTGCAAATTCAGCCGCTCCAGTCATCGTAGCAGCAACCGCACCCAGGGGTGAGATCATGGCTATTGACTGGCCAAGCAATGGATAGAACCCTGCTGCTCCCTTTTTCAGGGTTTTGCTTTCTGAAATCCTTTCCATAGTTTTTTTAATTTAATAACTGGCTTAAATTTTTTGGAAATGAGTTTTATTCAATCACCGTATTCCTCGATATATTGCTCACCGGATTCTATCATATCTGTAATTTCTGATGTCCTGAATCCAGATACCAGTGAAATGAAATAAAATGCCAGCGATACAATTATAACCATAAGGAAATCATATGGAAATGTAAAAAGATTTATTCCCCCAAAGTTCGATTCCCCCAGATAGGAAAGAAGTGCCAGTGTTAGAATCATCAATGGAACCCAGTAGCCTCCTTTAATATTGTCTCTGGAAAATATGCTTTCAACGCGTCCTAGGGCAAATAATAGGAGGTATATAAAGAAACCAGCAAATATGATTATAGATATATAGCCTACAGTGGGCCAACCAGTCCAGTAAACTATCAATGATGCCCCAACAAAGGAAATTGGTGAAAGAATCCTTGCATATGGCAATTTAAATGGCCTTTTCAACTCTGAAGCTTCACGCCTGAGAACCATTAAAGTTGAACCACCGAGTATATAGGTGAATGCTGCGACTCCGGATACGAGACCAACAACAACGTACCAGCTAGGAAGAGGAATCAGAAAAGCAAGTCCGAGAACGAGGCTTATTAGCAGTGAGAAAACTGGCACACCTGTTTTCTTATTTACTTTTCCTATTATGCGTGGAAAATATCCGATTTCAGCCATTCCGTAAAGCGATCTTGTTGATGTCCCTGCGGCTATATTTAAGGTTCCTGAAGGTGATACATAGGCATCGGCATATAGAAGGTAGGTGAGGACTGCCATTATTGAGAGGTTGGAAGACTTCGCGAGAAAGGCAAATGGAGCTGTGCTTATACTTTTTGCGTATGTTCCTGCAGATGCTGATGAAAGTCCTAGCCAGCCACCAGATGAAGATAGAAGTGCCGGATTGATTGCAGATATAAACACAACCTGAAGCAAAACATAAACACCCATGGATGTAAGCATTGAATATATAAGCGCTCTTGGGAGATCTCTCTGTGGGTTTTTTGCCTCACCGGCAAAATCCATAGTATGCCTGAAACCAAGATATGAAAAAACTATGCCGTCGGTTGATATTGCTTCAAATATCAAGGATATATTATTATGTGGCAGGAATCCACCAAGTGCTGGATTATTGAAATTTCCGGCATGGAAAAGAAAGAATGCCATTAATATTATTGTGATAGATGGAATAAGAAGCTTCCACCATGTTATTCCCTGATTTGTTTTTCCCATCAATTTTACACCAAAATAATTCAGGAAATAGAATCCTGTGATTAATATGGCTGCAATCAGTATTCCGTATCCTGTAAGGAGAGTTACATGTAAGGATGGATGAAGTGGATTACTGGCGTAGTATACGAGAGCAGGTTTTGTTATGTAGGAGCCTGCATATGTTA
>JAKAAA010000088.1 GCA_021797295.1 Thermoplasmata archaeon
ATGGATTGCCTGCAGGAATAAAGATTAACGGTGAGTTTATACAGAAATGGCTGGACCGTAGAAGACCCGGGCAGAGCCTGATCACCACGCAGAGAAATGAGGAAGATACTATGGATATTATTGCCGGTTGCAGAAAAGGATTTTCTGATGGATCACCGTTCACATTTCTTTTCAAAAATAAGGACTATATAGACAGGCATTATGATGACCTCAGGGATAATCCCCGGCCCGGTCACGCTGATTTGACCATGTTTTATAAATATGGTGAATACAGGAATTATGAGGGTGGCGGGTTTTTCTCTGGAAGAATGACCTTGCCCCTGGTAGCAGCCGGGGCACTGGCCATGGATATTTTGAATGGCTATGGAATAAAAATTATAACCTATATAAAATCTGCCGGCGATATCACCATGAAATCCAGTCCGCCATCGGAACCAGATGAGGTATATAGCTACAGAACAAGATTGCCGGATAAGGATCTGGACAAGTTGCTTTACGATAAGGTACTGAAAATAATAAAGGATGGGGACAGCCTGGGAAGTATTATAAGAACATCCGTGTATAATTTACCCAAGGGCCTTGGAGAGCCATTCTTTGACTCAGTTGAAAGTGAAATATCAAAAGCCATGTTCTCAATACCGGGACTGAAGGGCATAGAATTCGGTGCAGGTTTCCATCTTGGAAGCATGACCGGGTCCGAGGCAAATGATGAATTCTATACAGATGGAAAAACCATTATGACCAGAACAAACAATTCCGGTGGAATCCTCGGTGGGATTACAAACGGAATGCCCGTGGAATTCAACGTAGTAATGAAACCGGCATCGTCAATAAGAATAGCACAGAAGAGTGTTAATATTTCTACTCTGGAGCCTTCGGAGGTCAGGGTTACGGGCAGACATGACCCGTTTATATCTTTCAGGGCTGTTCCTGTTATACAGACACTAACTGCATTTGTAATGCTGGATTTAATTCTTTCAAGAAAAAAGTTATAGATGCAAAACCAGGTATCTGAATGAAATCACAGAAATCAACATCGAAATTAGCAGAACGAATCCGATTGAATACTTTGCCACCCGTATAGATCCTTTAACAGTCTGTATTAGATTGTGGAATGCATTCTCTTCACCCATTGTAACATTCACATAATCAGTATTCATGCCCACGGTGGCAGGAGAAGCAGTTTCGATTGCCTGTGATACGGTTTTATTGATCATGTCGGCCACTTCAGAGGGGTCACAGTGCATGCCGAGAGGATTTATATCAAGCTGCCCTACGTTTACAACGTGGTTATCTGTGGTATATATATCCATATTCTTCACCCGTTTGTCAACACCTGACCTTGCAAGTTTTATTATATCCCTGCTTATGTTGTTTGAATCCGTGAGAACTATCGCATTATAAGAACCGTTTATTTTCAAAACCAGAGCCTGAATCCCCATAGACGCCAGACCATTTATTTTTTTATAGTTCTGGGCATAGCCAATTACCGCAGGATAATCTGCAGGGGTATCCTTGAAATGCTCTATTAAAGGGGTTATGAGCATATCACATTCATTTAGTTCCTCGGCATCCTTTGTAAAGCTGTTCTGTGCATCAAGCAATGCGAAATTGTCTGCACCACTGTTGTGAAGTGCCTTCATTACTTTCAAACCGGATTCCAGGGAAATATCATCAAAGACCTTTCCGTATGGTATGACAGCCGAAAATGCAGAATTACCGAATTTTTGAAGTGATACATCATACCCATCCACATTGAATTTTACGAAATCCGATACTTTGTCTGTATACTTCATTTTACTTAGCGACTTGCTGACAGCATCTGCAATGCTCTTTATATCGTTCTTGCCACTGCAGTTATTGCTGTTCGTGGTTGCTGTGTGGAAAACCATAATATTATCCCTTTTCAGTTCCTCTGCCAGTTTTACCGGAAGGTTGCTTGTGCACAGATTGCCGAAAGGTCCGGGATGTACAAATGGGAATATGAGGGTAACCACATCTTTATCCCCACTTTTTATATTGGTAGTAATCACGGGCACCCGTCTTTTTCTGTTGTAGACATGGCCAAAAAATTTGTCACCTATCTCACCGTCATTGTCCCTGTCAAGGAAGAAATCTATGAGCTCTGAGGGTTTTGAACTGTATTTTTTTGTGAATTTTATGGTGCTCAAAGTTAAAAATACGTATGAAAATACTATATACACAATGGTCGCTACTATGAGTGGGATTATGAATTTGAACGCTATACTTGAAATATCGTAGAACGCAACTGAGGATATTATATAAGAAAATGTATAATTGGCCGAAAGCAGCATTGCCATTCCCATTTTTGCTGGATAATATATATAGAGCACTAGGAAACGAAGGAAAGCCGGAAAGGCTATGGCAAGTGCAAGAATAGAATAGTATGACATTGCTATCAGCGGTTTTAACAGTACCCCTGCCCAGAAAAATAAAGTTGCCATTCCTATTGAAATAAAATCCATGTACATTATACGGCTGAGATTGAATTTACTATTGGTGATCTTTATTGTTACTATATCTATAGCAATAAAAATAAAAAATGGAATTACCAGAATTACAAAAATATTACTGATATTTCCCAGTATGATATAATCTATAAGGAATATGACAAACAGAGGCAGTACAAAATAGTACCACTTAGGTGATTTTTTTACATACTTCGATAAACCTGCAAGTGTATTTCCCTTCTGCACTATGGTCAATTAAACCGTGAGATATAAATTATTGTGGTGGCAACGTCCTGCCATTTGAATTAAATAAAACCGGTTTATAGTATTCATTAATTTCATTAACATCAGATTTAAAGTGCCCATTATATTTTATATGTATATTGAAATAAAATACAGATATTTCTATGTATTATTTGAAAATCCTGATTATTCTGTACTGTGCATAACCTGTTAAAACCCTGATGAATGGGGGTACAGCAATATCGGCCATATTAAGGTCCACAGATAAACCAGCCAGCCCGGTAAGTTTTTCCGGGGATGAGACAACGCATATGTTTTCAAAGCCAACTTGCTCCAGAACGCGTACTGACAATTGCTGATTGCCACGGCCCAGTAAAAATCCCTGTCCACCTATAACCGAGATAATGATTTTTACCTTCCCTGATTTGGCAAAATGAAATATCTGTTCTTCACCGGCATCACTGATCAAGAGCTGTTTATTTTTAATTATATCGAACCCGAGCATGTTTGTATGGATATCGAGAGAATTCAGTAATGTTTTGCAGGTATTCCCGGGCCCGATTATATAGTATGTTTCAGGATCCATGGTGTCCAGAAGATACTCCGCTATATCGTATGAAGAGGATACAGGATATTCAGCCTTGGATGAAAGCACCATCCCCTCTATGTTTGGTACCTTCAGAAAACCGAAAGTTCTCACCTCCAGTATACCATTTCTATATTTCTCCTCATCTATGTCATCTACTTCTGCATCAACATAATCCACCTCTTCAATGCATGCTTTATCAAAAATATCGATGGCATGCCTTATGTTCATGGCGAAAACGGAACTGTACATCTTCACCCCTGCAGGTATTCCCAGAACAGGAATATTCTGCCCGGCGTGAAGTACATCTCTGGCAGTTCCATCGCCACCGACAAAGCATATAAGGTCAACATTCCTTATAGAATGAAGAAAATTGATGGTATCTTCGCTGGTTGATGGGTAACCGGATCGATAGGAAATACGATAAT
>JAKAAA010000089.1 GCA_021797295.1 Thermoplasmata archaeon
TAAAATCTAAAAAAATTGCTGTACTTGGAACAGACAGTGCAATTGGCAAAAGAACAACTGCTGTATATCTGAACGATGCAATGAACAGACAGGGGAAAAGCTCTGAATTGATAGGCACGGGACAAACATCATGGATGCAGGGGTTTCCATACACAGTTGTCATGGACTCCATAATAAATGATTTCGTTGCAGGTTCTCTTGAATACATAACCTATATTGCATGGCAGGAGAAACACCCACAGTACATGTTTCTTGAGGGGCAGGGATCCATTTTGCATCCTGCATATCCCGGGGGTTTTGAGATTATAGGGGCAATGAGACCAGATGCTATTATTCTGCAGCATGCACCGAAAAGGAAATATTATGATGGATTTCCGGAATATCCCATAGAGTCTCTGGATAAGTATATTAAAGTACTTGAACTGGTTTCCAATAAAAAGGTAATAGCAATATCACTTAACACAGAAAACATGGAGCCATATGAAATAGATAATGAAAAGGTAAAACTGGAGAGACAGTATGGAATACCTGTTTTTGATCCACTTCAGGAGTTTGAGAGTATTACAGGGGTTATATCAGATTTATAAATATCTATTACATTATCCAGAGGAAAAAAAATGTACATAGATGATGTAATTTCTTTCAACAATATAGAAGTCAGCATAGATAAAATTGAAAAACGCAGGATAACAGGGTACATAAGGCTCGATGATTTTAGTTATAAATTGATTTTCACATATGCAGAGGATATAGAAGTGGACCGGAATATAGCTGGATTAATCCTGACAATGCCGGCTATCAACTACACATATTTCTCCAGGAAATTTACACTGAATTTTCCAGTTACCGAACGGGATATAAAACTTGTAAAAGATTTTATGTTGATCAATGCCCATGAGGTATTTATCAATAAGATAATAAATAGAAGGTATGATTATATCAAACCAGAATTTATCCCGTCAGAAAGCGATATAAACAAAGAAAATGCTAATGGTATAACTGAACTTGTATGCCCGGAAATTGTGAAAGAGAGAGACCCGTGGAATACCCGTAAAGAGAAGGTTGCAATCATGTCTTCCGGTGGAAAGGAGAGTCTGCTTGCATTCGGTATATTCAATGAAATAAACAAACCGGAAAACAATTATGCATTTTATTTTGAAGAATCCGGTTCGCACTGGCTGACAGCTAAAACAGCATATGATTATTACAGGAATAATTTCAGAAATGTGATGAAGGTATGGTCAAACACGGATAGATTCTATCATGAAGCATTAAAACACATGAAAATAATCAAACAGGAAATGATAGATATAAGATCGGATGACTATCCTATTCAGGTTTTTATTTTTCCATTATATATATTCCTGCTTCTTCCATTGATCAAGAAATATAGAATGGGGAATATCATAATGGGTGATGAATTTGATGACCCCCGTGGCATGGAAGATTATAAAGATTTAAAGTATTATTATGGAATATTCGATCAGACACATGATTTCAACAGGATGCTTTCTATTTATTTCCGTGATAAGGGTATAAACAGTGATGTTTACTCCATAGTTTATCCGGTAACGGGCTATGTTGAGGAAAAAATATTAATGGACAGGTATAGAAATCTATTCCTTCAGCAGCGATCATGCCACTCCTGCCATGAAGAAAATGGTGTGATTTATCCGTGCGGGAAATGCTCAAAATGCCTGGGTATACTGCTTTTTATAGAATCTGCAGGTGGAGACCCCCGGGATATAATGTATACTGATACAGACATAAGGTTACTCAGGCGCAGGCTTTTAAAATCACGGTTAAGGCTGGACCCTGATGAGAGACAGTATGCGGAATCGAAACTCGGGTTTTCCGAAAAGGGAAATCGGGAAATAAATCACGTTGCAGGGATGCATATAATGCCATACGAAACGTATGTGCTCTCTGAAGTACCGGAAAATTTCAGGCAGGCGATCAAAAGCATTTTATCTGAATATACTGAGGGCGTATACGAGTTAAAGAGCAACAGATGGCAGTAAGTTCAGAAATAACTTTCCTGCACGGCAATACATTCCTCATTAGTAGTACACTTTGAATAATCGTTCAGCGGGTTAATGTTTGTTTTAATAAAATTCTGGGCCCATGAATACTTCGAGATAATTTCATCCGATAAAGCAATATAACCCATAATATAAAGTGCCGCTGCAAGTGCCTCAAGGGAGGATAGTTTTCCGGGTTTTCCATAATTAACCGGATTAACCGGCAGCATTAACGGAAGTTTCCTACCGTTCTTTGCCCCTATGTTTTCTATAGTGCTGATTCTGTTCCATGAACCGTCTATTACAACAATGCCATGCCTTTCATACAGCTCTCTATCAGAGTTCAGAAGAAAATTTGTGGAATATGGCGTGAGATATAATTTACTGTAAATTTTAGTTATTGGTATATGTATTGCTAGACCGTATCTCTCGAGTTTTTTCATTGTAGATTTTTTAGGATCGTCCTGATTCAGGTAAACATAGAATATTTCCCCCATGAAATATATCAGACAGAATGAAAATATAAAATTTGGTATTTAATATATGGAAATCTAACATTAATCAACCCATGCAGGAAAATTGAACAAAACATCAATGATTGAATACACTTATATAGTATATTTAAACATTGATACAAAAATTTCAGTTTAACGTTATTACTCTATGTGTAAGAATTTTATATCTTAATTAAGAAGTAATAGATAACTTAACAGAAATATTTAAATATAAAAAAATAAAAACAAAAAAATATTTATATTGAAAATTCATAGATTTTTATGGTTGAAAATATTGACAAAGTTAAGGATATAATTGCTAGGGAAAACAGAATCCCTGTCTGGTCCCTACCCACAGCCTTCCTTGGAATTATAGGCCTAGGATATTTCTTCACCTTTTATGATATATCTGATATAGGTCTTGCCATGCCCGCAATAGACCAGCAGTTCAATCTGCATGGTTCTATAATTCTTTTTATAGCACTCTCAGTTGGATTAATAGGTTATGCTATAGGCTCATATATGATTGGAAGTCTCGCAGATATTTTCGGGAGGTACAGATCCATGATTTTAACAATGGCTTTAACTGCTATCGGTTCCCTGGGAGATGCACTTTCCTTTAATGTACCGGAGCTAACTATTTTCAGGTTCATAACCGGAATAGGACTCGGGGCCGATTTAAATCTTGTTTCAATATACATAACTGAATTTGCACCCTCTGCCGTCAGGGGAAAAATCACTGTATTTACATTTCTTATAGGTATATTTGGGCAGGCGGTAACACCATTTATCGGTTATTTCCTTGTTCCTGCATTCCCAACCGGATGGCGCTGGCTATTCGGGATAGGTGCAATAATAGCCTTTATAGCAGTATTTTTGAGGATGGAACTACCCGAATCCCCGAGATGGCTTGCCACAAGGGGAAAGAATATATCAAAGGCTGAAAAGGTTCTGGAGATGATGGAGGCAAATGCCGAAAAGAAGATCGGTAAGCTCCCGGAGCCACATCCTGAAACCGTTATCGTAGAGGAACCAAAATTTCCCACACTTTACTTATTCAAAAAGCCATATTCAACACGTATGGCACTTCTTATAGCAGTGTGGTTTTTCTGGTACATAGGAAATTATGCGTTTCTGGGAGACGCAGCCTCCCTGTTAGAGGGAATAGGATTTACAGTTGCAGCTGCAATATTATATA
>JAKAAA010000090.1 GCA_021797295.1 Thermoplasmata archaeon
AAAACAGGCGCCATCAATAAAATTGGATACAGTGAAATGAAAGATTATTACAATAAAATACACTTTGAGGAGGGCACAATAAAACCAAAAATTCTGGCAGCTCTCCAATTCCTGGAAAGAGGCGGAAAAAAAGTGTACATAACTTCCATAAACAATATAGAAACTATGGATACTGGAACTATCATAGAAAATGATGCCTAAAACTTTCTGCATTAAGATTAATGATTTATCTCATCATTTCTTCTCTATGTTTCTGTCCCCCCTTCATACCTTT
Organism: Thermoplasmata archaeon; assembly: GCA_021797295.1. The sequence continues at coordinate 275 of JAKAAA010000090.1, forward strand.
ATGCCCTGAACCATGCTGCATGCCACCTTTTTTTGAGTTACCATGGTTGTTTTCTTTTATTTTATCTTTCAGGATATTTAATATTAATTCTGTTTGATTCTGATTTTTTATACTTTCGGCAAGGTCATGCTCTCCTATATAATCAAGCCACATGGATATGTGTCCTTCTTTAGCGTGATAATCCAGGGCTGCTTTGTCATATAACGCCTGGCATTTCATCTCATAATACAGGCTCGGGACATCACAGGCTATACCGATGGTTCTATCAAAAGATTTAAAATAAAATGGCTCCATATATAATTAATTCAAGGGAATACTTAAATATTTGCCAGACAAAATTAATTATAACTGAGATGTAAATCTAATGTTAACGGAAATAGAATATATTTTTAGAAGCAGAATGAAGCTTTGAATTATTTCCATTAGGAATAAGCATAAGCTATGAGTGTACAATATTTATGAAACCATAGAATATAATCCATAAGAAAATCGTATAGGCTTATTTTCCCAATAAATTTAACCGGATAAGCGGGAAGCTCCGTGCATTAGCGTGGAGAGGATGTCACCATTATCTGGCACCGGGACAATCGATTATCATGGCAATATTATACCGTATTATAAATAATAAATATATTACATTATCAGCTAATTATTAAATAGCAATTATAACTAATAACTAAGAATTTGCATGACTGAAGGCAATCCTACATTTTTAACATCGAAAGACCTCGAAAACTTATCAATAGATGAGATAATGAATAAATTAAATACTTCAAGGGAGGGGCTCTCGTCAAAGGATGTGGAGAAACGGCTATCTATATATGGAAAGAATGAAATTCCTGAAAAAGAACTGAATCCGTTTCTAAAGTTTTTGAGCTATTTCATAAATCCTCTTGCCATAGCCATAGAAGTTGCTGCAATTCTCTCAATAATTCTCGGAAGATTCTCAGATTTCTATTTGATCCTTGGCCTGCTACTTACCAACGTTGTCATAGAATTCTGGCAGGAGAAAAGTGCCGGAAATGCAGTAAAGGCTTTAATGAAAAAACTCGCCGTAAATACAAAGGTATTTAGGGATAATCAGTGGATTGTCATCCCTGCAAGTGATCTGGTACCCGGAGATATTATACACTTGGGCATAGGGAATATTGTCCCGGCAGATGGAAAATTGATTAAAGGTTCATATTTGAATGTTGATCAGTCAGCATTAACCGGGGAATCGCTACCGGTTTCAAAGGCCGTGGGAGATGTCATTTACTCCAGTTCCCTTGTAAGGCAGGGAGAGATGGATGCTGTTGTCATTGGAACAGGGAAGGGCACATTATTCGGGAAAACAACCACATTGACAAGTGAAGCTGTCAAGACCTCAAATATGCAGAAAATAACAGATAAAGTACTGTATTTTCTTGTTGGTATAGCAGTTATCTTGGATATAGTAATATTTATAGATGGCATAATTTTGCACACAAATTTGCTTGAAGATTTATTATTTGCATTAATACTCCTTGTAGCCTCAATACCCATAGCAATGCCTGTTGTGCTAACAATGACAATGGCAATCGGAACAGTTGAACTGTCTAAGAAAAATGCAATAGTAACAAGATTTGCAGCCGTTGAGGAACTATCAACAATGGATGTGCTGTGCAGCGATAAAACAGGGACGTTAACGCAGAACGTTATCACTGCAGGCGACCCTGTACCATATAATAATTATACCTCCAGTGATGTTTTACTCTACGCAGTGCTCTCCTCCAGTAACGAGAATATGGATGCCATCGATCAGGCAGTAGTAACAAGGGCAGAGACCGCAGGGATAGCAGATATTCTTTCTAACTTCACGGAAGAAAATTTTATTCCATTTGATCCGGCAAAAAAAAGAACAGAATCCACTGTAATGATAAGAGATAAAAATTCCGTGATGCATATTATGAAAGGTGAACCTAACACCATTATATCACTGGTACATTATGTTCCAGAAGGATTACAACATGAAGTAGATGGTCTTGCCAGTGAAGGTTACCGTGTTATTGCCGTTGCCGTTTCAAATGATGGTAAAGAATATCAATTTGTTGGTTTAATACCATTATTTGACCCCTTAAGGCCAGATACAAAGGAAATGGTAGACACTGCAGAGAGCATGGGAATCAAAGTAAAGATGGTAACAGGGGACAATATAGCCATAGCAAAGGAAATAGGTAAGCAAATATCACTGACTGGAGAGGCAATAAATTCCTCGAGTTTATCGAATGCCACTACGGAAGAGGTAGAAAAAGTCGATATATTTGCCCAGGTGTTTCCGGAACAGAAGTACGATATAGTCAAACTGTTAAAATCAGATAAACACACTGTAGGAATGACCGGTGACGGCGTCAATGATGCACCTGCATTGAAAGAGGCAAATGTCGGTATAGCAGTTTACGGTGCAACTGATGTGGCAAAAAATGCTGCTGACCTTGTTTTATCTGCTCAGGGGCTCTCTGTAATAATTGATGCCGTAAAGGTAGGCAGGTCTGTATTCCAGAAAATGCTCAGCTATGTACTTTACAGGATAACAGAAACAGCTAGGATACTGGTTTTTGTTACTGCCTCGATATTAATATTCAGATTTTATCCAATAACAGCATTTATGCTTGTAATTCTTGCTCTTTTAAACGATATACCCATAATCGCCGTATCAACAGATCATGTCACTGCATCTAACCAGCCGGAGAAATGGAATATGAAATATATTGCTGGTTTATCCAGTACCCTGGGTTTAATGGGGGCTGGTGAAACTCTCCTTCTGCTATATCTGGGATACTCTGTATTTCACCTGCCCTTAATAATAGTATATTCCATAGTTTTTCTTAAGCTAATAGCTTCAGGGCATTTTACAATGTTTGTGACAAGGAACAGAAAGCCTTTCTGGCATAACCCACCCAGCTTAATCCTGTTTCTAGCCTTAATGTCCACAATAATTATCGGTTACTCCCTTGCTGCATTCGGCCTCGGCATCGGGGCTATTGGGCCATTCATAGCCATACTTGTAGTTTTATATGCTTTTGTATGGTTTATGGTAGAGGATGGATTAAGACTGTTATATGATAAATTATTCAAGTTCTATGCAAGGTAATTTCAGTTCCTCACTATTGCGGTGGAGTCTCTTTTAATAGGGTTGAAAAGGATCATAGAATGAAACAGGATGATTTTTCTAGGATCACAAATAAAAAAGCTGGGAATGGAAAGATTTTTGCTCAATAATCATTATACCATCAATAATTCCATTAAAATTTAAAAGGTAGTAAGGAGTGAAATGGCAGAAAAAAAGTTGATAAGTCTTCCTGTGGCAACTGCAGTCGGGCTTGGCGCAATTATCGGTGCGGGCATATTTGT
>JAKAAA010000014.1 GCA_021797295.1 Thermoplasmata archaeon
AAAAGGATTTGAAATGCTGGAAGTGTATAAAAAATTGAGAGAAAATGTAAGATGACTTCTTTCTACTCATAACGCAGAAGGCTTTCCACCTAAGAGTTAAGTAATAATAAGTGGGTCTGTCCGGATTTGGACCGGAGTCTCCAACTCCCGAAGCTGGAAGGATGCCAGGCTACCCCACAAACCCTAGAGTCTTAATTGATTTACTCTATAAAAAGTTATTTTTTAATCTCTTCTCTGATGAATTTCGCCACGGAAACAGCGTCATCGTCACCAAGATTTTCTAGGTTTATTGCTATATTTTCCATATCCTCTGGGCGATTCTGGCTCAGCTTGAATTTTGCATTAATCTTTGAAACTGCTATTTTAAAACCCACGATCTGGAGCACCATTTTACTGTAGTATTCCCTTCTATCATTTCCCTCTTCTACCCATTTCGCATCATAGAATCTGGACATTTCCAGTAAAAATTTTCTGGTTTCTTCCTCATCCATTAATTCCAGTTTCCCATCCATTCTGACGGTCATATAGTCCCATGTTGGTACAGAATCTTTATCCTTGTAGTATAAGGGTGAGATATAATGATGAGATCCGGTAAATAATGCAGTGACATTCTTATCTCTGGATCGATACCACTGCATATTTGCCCTTGCCATATGTCCTTTCAATACAAATTTGTCATTTTCCCTGCTGAGCATTAGTGGTATCTGTGTATTGTATATTTCATTGTTATATATGCTGAGAAGAATTCCGAAATCATTATCCTGAACAAAATTTGCAATCTTTTTGAGGTCCTCAATTTTAAATTCGTGTGGAATGTACATCAAATTAAATATGATTTCTCTATAAATATATTTGCAGCAATGCTTCAGAACAGTTGCGTTATATAAATGGTTCAGTGAAAAATAATCATATTATATAAGATATTCATTACTGGTTATGGACAATTTTCCTTTTTATACCATGAACGATTTTGACTTTACCGGCAAGAGAGTTTATCTGAGAATTGATATAAATTCCCCTATTAATCCTATTAACGGTGAAATACTGGATGATACCAGATTCAGGCATCATATACAGACAATAAATGAATTAAAGAACTCAAAGCTTGTTATTGTGGCTCACCAGGGAAGACCTGGAGACAGCGATTTTGTCAGTTTGAGGAACCATGCGAGGCATCTTGAAAAACTCATAGGTAGAGATGTAACATTTGTGGATTCTCTTTTCGGCTCTGCTGCCACCGACCGGATAAGGGGGATGAGGGCTGGAGAGATAATAATGCTTGAAAATTCAAGGTTTTACAGCGAGGAAATAATGTTAAGGGATGAGGATGATACCCTGATAAACACACATATTGTGAGAAATCTTTCCCAGTTGTTTGATTACTATATTATAGATGCATTTGCTGCAATACACCGTGCGCAGACTACACTAACGGGATTCAGGGATGCTGGTCCGAATATAGCCGGTAGGCTTATGGAGAATGAAATAAAGAATATAGAGGCTTTCAAGCAATCCAATGAACATCCAAAAATGGCAATACTGGGAGGATCAAAGATCGCGGACGCAATACAGGTTGCCAGACCGTTTCTTGAAAAGAATATAGTTGACCAGATAATCCTCGGAGGGGTTGTCGCAAATATATTTCTCTGGGCTTCAGGTGTAGACATAGGATTAAGAAATAAGGAGTTCATAATTAAGCATAACAAAAATTATGAAAAACTTATAGCCGAATGCAAAAGTATTTTATCGAAATATCCTACAAATATATATATGCCTGTTGATTTTGTTCTTAATCCATCACAGAACCGGATAAATATCGGTGAACATATTCCGGATAAAGATTTGATCGCAGATATAGGTATAGAATCTGTTTTGAAATTCAGCAAACTTATTGAGAAGGCAAAAAATATATTTTTGAATGGACCCATGGGCATGTATGAAATTAACGAGTATTCACTGGGTACCAGAGAACTTTTCAATGATGTGGCCCAGGCAGATGCCCTCAAAATTGTAGGAGGTGGACATACAATAAACGCTATCAATGGGTTTTCCCTGGAACCATCCATGGGGTATATATCTACCGGGGGTGGAGCCCTGATAAATTATTTATCCGGTGAATCCATACCAGTTATAGAATCGCTCATAAAAAATAGAGCGTTATTTGGAGGTAATTGAATGGCCGGAGAAAATGAATTAATGGAACAAATAGAATATTTAAAAAATTTAATAGAAAATATAGATTCAAGATTAAATCTTTTATTGAAAACACTTGAAGAATCATCAGATACGCTGGCGCTTTTGAAAGATAATGACTATAAGAATTCTAAGGATGTAAAAATATCCATAGGATCCGGACTGTTTTCAAAGGCATCACTGGATACAGATAAAATTGTGGTTCCTATTGGTTCAAGCATATACATAGAGGAAGAAAAGGAAAAAACAGTAAAGAGAATGGAGGACAATATCAAAAGCTTCCAGGATACATATAATAACCTGATTAAACAGAAACAGACAGCGCAAAATAATTACGATGCTCTGATGTATTCATTGCAGAGATCCCAGGAAGGAGCTAACTGATGTTTGACAAGCTGAAGAAAAAGTTTTCAGATGTATTCTCCGGGCACGGTGATAGAGAAGTCCAGGAGAATAAACCGGTGCCTGAAGCCAAGACTATTGATCAGGGAAAGGTCATACGCAGAATAGACCTTGAAGATACAATTCAGAAGACATTGCTGGAATCCGATGTAAGTTTTGATGCAACAGAGGAAATCATAGAACAGTTGAAAACAAATCTCGGGAAAATCAAAAGAAAGGTCGATTATTCAATTGTTCAGGATGAATTAAAAAAAGTCATCATGGATGTGATCGATAAGAATAATAATGAGACCGTGGACCTTTTAAATATTGATAAAAAGCCATACGTTATTCTGTTTCTGGGAATAAACGGGACAGGGAAAACCACAACAATCGGAAAACTGGCATATTATCTGAAAGAACATAGTAAAAGTGTTGTACTTTCGGCATCTGATACATTCAGGGCAGGAGCTATCGACCAGTTAGGAATAATAGCAAACAAAGTAGGTGTTGAAATAATAAAACACGATTTCAAAAGCGATCCTGCTTCAGTTGCATTTGATGCCATAGACCATGCTAGGGCAAGGAAAATGGACTTTGTGCTTATAGATTCAGCGGGAAGAATGCAGACAAATAAGAATCTTCTTGACGAAATGAAAAAAATAAAGCGTGTTGCAAAACCAGATATGACAGTTCTCGTGCTTGATGCCATGATAGGTCAGGATGTTATAGAGCAGGCTGCAACATTTTCTAAAGAGATAAGTTATGACGGAATTATAGTTACAAAACTGGATACAGATGCTAAGGGAGGATCAATCATAAGTATATCAGCAGGAATTAAAAAGCCCATACTTTTCGTTGGTATCGGACAGGAAATGGAAGATTTGATACACTTTAATGTTGAATGGTACCTGAACAAGATATTTTCATCTTAAAATATTCATAATGGATGATATTGTTTTATAATCCATATCTGTTCTAATCAATGGAATGTTTTCAATTTCAGATAATTTTATTGCAAGCTCATCAACATTTCCGGGTTTAATATACACAACTGCCGCCGGTTTAAGGGGATGTGCTCTGATCGCAATCATTGGACTCCTGCCATATGATACGTCTGTTATAAAAATAATTCTCTGACTGGACCATCCATATAATTTGCTGTATTCTGCATATGAAAATTTTAATATTGCTTTAATTCCATCTATCATGGTGTATCCACGTATATTCCTCTTTAAGTCTGCTTTAGAACATGCTGTACCACGTATTTTTGTCATTATATATCTCAATTCTATATCGTGGTCATAGTCCTTTATATCCAGAAGTGCATCTGAGGGTATTCCGCTGTTATATCTTCTTAAAAGAGTACCGCCTCTTGATTCGTCGATTTTGATAAGTGCATCCACTATCTTTTTGATTGAATTTGCACCGGGTGATTTTCGTCTTCCTGATTCATAATCACTTATTACCGATGGAGATACCTCCATAAATTTTGACAATTCCATCTGGGAAATACCGAATTCCTCACGCCATTTTTTTATGGTTATCCCTGGAGTTTCAGATATTGTTATTTCTCCAGCAATTTTTTCGTTGATATCCATGCCATATAATGACAGGATAGGATAAAAATATATTCATTCGATTATAATAGAATTGAACTTCACAATTTAATGATATATTATTTATCTCTACTGTACAAAAATCCCATAGAGACTCCCCATACAGCACCGTAAAATATGTGCATGGTGTAATAGAAGAATGTTGATGGAACATAGTATTTTTCGTATATGTAAAGTTGAAGTAGGAATATGTTCACGGGAAGGCTGAAAACAAACAGTATTAGAAAACCTGCAAGAATCCCTGTACCGAGTCCTGTTAAAACTGATTTTATTCTCAAATGAGGGATATAATATGAAATAAGCGCCGCAAAGAACCCGACAACTGTACCCACCAGAAAATGCAGTAATAATCCGTAAATTTCTCCGTATATTCCGGCGATATGTAATAATCTGATCCCTATGGCTGTAAACTGATATCCTGGTGAGAGTGAAGATGCAGCGTCATATGAATAAAACATTATAGCCTCAAATATGGCAGAAATAAATCCTGATATTAACCCAAAATAAGTGTATTTCCTTATTGCCATAATATGATATTGCACCGACTTACTAATATATTCTTGATTCTATTTTTACAGTACAAATTTTTAGATTATCAAGGTGAACAGCATATTAAAATAACCATTACGATATATAGATGCATGGAATGTGAAACAATAAAGTGGCTTAACAGCCATCACGGCAAATATGAGCTCAGCCACAGTGGAATGTCAAATGTCTTTGACGTAAAGGAATATTTAAATAATTCACCGATAAAAACTGATATTGATCTAAAAGAGGAAATAGCCGGGCTCCATGGCTGTAGTTCAAAGGATGTGGTAATAACCCATGGTGCAACAGAAGCATTTTCCATGGTTGTATATCATCTTGCTAAAAAATATCATTCCTTCAGGGTGGATAAACCTGAATATGAAATGATATACAAAACTCCTCAAATAATTGGTTTCAAGAATGGAGAGGAGGTATTTACCGCCAGCAACCCCAACAATCCTACCGGCACAATGATCAAACTGCCAGAAAATTATGCGTCCGCTGTAATAGATGAAACCTTTATGGAATTCGTCGATTCGCTGGATCATTATACATACAGAAATGGATTTATTGTAAACACATTTACTAAGGTTTACGGCGGTGGAGACCTGAGGCTCGGGTATATTATCGCATCCTCAGGGGAGGAGGCAAAAGAGTTAGAAGGTTTCAAGGGGTTAATTACAGAAGATGTTTCGGCTCTGAATATTTCCGCAGGCTATCAGGTCTTAAAAAGGCACGATGAATTATTATCAAAGGTAAGGGAAATCATAGAGAAAAACCATAGCATTCTTTTAAATGATAATGGTAAATTAAAATTCTTCGGTGGGAAAAAGCCACTAGCATTACCTGTTTCATTTGTTGATTATTCTGCATATACGGAAGAAGATTCCGAATCTGTCAGTGAAAAACTTGCAGATAAAGGTATCATAGCGTTACCGGCCAGATACTTTGGAATATCTGGAACATATCTCAGGGTATGCATAACAGGCAAAGATTTTCCTGAGGCATACAGCGAATTGGTCGGCGCTCTGGAGGCCATGGAATAAGTTTATTCCCTGCTGTAAATTGCGTAGAATTCTGCTTCAGGCGTCAATTTATCCAGGATTTTATACGAGTTCTCAGCATCAATTTTTTTCCTGCTTACGGCCTCTTTCATCCTATAAATTTTTATAAAGTACCTGTGATCTCCATCCCCTCTTGGAGGACATGGGCCCCTGTATCCAAGTTCGCCGAAATCGTTCATGCCTTGATAATAACCCTCATCCGTTATTTCCTTATTTCCCATGTTTTCATCCAGCATGACGATTCCTGCCGGTATATTATATATTAGCCAGTGAGTAAACAGACCTGAAGGAGCATCCGGATCGTTCATAACAATAAAATAATAACCCTCTTCATTTCTATCGTGTATCTCTATCTTGGGAGAATAATCCTTTCCGCTACAGGTAAATTTATCTGGTATTCTGCGTCCCTCTGATATCCCTATAACCCTCAATTCCATTTATATCTATTATGAAAATACTTATAAATTTATCGAATTTTCCAAATACTCTGTTAAAATCAAATTTTTAAAGAGTTATGGCATCAGCATTTCTTGAAAGCCTTGTTCGTAGTCTGAGTGAGTTGAGTACTACAGTAGTAGAACTCAGCCCCATTGCAAGGGCTGCGAATATGGGCAGCACATAATAAATACCGAGGCCAAGTAGGGGTACAAGGACTCCTGCCGCGACTGGAATAAGTGCAGAATTATATCCTATGGCCCATCCCACATTCTGCTTTATCTTTTTTATAGTGTATTTTCCTATGTATATGCTTCTCATAATATTTTTAAGATCATTATTTAAAAGTATGATATCGCCTGTTGCACTGGCTATGTCTGAACCTGAAGCCATGGCAACGCCCACATCGGCTGTTTTCATTGCAACTGTATCGTTTATACCGTCACCGACGAACATAACATATCTTCCACTCCCCTGTTCCTTTTTGACAATTTCGGCCTTTGAATCAGGTTTCATTGAACAGTAATATTCTGTTATTCCCAGTTCATGAGCAATTCCGGATGTATTTTCTTCCGTATCTCCTGTGACAATCATGACCTTTATATTATTCCTGATAAGATTCTTCACGTCATCTTCTATCCCCTTTCTCATATAATGCTCAATCTCAAGTGAGGCAAGTTCTCCTCCATCCAGAAACAATGATGTGTGCCCTTCCAACCTCTTGACCTCTACAGTTTTTCTATCATATACACCACTTACACCTGTTCCTGGAATTTCCTTGAATTCCGTTATTTCAACCTTTTCCGGGTTTTTATTTTGGAGATATGATCTGATGGCCACTGCAACAGGATGATTTGATAAGGATTCGATCGAATAAAGAAGCGAAACTGCCAGATTTTCATCACCACGGGTACTGAACTTTGTAACTTTTGGTGTATTATCTGTAATTGTGCCTGTCTTATCGAATATCACTGTATCTATTTTTGAGAGCCTGTCCATGGAGCTGGAGTTTTTGATCAGTATCCCGTCCCTGGAAGAGGCATTGGATGAGATAAGAAGAGTAATAGGTGCGGCAAGCCCTATTGCACAGGGACATGCTATGACAACCACAGAAACAAACACCAGTACAGAAATTATGAAATATAAGGGATCGCCCACAGACTCCAAATAAAAGTACCAGAAAATGGCTGACGATCCTGCAGCAACAAGAACTATGGGCACAAAGTACGATGAGAATATATCAGATATTTTCTGGATTTTTGCACGCCCCATGGATGCCATCTGTATCATTGAATAAATTTTATTTACAGTAGAATTGCTTCCCGTTTCTTTCACCGAAACCGTGATAATCCCGTTCAGGTTAACTGTTCCGGAGATTACATCGGACCCACTGTTCTTGAGAACCGGATCACCTTCACCGGTAACCATGGACTCATCAACCTCGGAGGATCCATCTATTACGGTACCATCCGCGGGTATGTTTTCACCGGGCCTTACCTGTATAGTATCTCCAGGTACCATTGATTCTATGGGAGAATCAACAACTTTCCCATTTTTCAGTATGTGCACCTTATCAGGCAGCAGGGATAAGAGAGTTGTTGCAGAAGAATTTGCCTTTTTCTTAGTCAGTGATTCTATATAGCTTCCTGTAAGAATCAGCGTTATTATAAAAACAGATGCATCGTAATAGGTGTAGTGTACAGGAAACAAATCCGGATCAACTGTTACTATTAGGGAAAAGAAGAATGCTGTCAGGGTTCCCAGCGATATCAGTAAATCCATATTGCCCATTTTATCCTTTATGGCTTCATAGGCGCCACGGTAAAAGCCCAGTCCCACATAAAACTGAACCGGCAGGGCAAGGATAAGCAGAACAAAATTTTTGAACGGAAAAACCAGAAGATAGTCGATAAAAATAACTGCCAGGGAAAATGGCCATGCAATAATAAGTTTGGTCTTTAGAGCATTATCTTCTTCCTCTGGTTTGTCAAATTTTTCCTTGCAACCCTGGGAACAGAAGTAATACCTGACTCCGTCTCTATCCGAATATATTGTAGAATCCTCGGACACATACATACCGCAAACAGGATCCACAGCCATTTATTCACCTGATATATTTTAAAGGATTTTTCTCGAATTCTTCCTTGCATCCCTCCCTGCAGAAATAATATGTTTTTCCATTATACTCACTGGATATCTCTTTCTTTCCTTTCATTCCACAAACTGGGTCTGTTGCCATAATTTAGAATTGATAAAGTCTATTTATATGTTTACAGGGCAGAATGCCTATTTTTTTATGTGTTTTTCTGTGTTTTCTCTATTTGCATAATCACCCTTGCAGGTGTTGCAGCAGAAATATAATGTTCCCTCCACAGTATCATATTTCAGGGGTTTCCCAGCTATTATACCTCCACAGTAATCGCAGTAAAGATCTATTGTTGGTGGAATTTTGTTGATAACTCTGTGATGTGCTAAATCAACCTGTTTATAACTTATACTAGCTCCAATTGCTTCCCTGTTCATTATAACAGTATAGTGGCCGTTTGCCAGCTCGAAATATTCTATAACTTTATCCTTATCCACGGAATTTATGTCATCTGTCTCCATAATTATGTAAAGGCTATCCTCAGGTTCTCTTGTTTCCAGTGTGTATCTTTCTATGATGCTGTTGTTCAATTTTTTAATAATGTTTGATACAGTATTCCTGTTGAGCCCGAGTTTTCTGGAAATATCAAGAACTGGCATTCGTGAGTCCTCCATTAAAAGCCTCAGAACTTTTGATTCGTTGTAGGTTATTTTATCTTGCATATTCCATTATTATTAAATAATATAAAATCATATTGCTATATTTTATTGATTCAAATTTAACATAATGCACATAATAACACTTTAATAATACATATGGATAATCTCTTATGAAAATACAGGTGGGTAATGGTTCAATCGAAATCGGAGACAAAGAGTTTAACCTAATAGGAAATAGAGTTCTATCAATATCAGTTACCACAATACAGGGCCCGTGCACTGATAAAATGTGCCCCCTAATTAAAAAACCTGTATGCACCATCATCGATCATTTTAGTCAAAGCAGTGATTATAGAATAGAGAATCCTTTACAGATTGAGATACAGCAGGAAGTATATAATTCTATTAATAGGGAAAGGCAGACGATAAAAATAAAATATAAAATTGGAGGAAAATTTGAAATTAAGGGTCTATCACTGATCGGCACTGTTTGAATAGGTATTTTCTGCCTCGAATTTTTTCTCCGCTTTAATGGAGAAATGTATTCCTGCAAAATATAGGGCAATCATGGGTATGGCTATTACAACCATGGTGAATCCAGTAACGCCCGGTGAGAATATCATGCCATAAACCAGTGCACCTATAACTGCATATCTCCAGTTCTTTTTCCATGTATCCGCTGTGACTATGCCGAACCTGCTCAGGCCAACCATAAACACAGGTATTTCGAAGGAAAGCCCGAAAGCTATGGTATACATGAATATGAAAGAAACAAAACTGGATATTCCCATAGTTACATCTGCACCCACACCTATATCAAAATCTGCAAAAATTCTGAACAGGACAGGGGCAATGAAATAAATGCCCACAAATGCCCCAGCAAAGAAGAGCAGGGATGCAGGTATTATTATTGATCTTAAAAGCTCCTTTTCACTGTTTTTAAGCGCCGGATCAATAAACTTTGAAACTTCATAGATTATAACCGGCATGGAAATTATAAGGGAAATGGCCATACATGTATAAAAATCAGCCATTACACCATCAACCGGCTTCAATACGAGGAGTGTTGTATTAGATGTAAGATCATGGGATTTTAAAAGGTATAATACCTGGGCTCCCACATTATCCAGTGGATCCGGATACAGAAAAAGGAATCTCTGACCGAATATAGAAATATACTGTATCTTGAAAATTACGAAAATCCCAAAAAAAGCAGCGAAAACTGCCAGTATCCTGATAGCCCTGTACCTAATTTCATCAGAATATTTAACCAGATAGTTCAATAATTCGTTTTCCATATTAGTTTTGCTTGGTTTCTACTGCCCCTTCTACAGGCTTTGCGGAGCTGCCCAGTTTTTCATTGATTTCACTTATTATCTGGTCTATTGTCTTGTCTTTTATATCTATATTCAGATCTTCGGCAATTTTCATGTAATTTATCTGACCTTTGTTTGCCTGTGCAGTGCTTGTCCCGTTTTTCAACTCATTTTCAATTTCCATCTGGCCCCTCTTGAATTCTCCAGTTGCCTTTCCCAAATTTCTTGCCATTTCCGGTATCTTCTTTGTTCCGCCGAATATGATCAGCGCAACAACCGCAATTATCAGTATATCCATATACGAGTCAAACATTAACTATCACTTTTTCATAATTAACTTGGAATTAAAAATATGTTTTGTTTTTATTGAACATATTCAGGGAATTAAGTAAACATTTAGATATATTATAATTCATCATTCATGGCCAATGATAAGAACTATATTCCTGAGCCCGAGAAAAGGGCTTTTCTGAAGGGAGCAGGCCTTTCAATAGCAGCACTGATGGTTGGAGGATTATCTATGGAACGTTACGTAGTACCAAGTGATCGCAGTGTTCCTGTGATGGATAATTTTCCTTTGGCTGTTCTGGAAGACCCCAGTGGAAATAGGATTACAATAAGTGATGTTATAGAATATGCAGCGGCTACCCCGAATTCAACAAGTACGCCGATACTTGTTTTCAATTATCCCTTGCAGGACGAGCCGACATTTTTAGTTGTTCTGAAGAATGTTAAGGTCACAACGCCCAATACATCCCCTTCATCTGGATTTAATCCTGTGTCTCCATCTTCAACGGCACCCATGGACGGTATAATTTATGTACATGACTACCAAGGTACAAGCAACAACTATTCAATCCTTGCCCTGAGTGGAATATGCCAGCATCTTGGATGTGTTCCGCCATTTCTGGATTACCACCCTGGAAAGAGCATACCGTTTGAGTCAAAGCTGATTGGATACAAGCCTGACGCGCCGGGTACACCGGCACAGTGGCCGGATTACGGTTTGATATACTGCAAGTGCCACGGAAGCCAGTACAATCCGGTATGGGGAGGAAGAAACCTTTACAATAACGGTCCTGCATCCAGCCCTGCAAATCATTCCCTGCCACAGATTATGCTGGCAACAGACAGTAATGGATCCAATGGAGGTGGCAATATATACGCATATGGTATTAATTCAAGCAATGCTGTTATTAGAACACATCTGAAATTCCCTGGAGGTGAAACTTATGGTTCGCAGGTTAAAATAGAAGATCTAACAGGCGGCACTGCAATAAGGACTTCCAGAACCCCCACTAGTTATCCATCAACAATGTATACGGGAGAGGTAAATAATACCAGCTCTTCTAATTATAAAAGCCTGGGCACTTCATCTTTGGGATTAAATAGCAACAGCAGTGGTATCATATTATATAGGACTACAGTAGTCAGTAACCAAAACGATAGCGCTAATAATTTAAACTGGAAAGGAAGCTTTTCAGGAAATAGCTCCAGCGGGAGCTCATAGGTGAATTAGATGGAAAAGGCAGAAACAAATAATTATAACATAACCGATCTGATGAAGGAAGAGAAGGAACTTCCAGATGGTTCTTATACTTTAGGATTTAAATCAGTAACAAAAAGAGGTTACAAGATAGATGAATGGACAGGTGCGTGGGTTGCAACAGCACTTATTTACCAGATAGTTTCTGGAATAGTCCTGTTCTTTTACTACAGCCAGGTTGACCCATATCATTCTACAGAGTATATCATATCCGATGTTCCGTTTGGGCATATAATATTAACATCACATCTTTACATGGCATATGCCATGATCGGACTTGTTTATTTCCATATGATGAGGCAGTGGTTTGTTGGTTCATATAAGGGAAAATGGAGATGGCTACAGTGGATTATTGGAGTTGTTTTATTCCTGCTCACAATATTTACGGCCATACTGGGATACATGCTTGCAAACACTGCAATAGCAATGGCAGCCGTGCATATCGGTTTACTGTTTATGCAGAGAAGCGTACTGGGCAGAATACTTCCGGGAGCATTCATAAACTGGCTCGAGGCAATACTGATAGGAAATGGAACAACAACAGCCACTTTTTCCCATCTGTTAGCGCTTCACGTTGCGGTGTTTTCAATCTTGATGCTTGCGCTGTTCGCAGTACATTTCATGCTATTTGAGAGATCCGGACTTGCAAGTGAGAAACCAAAGAAGGGAGAGATGATACCATGGTTCCCCACAAACCTACTCTATGCAATGTTTTCTGGAATTGTAATGGTTGGAATAATACTATTAATTTCAGCTGCATTCCCACAACAGCTAACACTTGCATACGGTTCTCTTGCTTATGGGACATTCCCGGTTCCTGACTGGTATATCACACCTGTTTACAAATTAATGGATGTGGCAGGTTACGGTTTGAGCACAGGAGGAGTTCCTCTGATAATAGGCATGCTGGTATTCATACTGATACTACCATTTATAGACAGATACCACAATAAGGGTGTACTGGAAAGGCCATGGATCACTGCATTCGGAATATTTATGCTAATCGGACTGGCAGTCATGACGGTATGGGGCTATTCGCAACCAGGGCTTAGCCAAACCAGGCTAATGACAATGTATCTATGGTGGTCTATAACCTTCATTTCCTTCATAACAGTATATGCCATGAGATTCGCAAAAAGGGATGGTGAGGTAAATGAAAGTAACTAATATTGTTTATCTGATAGGCATACTGCAGCTTGTTGTTGTAGACCCTATCATGTGGTATATTACCCAGGAGTATCCATTTAAATATGAAAGCCTCTGGGCAGTAGTGCTTGTAATTAATTTATTCATGTTCGCAGCTATTATATTTTTAATGCTGCAGAGAACAATAAAGGCGAGGGTTTAAAATGGATAAAAAATCTATATATTTATATTATTATTCGATGATAATTTACCTGTTTGGAAGTGTTCCGTTTATTCTGTATGCGGTATTAATCAAACCCATAGGTGCGATGTACCATGAAGTTCCATCAAAAATGGTATCACCAGTATTCGGAAACTTTGCCGTCTATGAAGAAGGATTGCTTGTAATAACACTTGTACTTGTTATAATATCAATTATACTGTATGCGATTTCTCTTGGGCACAACAGATCCAGAAATGGTAAAATCTCGTCGAGAACAGTAATTGCCCCAATACTTCTGTATGTGTTTACATTTGCTGTTATAGGGGTGGCTTTAATATGATGACAGAAAAATTTGATAAAATGAGAAAAAGTTCGAAGTATATGATGGTAACCGGAATTATATTTCTGATAATTTCAATACCTACATTTTTGGATTACAGTGCATTTCCGACTATTAATGCCCAAATAGGACCACACCAGCTTTCCAGCTGGATATCATTTTTCTTTACTTTTGTCGGTTTTGTACTGCTGGTAATGGCTTTCGGTCAGGAAGATATGTGAGTATTTTATTTTTTTAAATTTAAAAATTATTTACCATAAAATTTTAGAATTTTAAGTAGAGTGAATTAACTAAGGGTAGAATCCATTCATTTAGTTTTAGTTTTTCCTGCCAATTTCCTGAGCCTTTCTGTATGAACCAAGTACTGCATTTGCTATGGCAGTTCTGACGTTGGCTTTTTCCATTTCGTATATACCTGTAACTGTTGTGCCGCCAGGAGTCATAACTTCATCCCGTAGATCAGATGCAGATATTCCCTTTTCCCTCATGAGCTGCATTGTATTTATGAAGGTATCAATTACAAGATCTGTTGCCTGCTTTCTGGGTATTCCTGCCAGTATTCCTGCATTTATCATGGAATCGGCCATGATTGCAACAAAAGCAGGGCCGCTGCCGCTCAAACCTGTAACAGCGTCCATATTGGACTCTTCAACTTTCACATAGGATCCGAATCCTGCAAGGATTTTTTTCAACAGTTCGATCTCTTTATAATCTAGATTTTTGCAACTGTATGCAGTAACAGATTTCTGTACAAGCATGGGTATACTGGGCATTGCCCTGGCAATATGTGATTCCTTTAACTTTTCCTGCATATGATCCAGTGTCACACCGGCCATGAATGATATTACAAGCTTATTTTTGCACGCTGTGCGGATTTCCTCCATTACAGAATCTGATATACCCGGTTTTATGGTTAGAAGAATTATATCTGCATTCTTTGCGTTGTCAACATTATTATCAAAAATTTGAAACCTTTCGTTGTTCCATTTTTTTAATTTTTCAAATGAACCTGAACTCAGGGATATGCTGAAATCATTCTTTATGCCCTCTGCTATGGATTTTCCAACTGTGCCTGCACCTATTATTCCAACTTTCATAAATTATAATTACAGTATATTATATTATTGTTTATACATTGGTTTCCTGCCACGGTTAAGATACCAAGACCCATGCAATATTTCAGATAGTGGAATATATGAAAAATATTAATAACTTCATTTTACATAAAATATTATGTCGTTGCTGTTTGATATAATTGCATTGCTGATAGCTATCGTAATAATTTCAATACCTGCTTATTCAGCCTCTCTCATTGTTGTCAATAAATCCACTGCAAGCTTCGGGAATGCCATTGTTGTAACACTGCTTACTCCAATAATAATTATATTCTTCTCATTCGGTCTTCACTTCGCATTTGCACCTCTGGCCGCCCTGGGAAGCCTTCTTGCCTTTCTGATAACCCTAGTGATTCTTCTCTATGTATATAGCCTTATCTATGAAATCAGCATAGGCAGAAGCCTTATTCTTGCAATAGTTGAGGTAATTATATGGTTTATATTCTTCTTTATAACCGGAATTCT
Source organism: Thermoplasmata archaeon (assembly GCA_021797295.1). Next base: position 15,099 of record JAKAAA010000014.1, read on the forward strand.
GGTTGCACTTCCAGTGATAATATGAAATCACGATAAAAGAAGAATATCGTTAACGACCTGTGCTGCTGTTTCCAGTGGACCATCATGCTTTTCGAAAACAGTCAGGTCATCGTTATTATCTGTCTTTTCGAGATATCCCATGGACAGTGAATCCATAGAAGCTACGGGATCCCCCTGTTTTATGGAAAATATTTTTGATTCTACAGTGGGTTCTGTACCACCGGCGATATGTGAAAGTACACGGTAAACTTCGCCGGAATTCTTCATATAATTAATATCCTTAATATCATCTATGCCCTCGTATGTAACATCTTTCAGGGTATAATTCTTTCCGAGAAGTGCGTTGGCAATTATAACTGTCTTTCTTGCACCGTCCAGGCCATTTGTATCGTCACGGTAATCTGTTTCAGCGATACCCATATGCTGCGCTGTTTTTACAGCCTCCTGAAAATCAACTCCAGCGATCATTTGATTCAACACGAAATTTATAGTGGAACTTACCTGACCTCTGAATTCCAAAAGTTTTGATGATCTCAATGAATACTTATTGAGGTTGAAAAGTGGAACACCGCCTCCAACAGAAGATTCATATAATATTTTTCTCTTGTATTTAACAGATGATTCCATGATTTCCTTCCAGTGGAGTGCCAGCGGTGCTTTATTTGAAGTTACTATGTGCTTGCCCGCCTCAAATGAATTTTTATACATCTTCATTCCTGCTACTCCATCTTTGGTTGCAGGTGACATATCTACTATGATATCAGAATTTATAGAGTATATTTCCTCGGGCTTGATTAGATCAGCGACCTCGTCCAGTTCCTTTCTTTCCTTGTACATGAGCACCTTGTCCAAATTTAAACCGTTTTTATTATATACAGTATTTTTAGAATCTGATACAGATATTATCCTTATATCTGCATTGAATTTAGACTTAAAATATTCATGATTTTCATTTAAAATGCCAACTACTGCCTTTCCTATGTGACCCAACCCCACAAGAGAAA
>JAKAAA010000015.1 GCA_021797295.1 Thermoplasmata archaeon
ATTAACACCTCAACGAATTTTATCAGGCTGACCGTAATGGATGTAATAATACTCAATTCAATAAACCCAATATATTCTATATAATTAATACTTACGGTCAACAAGTTAAATCAATTAAAGTATATGGGCAAAATTCTTTAGGCAAATTATAATAATAATTCATGACAAAAATTCTTGTTACCCGGCAACTCCCCGGAAATTATTTAAATGGTCATGAAAATTTTGATATACAGATTTTTTCCGGGAATGGAGATATCCGGCAGTGGCTCCTTTCCAATATAGGAGATGCAGATGGAATACTCGTAACTCTTAACGAGAAGATTAACAGGGAAATAATTGACCGTGGAATTAAATTGAAGGTTATAAGCACATACAGTGTGGGATTTGACCATATAGATGTTGATTATGCAAAATCCAGAGGAATCACTGTAACCTATACGCCGGAGGTGCTCACTGAGGCTACTGCTGACCTGATATTCGGAATAATGCTTGCAGCGGCAAGAAATATAGTTTCCGGTGACAATTTAATTAGGCATAATGGATGGCAGTCCGGGTGGAAACCGGGATTCATGCTTGGATCTGAGGTTTATGGAAAAACACTCGGAATAATAGGCATGGGTCGCATAGGAAAGGCTGTGCTTAAACGCTCCACTGGATTTGATATGAAAGCAATCTATTACAGCAGGAACATACATAATGTTGATGCAGATTACGTCGATCTGGATTATCTCCTTTCCGAATCAGATTTTGTTGTAATAGCCCTTGATCTCAATAATGAAACATTCCACTTCATGAACTATGAAAGAATTTCAAGAATGAAAAAATCGGCATTTCTTATAAACGGTACAAGAGGAAAGGTTGTCAATGAAAAAGACCTTATAAGGGCAATGGAAAATCACATGATCAGGGGCGCTGCACTGGATGTATTTGAGAATGAGCCTGTAAATAAAAGCAATCCACTTACATCAATGGAAAATGCCGTACTTACACCGCATCTGGGAAGCGCAACATATGAAACCCGGGATAAAATGGCAGAAACTGCAGTAACAAATCTCTTTAATGTACTGGAGGGGAAAAAACCTCTGTATAAATTATAATAGTTCCTAAACATAAGGTACTATGGATGATAAACGGGCGGTGGTTTTGATATCCGGGGGACTGGATTCTCCAACAGTTCTTGCCTATGCACTGGATCAGGGATATACCATATTTCCACTGAGCTTTGAATACGGTCAGAGGCATATTAGAGAAATCCAGAGTTCAGAAAAAATATGCAGTTATTACGGCCTTGAGCTAAAGAAGATTAATATAAATCTCAGGCAAATAGGAGGTTCAGCACTCACAGATAACATCGAGGTTCCTGAGCGTGGCCTCGATTCAATATCCGGCAGTGTACCTGTAACCTATGTGCCAGCAAGGAATACCATATTCATCTCACTGGCGGCAGCTTACGGGGAGGTTATAGGGGCAGGCACCATCTTCATAGGAGCCAATGCCATAGATTATTCTGGATATCCTGACTGCAGGCCGGAATTTTACAATGCCATGGAAAAAACACTAAATCTCGGCACCGAATATGGAATAGAAAATGGATTTAAAATCAATGTTCCATTACAGTATCTTACAAAGGGTGATATAGTAAAGCTTGGCAGAAAATTAGGGGTCCCATATGGTCTTACGTGGTCATGCTACAATGGAAGGGAGAATGCATGCGGAAAATGTGATTCATGCATCCTAAGACTAAAGGGATTCATGGAAGCAGGCGATTTTGACGATATAGAATATGAAGAATACCCGGATTTTTATTCCAGGTACCTGAAATCCCATGGAAAACTTTGAACTGAAAATATTTAATTAGCCTGAAATGATAATTGGGGTATGTTCCCTGTTGAAAGATTAAGAAGATACAGATTAAACGGCAATATCAGAAATATGTTCAGGGAGACCAGCATAAATCCTGATAAGCTCATAATGCCGGTCTTTGTTGATGAAACCGAGAAAAGCAAAACGGCTATTAAATCCATGCCAGGCATTTACCGTTACTCGCTTTCTGAATATGAAAAGTATATAATGCATCTGGAAGAAATCGGTGTCAAGAACATCATAATTTTTGGAATACCGGCCAAAAAGGATTCCTGCGGTACTTCTTCATACGATAAAAATGGCATAGTACAGAGAGCTATTGCATCGGCAAAGAAAAACACGTCACTGAATACTATAGCGGACCTCTGCCTCTGCGAGTATACAGATACAGGCCACTGCGGTGTAATAGAGAATGCCTATGTAAATAACGATAAAACCCTTGAAATTTATGGAAAGGAAGCAGTTAGCTATGCAGATGCGGGAGTGGATATGGTGGCGCCATCGGGGATGATGGATGGGCAGGTTGGTGCCATAAGGAATGCCCTGGATAATGAAGGATTTATCAATACACTGATCATGGCATACAGCTCAAAATTCGCATCAAATCTTTACGGTCCATTCAGGGATGCAGCAGATTCGACTCCCCAGTTCGGGGACAGGAAGAGCTACCAGATGGATTACCATAACGGCGATGAGGCCATGAGAGAGATAGGTCTGGATGTACAGGAGGGAGCAGATGTTATAATGGTAAAACCAGCATTATTCTACCTTGACATGATTTACAGAGCAAAGGAATATTATAATATGCCTCTTGCAACATATATGGTCAGTGGTGAGTACAGTATGATCAAAAATGCAATATCATCTGGGCTTCTGGCCCCTGACACTGCAGTTGAGGCATTAACATCCTTATTCAGGGCAGGCTCTGACTTAGTGATAACCTATTTTGCGGAGGATTATATAGCAAATCATGGTAAGTTCTGACATTCCAATCTATTATCCTGTATGCGGCAGACCCCTGTACAGTACCATTGTATGCTATTAAATCCAGCGTTATATTATCCGGAATTGTTTCCCCACGAACAGGGTAAAGCATGATACTGGATGTTCCATCTTTTATTATATTTCCCGAGTAGTTGAAAAGAAGTCCATTATAATTTGTTTCATTTATTATTCCCCTGAAGTAAATGGCTTCAGGCTCAGCGCCAGTGTATGTTACGTTTACCATTATTGCACTAGCATTTCCATGGCTTACAATCATATATACGGAATCTATTTTTACTGTATCGTGTGTGGTGTCATTATAATAGGCACCTATAACCATGACAGCTATTAATATTGCTACAGCGTATGCAGCATAACGTTTCAATGCCTTTTTGTCTATGGCAAGCTTCCGTTTATAATCTATGTCCTCTATGGAGAGCACAGATATGATAGGCCAGAATGCCACATATGTGATAAGGAGCCTGTAGTTGAATATCATAATAAATAATGGAAAAACGAATAGGGTGAATTTCAATGTGTCATAATGTATGACATACATTGCGAGGAAGAAGAGGAATGAAATCACCAGAATTGCTGTAAAAAATCCAGCAGGCAAATGAACAAAATTCAGGAAGGAGAGCTGTGATGGCCCGAAGCCTATCCCGATTAAATCCATGGTTTCGGATGACAATATGTTCCTGAAATATAACACCGGAGATCTTAAAATGAAATAACCATTTATTGCCATGATCAGTATAAATGCAGAGAGCGTCCACTTAAACGCTTCTCTTAATCCCCTTTCTCTATAAATCATGTAGAACATGAAAGGGAATATGAAGGCAGGGAACTGCTTTGCGGATAATGAGAGCCCGAAGAATAATCCGGAGTAAACTGGTTTTTCTCTGAAGTAATATGAAGCCATAAGGAATACAACCCATACAAGTCCTACAAGGGAGAATGCCGCGCTGTAAATGAATATAACATTGAGCAAAATAGAAAGCATGGCATACAACGCAATCTTCTTATCCCTGAATTTCTGATATATAAATATAAAAGGAATGAATGATATTATAGATATTATTAAATTTGCAAATTTTCCAGCATAGACATATGGTATATAGATAAGAAATGCCAGGGCCGGGTATCCGAGCAATGTGATATCTTTTCCTGACATAGTTGGGGTGACGTTCAGATCAAGATTAAAGGTTTTAAAATAGGAGAATACGTCTGCAGTTACTGCCGGATTATATGGATTGAAGCCCTCAAGGAATTTCATGGCAGAATAGAGGTCTATTAGGAATTCATCTGTTGGTTCAAATACAAATATTACAGAAATTACAGACACTGTTATAAGAAATATTATGGCTATTATGATATATGCCGGTCTGGAAATGGCAGTTTTCCCCCTGAGAAAATCATACATAGATGGATTTTTATAAAATTTGTAGGAAACAAGAAGCAATGATGTGGTGGCAAGTATCAAAAGCATGATTTTTAAAATCATATCTGCTACTACCATATCTATAGTCATGTCAATGAGAAGCATCAAGGAGTAAACGAATGTCTGCAGGTACACATTACCGAATTTGATGTATCCGTTCAAATTTGATATTACCAGAATGACAGCAGAAATTAATAGCAGCACAGTCTCCAGAACTATGGCATATATATTGAGATACCCGAAGAGACCGTACGAAATGAAAGCACCCATGATTAGAACAGTGGCAATCTCATTCATTATTATCCGTTGAAGCCTGTCCTCCCCTTCTTTTTCCATACTACCACACAATTAAAGTTGCAGTTGTATAAGTAATTATAAACGCAACAAGTATGCCAAGGAAATCGGCTACATATATGTTTGTTTTATAAAATATGGCAGAATAATAAACCCCCAGATTTGCACCGAAACCTATTAGATTAAAGGCGTTGTACTTTGCGAGTCTCATATAGAAATGGCCCCTTCCCCGGAATGTGTACCTGTTATTAAGTACGAAGTTCCAGATAATGGATATTTCAATTGCCGGAAGGATACTCAAATCCCTGCCCAGAACGCTATGCAACATCAGGAGTATAACCTCGTTAACCACAACGCCCGATATGCCCACAATAATATATTTGAACATATTTCCCCTTTTAATTGTAAGGTCCAGAAAATCTCTGAATGTAATTGTTTCACTGCATTTTATACCTGTATTCACGATATTATACTGAAAGCTCCTATTTTTCAAAAGCATTGCATTCCCTAGAATCATATTTTTTCCCTGCTCTGGTGTCATATTCTTTGACAGCAGATAATCATAGGCATTTTTGGAATAAATAGTTCCAAATGGAAGTATCTTACCCCTTTTTATAGATAACGATAATTTTATGAGAATTCCATAGATGAATACCAGTACCCCCTGTTTTCCAAAAAGTAATATAAAATCATTATTGTCAGAATAGGCTGAACTGACAATGGCATCACGTTTTTCATCCTCTATTTTGACGTTTGATATCAATATATAGTCAAAATCATCATTGTATGTCGCTTTGCCATTTCTATATTTCTGAATCATCTAAGAAGGGAATAATACAATCCTTTTTATTTTTATTGATTGAAAAAATAGGGTTTGTGTTCCTAAGTAATATCAATAAATCTAATATACATCCTGAATATCTTAATTAATGGATATACCGGATTATACTGATGAGCCTTTTGAATGGTATAAAAAAATGAGGAAAGAATCACCCATAATTAGATCCGGAAATACAATTCACGTCTTCAAATATATGGATATCTCTGAAGTACTATCAAATTACTATGTTTATTCTTCCCAGTTCAGGGATCTTTTAGGCGGAGAACTGGCAGAAATGATGAACCAGAAAACAAGCCCGAGCATACTTATACTGGACCCGCCTATACATACTATCCTGAGAAATCTAGTAAGCGATGCTTTCACCCCTGCAACAATAGAACCATACAGGGGAAAAATAAGAAAAATAGCATCCAGACTAGTTGAAAATATGAAAGATATGGAATGGCAGGATGCTGTAACAGAGTTTTCCTATTTGCTGCCAATTACTGTTATTTCTGAAATGCTCGGTGTTCCAGAATCAGATTCAAACTTTTTCAGGGAATGGTCTGATAAACTGGCCACATCACTGGGAAGAGAACCTGATATTGAAACTCAATATGAGATGGCAGATTATTTCTACGGAAAGATTGACAGGGAGGGACGGAGAAATAATCTTATAAGCAGGCTTTCACGAGTCGAGATAGAAGGCAGACAGCTCTCGGATAGAGAAATAGCAGGCTTTGCCATACTTTTACTTGTGGCAGGAAATGAAACTACCACAAATCTGATTACAAATGCTTTTCTGTCGATCCATGAATCCACTGGAATGTACAGTAACATCAGGAATAATCCTAGCATTATACCATCCGTTGTTGAGGAAACACTCAGATACAGGTCACCTGTCCAGTCAACCAGGCGTTATGCAAAGGTTGATACAGAACTAAATGGAATCGAAATTTTGAAGGATGATATACTAAATCTTTATCTTGGTTCTGCCAACAGGGATGAAAGTATATTCCAAAGAGGCGAAATTTTCGATCCTTACCGGGCAACAAAAAGGCATATGGCCTTCGGACAGGGAATACATTTCTGCCTGGGCGCATCTCTTGCTAGACTTGAAGCCCAGATTGCACTGGAAGAGTTTTCAAGAAATATAGTTTCTTATGATGTTGAAACTCCAAAACCTGTGGACAGGATCGATAGCGATATACTGTACGGATTCAGAAAATTGTTGATAAAGCCTGAATTCAAAAAAATGTGAAAATTTTATAGCAGGCATTTCAAAAATAAGGGCAGACCTCCTGCTTTTAAAGTTAAATTTTGCGTTTAAACCCAAGGACTTTATAAAATTGTGCACTGAACTTTTATGAACAAACAGGTTCCCGGCAAAAGGTTGTTTATCCTCTATTCTGTAATTTTGATTCTCATGGCAATATCAATGCGAAGCACGAACAATATGGTTGTTACCACGGTTCCCTTGTACTCAAAATATATTCTGAATTTTTCGTATATAGGAACGGCACTGGTTACAGCAATAATATATCTGGGAACTGTTCTTGCTACTTCTTTCATCAATCCACTCATGGGCTCCGTTTTGAGGAAGAGAATGTTTATAGCAACAAATTTTGCATTAACTGGACTGATGATATCCTATTATTTTTCCGGGGATATAAGCGTATTCATAATATCATTTGTAATAGGATTGGCATACGGCATAATATTGCCTAACATTGTAACATCTGCTACGTTGTATCCTGATAAAACAGGCAGAGAGAGGCTTCTGGGAATATATTCAGTGGGACTGAGTTTCAGTCTGGTGTTCGGGCCAAGTCTTGAAACCTATCTATTAACGATAATAAGTTACAGAACATTATTTTTATTCTTCGCACCTCTGGGCCTTATAGGTATAGTTACATCATTCTTCATGGAATTCCCGGAAAATAAAAAAGAGACGCATGGTAGATTCATTAGAAAAAATAAGGGATTTATTTCTTCCATACTCACAATTACCACATATAACGTTCCATTTGCCGCCCTGACAGTTTTTCTTGCAATATTTGCTGAGACAAGATTCCATGTCAGCAGCTATATGGCATATTTACCGTTTGTTTTCTTCTTTGCTGTCTCCATGGTAACCAGAATGTATATTAGTATCAGGCCATTTAAAAATCTCAGAATACCGCTTATATTTGCCCCTGTAATAACCGTTTTTGCACTTGTAATGTTTCCCTTTCTGCCAAATTACATAGCTTTTGTTGCCGTGATGATGCTGCTGGGAATTCCACATGGATCAATATTCCCTGTATCGACAGTAGAAATTTCAAGGGGGTCAACTATTGAAGAAAGGAACGCAGTGAATTCTTATTATTATTCTTATAATATGAGTCTCTTCATGGTAATACCATTAATATTTGCGGCAATAATTCCCTATATAGGCTTTGAAAAAACATTTGCACTGTTAACAATACCTGTGCTAATATCAATGGCCATAATCTATAGGAAATACTGGAAGGATGATGATCTTCTTGGTCCTCAAAAATAGATACAAAATTGTAAAAACGACTTATTTTTAAAATAACTAAAATTTCAAGTTATGCTAAAAGAAATTAGATAGTTTTTATCTTCCAGCAATTACATTTTTCTGGGATAGATAACGGTGAATTTGTCATTAAGATATTTTGAGCTGTTTTTACCCATTTCTCTATCAAAGTTGTATATAATAGATTTTAAATTGTGTTTTTCGTCAGAAGAAAGATTTCTATATTCATAATCAGGTATTTGATGTCCGGAATAATATTTTCTGGCATAAACCTGTGCATCTTCTGGTAACTCTCTGATTATATCGATAAAGTTTTTTCTCATCATTTTAATGTACTGGGATTTTTCAATTATGCCGGCAATTTTCAGTGATTTTAACATCCCTGCTTTGATCGGATTTGATGGCTGCACTCCTATATTCTGGCTTTTAACCCTCCCCCTGATAAATATTCTGCCACCCAGCATACCGGATCCTATATACTTTCCAAAATTTCTCCTGCTATTAGATAATACTAAAATTATACCGCCTGCCATATATTCTCCTAGATAGTCATCAAATTTTCCATTTACCACAACAATTGGAATAGAACTTCCATACTCCCTCATCTGGATGCATGATCTATTTCCCACATTTCCATCTATGTATATTTGCCCACCACTCAGGGCCTGTCCGAGCACATCTCCAGAGTCTCCGAATATTTTCAGTATACCTCCACTCATGGAGTCGCAGCAATCATCTGCTACGTTTCCTCTTACTGTTACACTATTATTCTCATTAAGGTTCATGAGGCAATTACCTGCGTTACCGTACAATGTAACATTGCGGCGTTTCTCTGGAAATGTTATGCCTATATACCTGTGGCCAGCCACATTATTTATGTACACACTATCATCCCTGGATTTAATTATTTCACTATCTAGCTTATTATATTCTATATTTACCGCATCAATTCCATGTTCATCAATGTTATATACCATCTCTTTGTTTTCAAAATTTTCTCTTCCATATCTTATTATTCCATTTTTTACGGATGATATAAAAAACGATCCAGGTTCAAGAGTCCATATTTTCGCCTTCGGGCTTATAATCCTTATCTGGCTTTCCTCACTGGCTATGAAAATGTTATTGCTGTCCTCACCGAGTATGGCAGGCCTGAGCTTTGTCCTGTCCGCCATTGCAATCATGTATATATCCTGGCCATCATCGTAACCTATTATAAGTGTATAGGGTCCATCCAGCACACATCCCCTTGTTTTATACGCAATCTCTGGGTCATTAATATTTCCTGACATTATTTTCAATGCAGTAATGAGATCATATTCTCCGATTAATTCTTTAAAAATGTGGGCTATCACCTCACTGTCAGTACCCACAAAACTTGTTACTCCCTTTGATTTCAGGTACTCCCTGTTGGCTCCGAATGAACTTATATCACCATTGTGCACTATAGCAATATTAAATGTGGAAAAAGGATGTGACCAGTAAGGCAAATATCCTGGAGAATTTGTGGGCTGCCTGGTATGGGCCAGCCACATATCTGCCTCTTTTTCACTTAAATCATATTCCTCGCCGACTGCATCCGGATACCCGACACCTTTGTATACAAGGAGTGATTTTCCTGCACTGTACAATCTTCCACTACCATCATCCCAGAGTTTTGCATTAACCTCATCCAGGGACCTGCTGTCTTCAAACGCTATATCGTAACAGCAGCTTTTTATGAATTTTCCATTTTCTCTATATGAACTGTTTATTCCTATCCCGTGTTCATGAAGCAATGTCCGTAGTTTCTCTTCCTCATCATTGTAAAATATTTTTACTGTAAAGCTATTGGTACTGTTCAAGTTAAATGATGCGTATCCAGAACCCTTATCGCTGCCACGATATCTTATATAATCAAGGCATTTAACCGGGATACTTCCTGAAATTTTAGCAGAATCTTTTTTCCTCATTATTCCAAAAAGGCCGCAGCTTGAAGGTATGTAGTTCATGTTGATCCTGCCTCCGTCACATTTATTTTTTCGGCTATTGTATTATCAAGATTTATAGCCCTCAGCAATTCAGTATTCCCTACAATAGAATACTGCAAATTCGCTATTCCCATTGCTCCAGAAATCAGACTAATTTCTTTTTTAATACCCATAAGGAAGTTAACAGCTTTCTCTCTGAGATTACTATAACTGTTATTCAATCCATCTTCAAATATTTTATATGAAATTATTAGAGAATCGCAGCCCAGCGCCAAATACTTAACGATATCTCCTGTATTCCTGAAGTAATCAATTTCTCCAATAATGTCATAATTTTCCCGTATTCCTCTTTCTTTTAATTCCTGATCCAGAGTGACTATATCTATTTCCATGTCATCGTCCTGTTTGATAACAAAGCCGGCGGTTGAATAATCCTGTTTTCCGTCTGTGGAATAACTGTGTTTTTTATATTTATACACAGTTTTTCCAATTATAGAAATACTTTTAAATTCTTTCTGGACTTGTTCATCAACAATCATAGTTCCGGTAAACATGGCAGCCCAGGAAAGTGCATTTTTTATTTCTGGACCTGCACCACTGACCTTAATAATCACCGGCATCGATATGTTTATTGATCCACCACACAGATAGAAATTAAGATTTATATCCTCCCTGTAAGGATCTATAGATGGCCTGGTAACCTGTGCACCATCAAGCCTGAGCCAGTCAATTATCCTGGAAGGCAATTCAACATCAGGAGGCGCATTGCTTCCCATGCTGCTGATTACCGGTTCTCCCTTAATGATAAGTTCGTTGATATACTTTTTATCTGTATGGAATATTCCCTGCTTGAAACTTAGATTTTGAGGTGATTTAGAATTAATTCCCAGCACCTTTAAGGTGTTTTCAGAAAGTCCTTCACCGTAGAGAAGGTCTGTATTCCCTACTAATTCTTTCATGTTTCTTATTCCGAGATAGGACATCATCTTTGTTATTTCAATTTTAAAACCATTAACAAAGTTAACAGTGCTCTCTATTCCAAAATCTAAATCTAACAAGTTTTTGTTGTCTGCTTTATTTGTAAGGGCTGCCGGGCAGTATCCCAGGTTACATTTCCTTACCATAACGCATCCCATTGCTATCAATGCGGATGTTCCCAGGCTTACTACATCAGCTCCAAGAGCATATAGCTTCATTGCATCTGTGGAATCAGAAATCCTGCCGGCAGCTATTATGCTGAAATTCTTTCTCAGGCCTTCTTTAACAAGAATATTATGCGATGATGCCACAGCCATCTCTACAGGTATGCCGAGGCTATCCCTGACAGTTACCGGTGCAGCTCCTGTTCCCGCACCGTGCCCATCAATAATTACTCCTGCAGCACCTGATCTTGCTATTCCTGTTACTATGTAGGGTATATAATTAGTTGCGGCAACTTTCACATATACTGGTTTTCCTGACATTATTTTCAATGCTTCTATGCGCTGAGCAAGATCCTCTATGGAGTATATATCGTGATGCGGCGCAGGTGAAATAGCATCTATTCCCTCAGGAATTTTTCTGGCAATTGATATATCGTGAGTTACCTTGCTTGCGGGCAAATGCCCCCCTATTCCGGGTTTAGCTCCCTGTCCTATCTTAATGACTATACCGGCGCCGGTTTTTAGCTCATCGTAACTCACACCGAATCTGGCAGATGCCCATTGTATAAATATCCTTTTTGTATTTGCAACTGAACCATAAAGGCCACCTTCGCCTGTACCTGCCATTGTTTTTGTTATCTCAGCTGTTTTCGCTATGGCGATATTAGGATTTCCACTGAGGGCACCATATGACATATCACCAAGATAAACCGGTACGTCAAGTTCGAATCCGGCAAGTGAAGTTTTTGTAACTGGAATATTAGTTGAATTGTAATCAAGCATATTGGTCTTAAAATTAATCCTGTCCACAATACGAAGGCTTTCTGTATTTTTAACAAAAATTTCAGAAGCTTCAGGCGAATATGATAGTCTTCTTATATGGTTTATTTTGTCACTGGACCAGAAATCCGTAATATTTTTCTTTGGTATTTCTATATACTTTGCAACTACTTTGCTCATAACAGCATGATAGTAACTATCTATCTATATATAATTTTGCAATTAATTTTTTTTTATTATTTTTACGGGTAAACTATGCATTCGGGTAATTTATATTACAATTATTATACATATTGAACCATTATAAGATACTATTTATGGTATCCCGTGAGTTGCATAATTCATTTAGCCAGAAATTTAAGTTAAATGTAAATTCCCAGTACATTTTGATGCAGTAGATTGATTCAATTTTTATGGCAATAAAATCTATCATTTTTTGCTCCATCAACGGGAACTTTGGATATATGAACCCATGTAACAGTTGCATCCTTAATGCATTTAACAATTTTTCAGTGAAGACTCCTTCTGCAGACTCCCAGCCAAGTTTATAAAAAACTTTTTTATTGCACAGTTCTTTCTTAAAAACCGATCCGCTCTTTGTATTTTTTGCCCTTATATTTAATCTTCTGAAATTTCATGGGGTTCGATAGAAATCAAAATAAAAATATGAATAAACTATTGAATAAGATACGATACATAACCAAGCGAGGATTAAGACTAAATTTATTCAATAAAATACTTACCATTAAATAGAACTATCAATTAATATTACATGAAATCTATTTGTCCTTTTTGCGGAGTCGGATGCGGATTAGAGTTATTGCCTGTTAATAACATAATTACGGCTGTAAAACCCACTCCTGAACATGTTGTTAGTCACGGTCATATATGTGGTAAGGGTGTAGCTGCACATGAGGCTTTAACCATGTGGGATAGAATATACTATCCGCTGGTTAGAACAAAAGGAAATCTTGAGAGAACAGACTGGGACAGTGCATTGAATCTTGTTGTGAAAAGAATAAAAGAAATACAGGGCAAATATGGTCCGGATTCCGTTGCATTTTATGGTGGATGCCAGAATACACTGGAAGAGGTTTATTTATTCCAGAAACTGGGTAGGGCACTAGGCACAAACAATGTGGATTCCTGTGCCAGAGTTTGCCATGATCCATCAGCAAAGGCACTCAAGGAAATGGTCGGTATAGGTGCCGGTGCCACATCAGTAACTGAAATTCCAAAGGCAGATGTGATAGTTATAGCGGGAGAATCCATCACAGATAGTCATCCGGTGCTATCACAGTATTTTGTAGAGGCAAAGCAGAATGGTGCCAAGGTCATAGTTATAGATCCGAGAACTACAAGAACAGATGTTTTTGCCGATGTTCATATAAAGATAAAGCCACGCACGGACATTTTCCTTTTCAATGCAGTTGGGAACTATCTGATACAGAATAATCTTATTAAGAAGGATTTTATTGCTTCAAGAACAAATGATTTTGAATCTTATAAAGCCACGGTTTCATCATATACTCTCGAACTTGCCGAGGCCAGAACAGGGATTCCAAAAGAAACTATAAAACAATTTGCCGACCTTGTTTCAGGAGGAAAATCTATTTTTTCCTGGGGACTGGGTCTAACCCAGTCAACCGGCACAAAGGGTATAAAATCCTATATAGACCTTGTGCTATTAACCGGTAACATAGGAAAGGAGGGCACTGGCATTATAGTTTACAGGGGGCAGACAAATGTTCAAAGTTCAGGGGATCTGATAAAACCTGATATATTCCCCAACGGCCCATTGAATGAGGCAAACAGCGATGAACTATCCAAGGTATGGGGATTCAAACCACCTATCTGCAAAGGGACAAACATACCGGAGGCATTTTATGGAAATGAAGGAAAGATAAAGGCACTGTTCCTCATGGGTTACAATCCAGTAAGAAGCCTGCCGGATAAGACAAGAATAGAAAACTTTCTTAAATCCCTGGAACTGGTTGTTGTTGAGGATATATTCATGACGGAGAATACGGATTACGCCCATATAGTACTGCCGGCTGCAGCATGGGCAGAGAAGGATGGTTCGGTTACCAGCCTTGACCGGCTGGTAAAGTGGAGATTCAAGGCCGTGGAACCTCCAGGAGAAGCACTGCCTGATGGTGAAATTATTGCAAGAATTGCAAAAAAGGCAGGCTTTTCTTTTGAAACATCGCCGGAAGCAAACTTTGAGGAGATGAAAAAAGTTTCCAAAATATACTCAGCAGTGAAAATAAGCGATGTCAAGGACTATTCCCAAAATTCAAGGTATCCCAATGGAGAACTTCATCTGTACAGCGAAAAATTCTCACTTCCAGATGGAAAGGCAAATTTTATCCCTGTTGAGGCAAAGGATGAAAGCAATGATCTTATACTCTCAACGGGTAGAACAGTTACAAGGTATAACACTGACGAGGTAATAAACAGAATTCCTGGAATGCAGAAATATGTTCCCACACTCTGGGTCAACCCGGTTGACGCAAAGAAATACGGTGTAAGTGACGGCAGTATGGTTCTGTTGAAGTCAAGGGTTGGTCAGATCGAAATCGCGGCAAGAATCACTGAGGATGTACTCCCTGGTGTTGTATTTTCATACATGCATAATGCCGACATAAATTATGTTGTGGATGCTGAACTGGATGACGAGACCGGGACGCCGAAATACAAATTTACTCCAGTAACCATAACTCCGGTTATACACAGCTCTTCATGAGTGACGCTGAGAAGAAATACTATTACAAGGATTCCGCTGAAGGATTATTCAAACAGATAAGTAGTTTTAACGGTCAAATACAAAAGTAATCCTATCCGTGAAAGAAATAATTCCATATGTGAAAGATACTTTGCATGAGATTGATCAAGGTAAATTATGTAGGGCAATAAAAATAAAATTAAGATTCCGGGAAATACAAACAGGGCAATAATTATCAATACAGCTTTCACTCAATTGTGATAAACCAATGATATTTTGCTCGTTTCGACATGTCTCTAATTTTTGCTTATCATCTCTAATATTCCTTCTGCAGAAAATAATGGATGCGATTATTTCATAGATCGAATTAACTGGCAAATTATAAAGCCATCTATATATTTTTTAAGAACAATAGCTTTCAATCTCTCACGTTATCAGTACTGAAGTCTAGTTTTAATCCCATAATTTGTAGAATTTCTACTCCTATTATGACGGGAAAATTTATATTTTCGAGAATTATGAATTCTGGTTCAGAAAACATAATGCCGTTTATTTCCAGATTTGCGAATGTCAAAGACTTATGTAGTTCCCTGGATATTGATTCTGGAATTGAGACGGGAATTTCACCGTAAGACAGAAACCCAAGCTGTTCTGGCTTAATTCCATTGGGCAACACAGCACTGATATAATTTCCCTCAGCACCGGAATCTATCAAAGCGGAGACTTTGGTACTCCTGATTGTACCCTTTAGTTTAATCTGCTCTATGATCAATCCCATATGAAAAGGCTCCTTATGTTGGGTTTTCTGTGAATACCTCGACTTTGCTGGTTGTATCATTTATTACCAGGGCGGCGATTATGCCTATTTTTTGCCTTTTATCTGCAACTTCTATATCTCTTGAATAGACAACAACACTCCAATAACCCTAATTGAATTTTGCGGATACAATCCTAGCTGCTCCTTCTATACACAAATCTTTAAGGTACTTTTCAACGGTGAGTCCCACATCTTTAATGTCCATCTGGATTTCTTGATCCGTAGTATATATATTATAGCAAGTTTAATAAACATTGTTTTAGATTCCAATCTATAGATTTTCTCTTGAAAATACAATACGAGAACAAGGTTGTAAGTTTTGAAAAATATAATTATATCCCCATTATATTTATGGGG
>JAKAAA010000091.1 GCA_021797295.1 Thermoplasmata archaeon
ACCCGTATCTATTCTTTCAATTAAAATAAGGGATATTATTGCAAGAATTTGAAACAATAAAATCAAAGGGTTTGAATGCCCTTTCAAGAAGCCTGGAATAGTATTTCCTGTCAAAAAATTCTGTGCTGCCCAGTATAATATTATGGGCTTTATCCATTACAATCCCTGAAACTGACATGCCAGGATATAATTCCCGTTCATATCCGATATTTTTCATGAGGTAATATGTAATATTCCTTACTGTATATTCCTCAATATGCCTGTTTATGCCAAACTGTATCCTGAAATCATCCATGTCAAAACCATCCATTTTCATATACTTTCTTTTCAGTTTATCAAGGTTCCCGGATTTCTCATGTAGCTGATTGAATTCACATTTTAAAATATTAAGGGCATCTTCCTGGAATTTTTTTACCAATTCAGGAGAATCCCTTCTGCGTATTTCTATTCCCCTGACCTTGAATGTATTGTCAGTCCGGAGCCCTATGTATCTGTTTGCAGACCCTATCCCGTTATTCTGTGGCATGAACGCAATCCATTTGTAATGGGAGTCCACCACGATTGGTATCTGCGTTTTTTCAAAAATTTCATCCATAATTCTTTTTATACTACCATTGCCGGACAGCCATAGGGAATCCACAACGCCATGTAAAACCCTGAAATTATTTTTCTCTGCTATTCTCATTGATTTTTTTATTATTTCCCTTCCAATGTATGTGATTTTTTCATGCACATCTATTCTGCCGAATTTAGCATTTTTGTAGCCGGTATATCCGAAGGAATTGAGCAGAAGTGTTTTTAATGCTTTGTTCCGCTTTGAATATACATCAGATCTGCCACTTATGGCCTTATAAAATAATCTTCTTTCCAGCAAATCACGCAAAAAAGATGAAAGAAATGATGTTTTCTGCCCGGAAATACGTTCAGGCGATACACCGTAATTAACTATTATGCCTGGGTACATTGAGGAAAAATCTATTTCATACACATTTTCATATACTCCAGGTTCCGGATTGAAAACAATGCCACCTGTATCAGCGCTGAAAAATTCATAGGGTGTTTTTGGCATTTCATAATCATCCTTCCTGAATGGAATCAGTATTTTTCTTTTCAATGCTTCCTTAATTTCAACTGCTGATACCACGGTTCCGGGCGTTATTGAAGAAACCGTTTCAACAGGCATTAACGATAATCTGGAAAGCTCAAATATCCCGGAAAGGCCAGATTCTCTATAAATAAAAGAATCCATATCTATACATATTCTATTTTTAATTTTTATTGTTCCCGGCATATACGAATGCCTGCCATAGGATTCAAAGGATTTCTCACGACCAAACCTGGCGCTGATTATATAGCCATATCTTTTCATTTCATGGAGCAGGGTTATAAATTCCCCTGAATAATTCCTGTACACGATAATATCATTGTCTTCTATAGCCCTGTAAACCTTCATGTATATATTATTGTTATATTCATTCCCATTAACTATAACAGATTTAATTTTTCCGTTTACTGCAACAGGGCATATTTCCACGCTGTTTATATTTATATCTTCCTCATACAAATCTTTCAATCCATAAAACTCCAGATTTCTTGTTGCCATGAACCGTAAAATAACGTTAATGTCAGCATTGTATATCCTGAGCCTGTATCCGAATGCCTGTTCTATTCTGGCCACAAGGTCCTGAATTTTGGATGGTTTTAAGTATATCTGTATCCCGTTATTCAGGCTATAAATATCGTCCATTTGAGTATACCTGTAAATATAATTTGTTGCATCCAGGCTTTTTTCAAGCAAATTAAGATCGTAACCATCCCCGGAAACGAATATCCAGGTGCGGTTATTGAATGATTTTTTTACTATTTTCCCCGAACTGTAATACCATAGATATATCTTATCAGAACCAGTGGCGTTTATTATCCTGTCCATTTCTCTCTATCTTTTTATAAAGTTCCAGAATAATGGCTACTAAAAACTGATCCCTATCCCGTATATTGTTTGAGTGCTTCTCTGCCATGGAGAGAATCGTTTTCAGTGCTTCAATATCTTCCATTTTCATATAGGTGCGCATGGAAAGTATCTCCTCCTCAATAGATTTTACATACTCACGGGACGACTGTGTGTTTCTGCCCATATATTACACCATGATATTCCCGTTCACTGTTTCTTTGCCGACGATTTCCAGTATTACGGTACTGCTATTATATACTGATTTATCAATAACTGTATGCAGTTCATCTATTACATTCATGCTCCAGGAATCAAATATAAATGATGAAATTATTATAATATACCTTTCAATGCTATTTTCTACTAATATCCTTTCCAGCTGGTACGGTGTTAAAATCCGCTGAATTTTTACGTGGTACTTTAAAATTCCACGGTCAATTCTAATCCCATCAGATATCAGGGCTCTGGTGATACCATATTTCTCTATTTCCTCATTTATACGTATGTTTTCTCTATTTATTACCTTGAAATACCCCATACAGTAAAATAATAACTCCAGAAAAATAGTTTTAGCATACACTGAAAAAATGAGAAAATGAGAAATTAATTGCAGGTACCTGTTGTGGCAATTTTATGGAAAATAATGTTATTTGATATAAGCCTTCTTTATTACAATTTTTTCCAGGGGCTTATCGTTTCTATCCCTTTTTGCCTTACTAATCTTATCTGCAACATCCATACCATTGACAACTTTTCCAAAAACGGGGTGCATCTTGTCGAGATAATTATTGTCAACCACGTTTATGAAAAACTGCGAACCGCCAGTGTTAGGCCCAGCATTTGCCATTGCTATGGTGCCCCTGCTGTTTTTATTATTCTTCGTAAATTCATCCTTGATTTTATACCCAGGACCGCCCATGCCGGTTCCAGTTGGGTCGCCTCCCTGAATCATAAAGTCAGGTATTACCCTGTGGAATATGGTATTATTATAAAAACCCTGTTCAACCAGTTTTTTAAAGTTGCCTGTGGTAACGGGCATGTCCTTATCAAATAGCTCGATTTCTATGGTTCCCATATTTGTCTCAAGTACTGCTACTACCATACGGTTGGATATTATCAATAATTATATAGTTTTCCACAAAGAGTTGTAACTTTATATTATTGTGACTAATGTGCTATAAATTAATATTATATATTACTTTATTAAAAGTGGGTATATTTACTATGAAGTTTGTAGTATTATATTTATAAGCTACCAAAAATATCAGTCTATAAATGTTCTAATATTTAAAAATTATTATAAAAAATAAGTTAAATATAAATACAATTACGTAATATAAAATCTATGATAGGCAGTGATACATATTCTGTTCTGGATAATGCAAAGGTAGGGAAGTTCCAGAGAAGGCTTGCTGTGACTGCTGCACTGGGCCCATTTACTGACGCATTCAACGAGTTCGGCGCATCCATATCCCTTATAGCTGTGGGAATACTGTTCCATCTTCCGGCAGTTCTGGTAGCTGCTGCAACAGCAGCTTACTGGGTCGGTGTGGCAGGTGG
>JAKAAA010000016.1 GCA_021797295.1 Thermoplasmata archaeon
CCATTATAGGGATAGCCTATGGAAATTATTTTACTATCACAAATTCCTATATGAGTTTTATAGTTCCTCACGGAAGTGCAGGCAAGTATCTCTCCATATTCCTTGTTTCCACAGAGGTGGGTGCAGCATTTTCTCCGTTGATATATGGAATTATTTTATTTATATTCAAATCCTCTGGATCACTGGCATATTCCAGGCTCTTCGAGCTTTCTGCTTTACTGTACTTTGTGGGATTCATACTGATATTACTAAAAGTTGTAGATAAAAAGTCTTTGATCGTTCACCACCGAACCGCCTGATTACACTGTAGAATTTCATGACATGAAAAAACTAATGGAATATTCGCCTATCCAATAGGTCAAAAATGCCGGTACACCAAATTTATTAATCACAAATGAGGTTAGCTCCAAATGCCTGATTTAGCTAGCTGAACAATTTTTGTTGGATTGGGGATATACATTGTTAATAATGAACTGATGAAATATAGCGTGCCTGCTAATCAGATTGGCAGGTTGGACACAAAACTTGAATGATCTGTTAAATATATTAATTTCATTAGCAGCATTATGAGTGCCAGAATAATAAAATGTGTAATAGATATCATTGAAATAAATTATGCCATATTTCTTATTTATACATGTTAAGTGTTATTTTCTCCCTGTGATATATAGAAAAAAATTCTTTATATGCAAATGATTCTTCCGGGATTTATGATTCGGTTCTCTTTTGTTATACAGGAATGAAATATCTCCATTATATTCGTCCATTATATACTTTTCAAGCTCTGTATTTCTGTGCGATCTTAATATCAGGATATCCTTAGGGTCTGTAGGTATCATAATGTTAAGATTTGATAGTAATATATATAGATAATACTTTATAAAGTTTATAAATTATAATAGATATTTATTTATACAGATAATTGATTAATTGAGCATGGAAGAATACCCAACACCGATTAGAATAATACTTCTGCTGAAGAAAAATAAATATATGTCCCTTGAAGAACTGGCATCCAGTCTCAGTATAACAAAGATGGCTGTTCTGAATCATATTACAGTTCTAGAACAGAATGGTTCAGTTGGAAGGAAGACAGTGAAAAAGAATGTGGGCAGGCCTTCATACATTTTTTATGCAACAGAAAATGCAGATAGAAATCTGGGAAATGTTTCGGACGCAATGCTGGATGATTTCATGAATTTTATGAAAATAACTGGTCATGAAAAAATAATTGAGGAATTTTTAAAGGATCGATATTCAAAGGTTAAATCAGAATATGCTGGGGATATGGTAGGAAAAGATCTTGATGCAAAGGTCAGGAAACTGGCACTGCTCAGACAGGAGTCAGGATACTATCCAGAATTAAAGAAATCACAGGAAAACTATGAAATGGTTGAATACAACTGCCCGATACTTGCTATATCAAAACATTTCGGTATTGCATGCTCAATGGAAACAAACATGTTTGAAAATGTCCTCGATGCAGAGGTCAAATCAACACACAGACAGGTGAATGGTTACGGTGCGTGTAGATTCCTCATATCAAAGAATGGAAAGGAATGAAAACATGTTTAATTGTTCAATTCCATAGCAATTTCGTCTAGCTCCTTTCCGCATGCCTTAGAAAGCTCCTCTTGAAGTTTTTTGATCCTTTTGGCAGGTTCTTCAAGTCCCTGCAGTTTATACCTTTCAAGAGTTTCAGCAAGAGTTACAATATTTTTTCCGGACACAAGGTTATCAGCCTGGGCAACTATTTTCTCTTCCAGTGTTTCAGGAATATAATTCCTATCAGGTAATCCAAGTTTTTTCGCCTCTTCCGGAAGTATGCCTGCACCTGTATGTCTTTCAACAATTCTTACAATCAATTCGTCTATATTCTTCTCCCTCAAAAGGTCTGCACCTGCAACGGCATGGCTTATTCCATTTGTTTTGGTCCTGCCTATATCATGCAAGAGAGAACCGGCAGCTATTAACTTCATATCTGCATTTGCATACCTGCCCATTGCCATTGATAAATTATAAACTGTTGTTACATGTGATATTATTCTCTCATCTGCACCTGATTCATATAGTATTTTCATTGATTGCTGTTCATCAGGAATGAATTTTACTAACTTTCCATGGTCCATAGGAATAACATTCATTTTCCCCTCATATTTTTTCTCAAGCTCTTTCCCTTTATAGAACCGGTCGAGGAACATTGCAAGTGCTGAAACCTCGCTATGGGGCTGATTAGATATTGCAATATTGAAATCAGCAATATTGTATGCATCTATTGGAACCTTCTCTGCCCCAACAAGTATAATCATATCCTTTCCCTCAGTAGCCATTCTTATATTCTCTATGCGATCGTCAACATTTACACCATACATTGAAAGATTTACCCTTACTCCTTTAAAATCCCTGAATTCCTTCTTCCAGTTTACTCCGGATTTGATTGAAAAATTTCCACCGAAATTCTCTGTAACCCTGTTTACAGTATTTTCGAGAGTTTCGTCCTTTTCATCTACAAGTATACTGTCTGCACCAAATGCCCTAGATACCAGAGCTACATGGGTTGTTATCCTTTTATCCCTGAAGGGCCTGTGACCTATTCTTATTACTGTAATCATGCGCCGTTTTCCATCTCTATTCTGTAACCCTTTATAATTAGCACAGATGATCTGCTTACTATACCCTTCAGAAGCGTCTGAGAAATGCTCAGTGAATCTGCAACATCACCCACAAAAACCCCACCGTTGGTCATCATTGCTTTTATTTTATCCTCATATTCCTGAAGCTGTTCCTCGCTCAAGGTGGTAGCATATATAATATCTGAAAGGTCCGCCATGGAACCTATCAGGTTAATCTGAACGTTTGTATAATAGGTATGGTATGCTTTTTCCGGTCCCTTATCTCCTGTAATCCACTGACTCTCTATCATCCTTATTTTATCCAGATAATGCAGAGATTTTTTACCTTCGGCACCGTATTTTTCATCGATCTGGGGCATTGTAACCCATCCCGTGGAAAGGTCTAGGAGTAGCTTTCTTTTAACGTCGGTATCGGCAGCATGAAACATTGTAACAAGCTCTCCGACATCATTTATAACCTTAATCCTATTAACCATTCTATACCTTATCACTCAATAAAATATAATTATTTCTAAGTGTAAAGAAAAACTTAATGTATAATCTACATATCAGTACTTGTGAAAAATTACAGTGGGCACATCATATTTGAGGATAATTTCCAGTGGAAAGACCTTGAAAAGTATTTCCCGGATATATGGGAAATTGTTGAAAGTGAGTCAAAGCTCAATGTGGAGGAAAAACAGTACGATGATATACTTCTGGAGCTTAACATGGAAGAGATGAGAAAAAATAAAAAACCTTTTGGTTACAGAAGGGAGAATACAAGATTCAAAATGATTTTTCCCCAGGATAAAAAGGAATTGACAATATATAGAAATATTATATCTGAGGAAATAGAAGAACTCACAGAAAAGGTTGCCCGTGAAATAAGAAATAAGAAAATAAAGTATACAATAGCGTATGACCAGCTCTTATCTACAAAATTAAAGAAGAAATAAATTTAAATTAAGCACAAAAAATATGAATGCGAGAAAGTAAAACAGCATCCTCGAAATTTCTCCGATGCTGCCTATTAAATCGCCATTAAGTCCATTATACTGTTTATTCATTCCAGTTTTTATTGTATATGCTATTATAAGCACGGTTGATGCTATAATTATATTGTAGAGGTTAAATAAGGCTATCAAAACCAGAGGTATTAAATTTAGGAATACTGACCGGGTTCCAACCATGGACATGAACATGCTTCCTATTCCATTTCCGAATGGCTTTGATCTATACATGGAAATCATGGTTGCATACTTTGATATCATCTCACCTGCTATTATTACCATAAACCCTGATAATGGATTGAAGAATGTAAGAAATGCAATTGCTGGTACATAGATAATTAAAACCATGCCTATACCTCCAGACCCTGTGTATTTATCCTTTATTACCCTCTGTTTGGCATCTGTACCTCTTACCATGAAAGAATCTCCGAAATCCATGATTGAATCTAAATGGTTGAATCCATAGATAATTAATATGATAGAAACTGCAACAGAGGACGCTATAAATGAACTGTAATGTCTTAAGAACAGATATGGAATACCTGCAATTAGTCCTGTAATAAGACCTGTGATTGTAAAGAAATACATTGTATTTTTACTGATTTCATGATTGTCTCCAGTAGGAATCAGTGTAAAAAATGAAATTGCAGATAAAAACCCTTTAATATATTTATTCATGCATGCTTCCTTTTATAATTTGATATTTGCCTTCCCTGAATTCTTTGTTTAATCTGGTATATTCCTTAGAATTAAGATATGCCATGGTGAGATATCTTTCTCCCTCCCGCTTTACCTTTCCTGGAATTCCGGCAATCATGCAGTTACCTTCAGACTCAAAATTTTCAGGTATTACTGTACCTGCGGCAACCACTGTCCCTGATTTCAGATGCGCATTGTTCAGAACTATGGCACCCATGCCAATCAGCACTGTATCATCAACTGTAGCACCATGGACTATGGCATTATGACCGATGGAAACGTTTTTTCCGATTTTTGTGCCATATTCAAGATTAACATGTACCGTTGCATTATCCTGAATATTTGTATTATCTCCTATTGTTATACTGTTTTCATCCCCACGGATAACAGCCGAATCCATTAGTGTAACGTTATCACCGATGGTTACATCCCCTATGACAACCGCGCTGTCTGCCATGTAAACATCTTTGCCTATTTTAATCATAGTGTGTAATAATGCAGGGATAAATAGACTTTATGCCACTATACCTTAATGACAATTATTTCCTTTTGGGTTTATTCTAGGTACATGCAGTAATTCCATAACAGGTTGGAATTGTACTATAAAATTTCATTATTGCAATCCAAACTAAAAAGATTTTTAAACACATAGTTAATACATTAAAGACAATAGATGGAAAACTATACCGTTAATGACCTTACGCCTGTGGCGAGGCAGATTAGAAAGGAAATCATAAAAATGGTTTATGCTGCAAAGAGTGGCCATCCAGGTGGTTCACTGAGCATGACCGATGTGCTAACAGCACTTTACTTCAAGGAAATGAATATTAATCCGGAAAAACCCAATGACCCTAACAGGGATATACTAGTTATGAGCAAGGGACACGCCTCTCCGGCCCTATATGCGGCCCTTTCACTGAGAGGGTATTTTCCGCCTGAACTTTTAGGCGGTTTCAGATCCATAAATTCAAAGCTTGAGGGGCATGTACACAGGGGTATTCCCGGAGTTGAATCCTCTACCGGTTCTCTGGGTCAGGGCCTTGGAGTTGCAATAGGCTTTGCCCTCGCATCAAAGCTTGATGGCAGAAACAATAGAATCTATGCCATACTTGGCGACGGAGAGATGGAGGAAGGAAACATATGGGAATCACTTCTTGCAGGTTCAAAGTATAAACTCGGTAACCTTACTGCAATACTTGATAGAAACCATATACAGCTCGATGGGTTCACAGAGGATATAATGCCTCTGGAAAACGTTGCTGAAAAGGTGGCACCCTTCGGATGGGATGTTATAACCATAGATGGAAACAGCCTAAATGAGGTAGTTAGTGCCCTGGAAGATGCAAAAAAACCAAGGGAAAAGCCGATGTTCATAGTCGCAAATACAATAAAGGGGAAAGGAGTCAGTTATATGGAAAACAACCCGAAGTACCACGGGTCTCCCCCTGCCAATGAGGAGGAATACAGGCAGGCACTGAAAGAAATCGAGGAGATGCAATGATACAGAAAATAGAAAAGATGGAAAGCCTGAGAGAGGCCTATGGAAATGAGCTGGCTGCCCTGGGAGGAAAAAATAAGGATATAGTTGTTCTTGATGCTGATTTATCATCGTCAACAAAAACATCCGTATTCGGGAAAAAATTCCCTGACCGATTCTACAATATGGGAATATCGGAACAGTCCATGGTTTCCACCGCTGCCGGCCTATCACTCTCGGGAAAAACCGTATTTGCATCTACATTTGCCGTGTTTCTTTCAAATACGTACAATGTGATAAGGCAGTCCATATGCTATAACGAGGCGCCGGTGAACTTTGTCGTAACACATTCAGGAATTACCGTTGGAGAGGATGGCCCAACACATCAGATTCTGGAAGATGTTGGGATAATGTCGGGACTCCCCAATATGAAGGTGATAGTTCCTGTCGATTCAGTGGAAACTATCAGTGTTACTGATTATTTGGCTGAAAAGAAAACATCGCCTTACTATGTCAGGCTTACCAGGGAAAAGTTCCCGGTGCTGAACGGAAACGATTATGAATTTCAGGAGGGAAAATCTGTTACATTCAGGGATGGTTCTGATATAACTATAATGGCATACGGAATAATGGTTTCCTTTGCATTGAAGGCAGCGGAGATACTCAAGGGAAAAGGCATAGACGCCAGGGTGATTAATATGTCTTCAATTAAGCCGCTGGATCGTGAAGCCGTAGTAAAAGCAGCAAGAGAAACTGGAAGAATTGTAACAGCAGAGGAACATTCCATATATAACGGCCTCGGCTCCAGGGTTGCAGAAGTTGCAGGTGAGGAGTATCCCGTACCCATTCTAAGAATCGGAATGCCTGACATATTCGGAAAAAGCGGAAAGGGAATGGAATTATTTGATTATTTTCATATAGGGGTAAATGATATAGTAGAGAAAACAGATAAGTTCTTCAGGAGGGATTATACATGAAAATATTTATAGATACGGCAAATATTGACGAAATAAAAGAAGCGAATGATTTCGGCCTTATAGATGGAGTTACAACGAACCCGTCTCTGATGATGAAAGCAGCCAAGGGAGGAAAAAGCTTCAAGGAAATAGCCACTGAAATACTGAGAACTGTAGACGGTCCCGTGAGTCTTGAAGTTGTTGCAGAGGAATCAGATAAAATGGTGGAACAGGCAATGAAACTGCATGCACTTGGAGGCAATGCCGTTATAAAAATACCCATGACCCTTCAGGGATTGAAGGCCATGAAAGTTTTGAGAGAAAGGGAAATAAAGGTTAATACAACTCTTATATTCAATGCGATACAGGCTCTTCTTGCAGCAAGAAATGGCGCAGCATTTGTTTCTCCATTTGTTGGAAGGCTTGACGATATAGGCGAGGACGGCATGGCCATAATAGACCAGATTAAAACAGAATTCACCAATTATGGGTATAAAACAGAGGTGCTTGTTGCTTCTATCAGAAATCCAGTGCATGTCCTGAGATCAGCACTTATGGGAGCAGATGCAGTCACCATACCCTATGACGTGATAAAGAAACTGGCAATGCATCCAAAAACAGATGAAGGATTGAATAAGTTTCTGGAAGACTGGAAAAAGGTTTCCCCCGACGGTTCTTTGCCATTATAATTTATATAATTTAAAACTTATAAGATTTCTTTAAGACCTATATATTTCCAGATATTTGTGAATGTGCCGGTGCTATCTTCTGAATAAATATTAAAAATTAATATAACCTGGTAGTTTCCAGATTTTTCATTGAAATTGCCTCAACACCGAACTTTGTATGTATCAACCTTGCAAAGTCATAGCACTTGTTACCATCACCGTGATTAATAAGTATCCTCTGAGGTTTCGGTTGCATTCCTCCTATGAAATTTAGCAGTTCTCTTTTAGTTGAATGTCCTGAGAATCCTTCAGCATTTTCAACTGCCATGTTGATTTCAAACTTTGTTGATTTTCCTGCATCCGAAAGTGTTATGCTTGTGGCACCTGATTGTATCCTTCTTCCAAGCGTTCCATCTGCCTGGTATCCCACAAATGCTAGCGTATTCTTGCTATCTGGTGAAAGCGTTTTAAAGTATTCAAGAACAGGGCCACCATTCATCATGCCTGCGGTGGCAAGTATTACCTTGCTCTCTGGAGAATCACATATATCTATTCTCTGATTTCTTGTTTCCACGCTGGTGAATATGGGACTTAGGAATGGATTTGCACGCTTTATCATGATCTGATCTCTCAAATCTCTGTTCAGGAATTCTGGATATGCTGCATGTATGGCAGTGGCTTCCATGATCATGCCATCAAGGTAAACCTTAGTGTTTTCAGGAATCATTTTGTTCCTGTATGCGTCTTCCAGAACAAGCATAACCTCCTGACTTCTTCCCACAGCAAATACGGGGACAAGCACTGAACCGCCGCGGTCAAAGGTTCTATTCACCACGTCTATAAGAGTATTTGTTGCCTCATTTCTGGTGTAAGAATAGTCATCCCGTCCGGCGTATGTAGATTCCAGCATAAGAGTTTCCACCCTGGGAAAGCGGTTTACGGCTGGATTGAACAGCCATGTTTTTTCATACTTCTGATCCCCACTTAACACCACATTGTATAAACCCTCGCCTATATGAAGATGAACAGCAGCCGAACCAAGTATATGACCTGCGTTGTAAAATGTGAGCCTGATATCTGGTGTAATATCTGCAGTTTCATTATATTTCAGTGCTATTGAGTGCTTCAGCTCCTCCCTTACATGCTTTGATTCATAGGAAAGTTTATGGTTTTCGCTGTGGGATACCTTCAGATAATCATTCTGCAGCAATGCAGCAAGGTCCCTTGTTGGTGCTGTGGAGTATACTGGTCCGTTATAGCCATATTTGAAAAGCAAAGGTAGCAAACCAGAATGATCAAGATGGGCATGTGTAAGCACAACTGCATCCAGCGAAGTGAATGGCTGGATTTCGGGTGCATAAAGATACGGAGCCTCCTCCCATGGATGTTCCGGATCGTTTATATTTATCATGCCACAATCAACGAGAACTTTTGAATTGTTCGTTGATATCAGTGTTGCGCTCCTGCCCACCTCCCTGTGTCCACCCAGTGCGGTTATCCTGATCCATGTTTCACCAGGCATCAAAGGGGTTGTGAGCTTAATTCCAAGATTATGCAGAAATTCTTTTCTTTCCTTCTTTACATCACGGAGGTATTCCCTGACTTCTTTAACAGTCCTTGAGTACATTGGAGGTGCCCTTACTATCCTTGGTGACCAGTTCGTTTCGGACTTTATGGCCTTTATAATTTCAGGATTTGCAATGGTGGGCTCATCAACTTCAATTACTGCTTCACCAGTATCAGGTTCAAAATAAATATCCTGTAGACCAGCATCACCGGGAATGATTTCTCTGATGCTTTTATCTGCATCCTCCTCACTGGACATTATACTGGGATCCGGCCTAATGGCAATTCTCCTTCTCAGCTCCTGTGCAATCTGCCTTGCCAGATCATCCCTATCTGAGAATAAATTCTGATCCTTTGTATAAACCACTATGGTTGATCCTTCGTAATCTATCTCTGTAATCTTGTTGTCTGGATAAAGCCTGTCAAAAATAGACCTGGCCTCGCTTAAATAATCTCGAAAAGACATGTTATAACACCTTGAACATAAAAAATAAATTTATAAAGTTAATTTTAATTTTTTAATCCTGGACAATATATCGTCCTCGGAAAGATAGTTGAATCCCTTTTCCGGATCGATGACACCTATCTGCAGCATGTTTCCTGATGCTGAATCCCTCTGCTTTGCAACGCTTATTGCCTTTACTGCAAGGTTAATAGCATCATCAAGCTTCATATTGGGCTGGTATTCTGCCTCCAGCACACCGTAAACGAATGGTGATCCGGAACCTGTGCTGGCATATTCGTCCTCAACAGAACCGCCTGCTGCGTCTATTGAGAATATATGAGTCGTTTTGTCATATCCTCCGACAAGCAACTGGACCATGTATGGATAGTACTTTGACTGGTTAAGCATGTTGGATAGCAGTGTTGCCGCCGCCTCTATTGGCATATTGATTTTTCTCTGCACCCTGTAAAGCTCCATTTCTGCCCTCATATACCTTACCAGTGTCTGGGCATCTCCCACAAGTCCGGCTATGGTCATTCCAGCATATGTGTCAATTTTGTAAAGTTTTTGAGCGTTTTTATTAGAAATGAAATTACCCATAGTTGCCCTACTGTCGGTTCCCATAATAACGTAATTGCCTGCTGTGATTCCAAGTGTTGTTGTTCCAGTTTTTAATACTTCCATATAATCCCTCTAAACAATTATTATTTCTTAATAACAAATAATATATTTAAATTTTCTACTTTCCCTAATTAACCTTATGTTTATATATTTTGTTATTTAATTCCTAATTAAAAAACAGAACCGGAAAATATATTTTCAAGATTTGTCAGATTCCAGTATGCTGGATATATGCTTAAGTATTTCCCTTTCAAGTATTGTGCCCACAAACTTTCCATTCTTGTCTACCACTGCAACAATTGGTGGATCGGATTCCCTGAATATGCTTATAAGATGTGTGGCCGGAGCATCACATCGTACTTTAATCGCAGGAATTATCTTACCCTCATAAACAGAAAGAGTTCTCAACTGATTGTGCCCCAAGGTAACCATATCACTCAACATCAATTCACCAAGAACCCTGGATTTAGAATCGGTTACTATTACAGCACGTGCATTCAGATCATTGCACATTTTGAATGCTAGGCTGATAGGATTTCTACTGTTTACAGACACGGATTGAAAGGAACTTGCAATGTCACATGCTTTCAGATTTTTGAATTCTGCATTGACCATCTCCCAAACATATTTTGATTTCTTTGTTTGAACCACGGGGGCCCTGACGTTGAACATAAGAGGTATTACCAGGGTTAGCAGGGTAATTGCTATCATGATAACGGAATAATCATACCTCCCAACCAGTGTAAGTCCAAGGGCGACCACCAGCAGTGCCGCATCCACACCTCCATTAACCGAAGTGCCCAGGGCATTTTTGACGGGATCAACATGTATAAACTTTGAAGATATCAAACCTGCAATAGGCTTGAATGCCAGACCTATAAGGAATATAGCAATGCCCAGTTCGAGTAAGGTAAGATTGATTCTGACAAAGTAAAGCCCTAGCCCAATAAAGAATAATGGTTCAAAAAACCCATAGGTTAGTGTAGATACTTTTTCTGCCACCAGTGGTCGTTCTCCTATAAAATCACGGAGCATTATTCCTATAAACAGTGCAACTATGGCAGAATTAAAACCATACAGCTGACCAATGAACCCCAGCAGAAGTACGAAACCTACTATTACAGCTATTACCGTTTCATGCGCCCTTGAACTGAAATCAATTTTTGCAAGGAGTTTAGTAAGAACATATCTTGAAAATAATATTATAGCTACCAGTGAAATAATGAGCTCCGCCGATATTTTGAAAATAATATAAAATGTAATGGCCCTTCCGTGCAGATCACTGAGGAATGAAAACAGTATAACTGCAGATATTTCAATGGTAACAACCTGCTGGAAAATCTTATTCCCCTCCTCAGTATTGTTTAATCCGGTATCACTAAGAAGCCTGGTTAGCGGTCCTGCACTGCTCATGCCTGTGACAATACCGACAACGAGGGCTATTATGAAGTTATGGAATATATAATAAACTACAAAGGATATTAACCCGAATGGAAGTATAAATTCTAATATGCCGAGAATGATATTTGATGGTTTGAGCAATTTTTTTGTTTCAACACCTTTAAATTCAAGTGCTCCCCCTGTAAATAGAAGAAAATTTATACCCAGTGATATAAAAAGTGTTATATTAGGAAGTATTTTAATGAATCCCAGTACCCCCGGGCCGATTATTATTCCTATCACTATGGCGGCCACATATGGAACGAGCTTTAATTTTTCAAATATTTCCTCCCCGAGCTTTGCGAGAAGTAAAAGTACTCCTAAAAATAGAAGTGCCAATAGGGGATCTGCAACTCCGTACATTATGTTATAATACGTGGTATATATATAATATTTTTGTCAAAAATTCTTTGTTTTTGGTTATTTAATTAAAATAATCAAGAATTTTGCAATGATTAACATAATACAATAAAAATCCCGGCTTCCGGATTCGAACCAGAGACCTATGGATAACTGCGTTTTCTGGCAGTAGTTCACTCTACAGTCCATCGCTCTACCAACTGAGCTAAGCCGGGTAATAGATAATTCTTACAACGAATATAAATTTTAACATTTTTGCCGTAATTTCAATATGGGTAGTATATTTGTCTGAGCATGAAAATATTGGATGGATATCAGGAAAAAAATTTACACTTCAAATGGTCGTCGATGAACAAACCGGCAATGAACATAGAACCAAGGGAAACGCTACTTGTTAGGGTCCCTAATTCATCTAAACTACGGATAAAAGATAATTTTACCACGGAGGACCTTAAGAATATACACCATTTGAAAGTTAATGCTGGGTAGGTACATTCTATGTCAGGTGCATAACCCGGAGACATGATAAGGGTGAAAATTGAAAAACTCACAACGGGAAGCGGGGACTGGAGTGACATAGTTAATAATTTTGGTATGCTGAGCAACGAATTTACAGAGAGATTGGTAGTATGAAATATAAATGAAAATACAGCGGAAACAAAATATTGTGAATTCCGTATTTGTGTAAAAATACCTGCCGAACCTTTCATTGGAATAATTGGTACAGCGCCTGTGGAAGGATACTATAGAATGATACCACCCCAAAAATTCGGTGGTAATATGGATAACCGGTTCCTGAAAGAGGATTCGGTTCTTTATCTGCCTGTTAATGTTAGGGGTGCTCTGGTTTCATTTGCAGACCCAGATGCTGCACGGGGCGAAGAGAAGTTTGTGGGGCGACAATAGAAACATCCTGTCAGGCTATAGTAAACATTGATTTCATACATGGAATGCAGATAAAATATCCACGGCTGGAATCATTTGAAGCTTTAAAATCTTATTATATGATTTCTATGGGAATAGGAGATGCCATGGAGGAAGCAGCAAGAGGGGCAGTGAGGGAAATGATTTCCATTCTCGGAGATTATGGATTTTCAGGCGATGAGAGATATATACTCTGTAGCGCTGCTGGAAAATTGAGAATTTCAGAAATGGTCGATATGCCAAACTTTGTTGTGTCTATGGCAATGGATAAGGACCTTATAAAAAGATAGATAACAAACTATTATAATCAACTTTATCATTATTATTTATGCGATTTTCCGATGTCAGTAAAAAATTTATGGAAATGGAAACCACTACTAAAAGGCTGGAGCTAACTTCCATCCTTGGGTCTCTCCTGAGCGATGCGGATCAAGATTTAAAGGAACTGGTTTATTTAATACAGGGTAAGCTGGCACCAGATTATGAGGGCGTAGAGTTCGGTATTTCAAATAAGTTAATAATAAAATCACTGGCAATTGCATCTGGACGGGGTGAGGAAGAGGTTAATAAGATCTTTATTAAAAATGGGGATCTTGGCACCACGGCAGCAGAATTGAGGGAAAACGTCAAACAGGCTCCACTGATAAGCGAAGAACTCACGCTTCATTATGTTTATACAAAATTACTGGATCTGGCAAACTCATCTGGTCACGGAAGCGTAAAGGGAAAGACAGATATATATTCTGACCTGTTTATGAACTCTAACCCTGATGATATCAAATATATCACCAGAATAATAATGGGTAAACTAAGGCTCGGGGTTGCGGATTCCACCATTCTCGATTCCCTTGTCAATGCATTTTCAGAGAAAAAATATGCCGATGTTATAGACACAGCATATAATTTCCATCCGGATATAGGACTTATAGCTACATTGCTGCAGAAGAAGGATATAAAAACTATAGAAAATATAGGGCCTGAACCTCTTGTTCCTTTCAAGGTAATGCTTGCCGAACGTTTAAAATCAATAGATGATATAAGAGAAAAAATGAACCATATGGCAGCATATGAATACAAATATGATGGTTTAAGAACTGAACTGCATAAAAAAGGAGATAAAATCAAAATATTCTCCAGAGGTCTCGAGGAAACAACAGAGAATTTCCCAGACATTGTTTCAAATTTCAAAAGAAATTATGATTTTGATTCCATAATTATAGACGGGGAATCCGTACCATATAATCCAGAAACAGGAGAACTGTTCCCGTTTCAGATGGTTTCACAACGCCGTGGAAGGAAATATCAGCTTGATGAAAAATCTCTGGAAATCCCGCTTGTTATGTTCATCTTTGATATATTAGAACTAAATGGAAAATCTCTGGTGAATACACCTTACCAGGAGAGGAGAAAAATTCTGGAAGAGAATTTTAAGGACAATGAATATTTTAGGCTCGCAACTAGATTTGTATCTGATAACAGCGAGGAAATCAACAAATTTTTTGAAAAAAGCATAGAGGATGGCTGCGAGGGTGTTGTAGCTAAAAATACATCCATTGAATCCGTTTACCGTGCTGGTGCAAGGGGATGGCTGTGGATCAAGTTCAAAAGGGATTACCAGAAGGAACTTGCTGATTCCATGGATCTTGTTGTAATCGGCGCCTTCAACGGGCACGGCAGACGAGCAGGTGCATACGGCGCACTTCTGATGGGTTCCTATAATGAGGAAACGCAGGAATATGAATCTTTCACTAAACTCGGAACTGGATTCTCTGACGAGGTTCTTTTTTCATTGCCTAAAATGCTCTCAGAACTGAGGGAAGATCACAAACCTGCAATGGTTAATTCAAAAATGATTCCGGATGTATGGTTCTATCCCAAGATAGTAATGGAAATTCAGGGTGCAGAAATTACAGTTAGTCCTATACATACATGTGCTTATGGAAAAATAGAAAAAGATTCTGGCCTGGCTTTAAGATTTCCTAGACTTGTTAAAATCCGTGACGATAAAAAAGCTGATGATGCTACAACCACAAATGAAATTATAGAACTTTATAAAATGCAGAAAAAAACTAAATAAAATAATGAAGAGTTCTTACTCTTCGTTGTCATCGTTTCTGTTATAGCTACTTCTTCTGTTATTGTTTCCATATCCACGGTTTCCGTTTCCACGTTCTCCGTTTCCACGCTCGCCATTTCCACGGTTTCCGCCATATCGGTTGTTATAGTTGTTGTACTGATATTCGTATTCCTTTTCGCTCATATCCAGTTCTTCGTTAGGCTCGATTTCCTCATCTGACTCTGCCATTGAACCGTATTTTCCAACGTTCAATCTCATGTGCCCTCTGAGAAGTGAAATGTAACCGTTATCGATTTTGAGGTTTTCTCCGTCTCTTATATCCTTTGTCTGGTCATCCCAGAGTGTAAGGGTAATTTTACCGGTATCATCAGCTACAATAACTTCGCTGACCGATTTATCTTCTCCAAATCTGGTTTTTATCTCTTTTGGCTCTCCTAGTACTACTACCTTTCCTACGACGTTAACACGTCTTGAGGAAGGTGTTAAATCCTTAATTTTGGTTATTTCGTCCATATTATTACTTCCTTTAATCCTTTCGGACTAATAATAATAATTAAGGTGTATTTAAACATGCGCATTTGTTTTTACAGATATCTAACTTGGCAATAACTTTAGATTTTAAATTTTAAAAATGATAAATTACGCTAAATATCAATTTAATAAAATTAATGAAAAGGTTCAAAAAGTGCCAGAACCCATACATATACTCAGTGGGGCTGGCCGGGTTTGAACCGACGACCACCTGGTTATGAGCCAGGCGCTCTACCTAGCTGAGCTACAACCCCATGCGCCGTCAGTCGGGCTTGAACCGACGACCGCTCGGTTAACAGCCGAGTGC
>JAKAAA010000092.1 GCA_021797295.1 Thermoplasmata archaeon
GGAGCTTACATATAAGCAGATAGTAAAAGCACTTAAATACAAAGCACCTGTAAACCAGTATCTTGAATCCCACGGAATGATTGAGGAACTGAAGGAATTTACCGAGAAAAACAATAAAGCCATAGCGGATATGAATGTAAATACTACAGTTAAGGAGGAGCCCCAACAGAAGAAACAGGAGAAAGAGCCTAAACACGTGGAAACCGCTGAAGTGGAAGCGCCTGTAGTAGAGGAAATTAACGATATAAACGATCCTAGATTTGTGAGAAATAAGCTTAACGAGTTATTTGAAAGCAAAGCTGTTGAAATTTATGATGATTCTGGAAACCCAATAGCGAGATATCCTGTATCTGATGCAGCTGAATTGATGCAGAGCATAAAAAATGGAGCGACAATTATCAGTGGTGGAGTAATATCCCAGAGATTTGTTGATATTGCTTTCAGCATGGGCGTAAAATCCATTTATGGCATGAAAATCGGACATGTGACAAAAAAACCGGATGAGATAAGGGTGGTTACATGGGAACATATGTAAATTATACAGAATACCCCGATACATCATTCATAAAAATCCCATCTAACCCGCTTGACAGAGTAATAGGGCAGGAAGAGGCTGTTCGCCTAGCATTAATTGCCGCAAAACAGAGAAGGAATCTTTTACTTGTAGGTCCCCCCGGTGTGGGAAAATCAATGATAGCCCAGGCTATGTCATTTTACATAAGCAGGCCGGAGGAAGAAATAAGGGTTGTCCACAATCCTTCGTATCCTGAACGCCCATTTATTGAGGTCAGGACAATTGCCGAAATTGAAAATGAAAAACACGAAATGAATTCAATAGAGGGAGAGATTATAGAACCAAAAGATGCACCTGATAATGTTGCACAGCGGCTTGGTTATAAATGTCCACACTGCGGTTTTTACTCATCACCTACAGAAAGTGTTTGCCCGAACTGCAACAACCCGAAGGTTGTAAACAACACCCAGGGCCCATTCAATGATGTTTTCAATGTAATAGGAGTTGCTTTTGGTGTAAACAACAACAATGACAGGGTAACCCAGACAAGAAAAGTGGGAGATAAAGAGCAGATAGTTGTATACGAAAAATACGGTGACAAAATACGTGTCCTGGATGAAAAAACCCTGGAACGCAGGCGCAAGCTTGAGAAAAAGAGCCCGAGCAAAGTCATTGTCCCGATTGATAGGAATCCATTTGTACTGGCTACAGGAGCCAGTGAAACAGAACTTTTAGGAGATGTAAGGCATGACCCCTACGGCGGGCACCCCCAGCTGGGGACTATGCCATATGAAAGGGTTGTTGCCGGTTCGGTGCATATGGCCCACGAGGGTGTTCTTTTCATTGATGAAATCACACACCTGGGCAATCTACAGCGTTTTATCCTGACAGCAATGCAGGAGAGGAAGTTCCCAATAGTCGGAAGAAATCCACAGAGTGCTGGAGCCAGCGTCAAGGTTGATGATGTGCCCACAGATTTTATTCTGGTAGCTGCGTGCAATATTCAGGATTTGCAATATATACTCAGCCCATTAAGGTCCAGAATTGTGGGCAATGGATATGAAGTATTAATGGAAAATTCCATACCTGATACCAAGGAAAACCGTATGAAATACCTTCAATTCATAGCACAGGAAATAAATGTAGATGGCAAGATTCCACATATGGTCATTGATGCTGCTGATTTGATTATAAATGAAGGCAGGCGCAGGGCATTGGAAGAACATAAAAGCAATGCTTTGACACTTAAATTGAGGGAACTTGGTGGCCTCATTCGCGCCTCCGGTGATATGTCAATTGAAAATGGGCACAAGCTCATAGAAAAATCCGATGTTAAAGAGGCATTATCGCTTTATGTCCCTGTTGAGGAAAAAATAAAGAAGTACTATGGCAGCATGAATAACGCACTTGGTGAGGAAGCAACAGGTTCCCAGCGTGGAGAATACTATAATTACTACAACAACAGTGAAGATCGATCATACCAGTAATTTTTTTAAACCAAAAGCATTAATACATTTTACTTATGCACATTAAATGGCAATTCTCCTTTTGTTTATCACTGTATTCGTGGCATTATTCGCAATAATGAATCCTATAGGTGCAGTTCCTATACTGATAACACTTACAGATGGATACAGCCTGAAAGAACGGAAGGAAGTTATACGTAGAAGTGTGTACATGGCTTCGGGCATGGTTTTCGGATTTATGTTTCTGGGAGTTTATATTTTTGATATACTTGGAATTAGCATATACGATTTTGAAATAGCTGGAGGCATACTGCTTTTCAAGGTTGGCTTTGATATGCTTCAGGGCAAAACATCAACAACAAAGATAACAAATGCAGAACAGCAGGATTCAGCTGATCGGGAGGGCATAGCTATAGCTCCAATAGGAACGCCTTTATTGGCAGGGCCTGGGACTATAACAACTGCAATTATTTACTTCAACAGAGCTGGAATAGACATATTTTCCAGGCTTATGGTAGTAGTAGCTGTAATACTTGTATTAGTCCTGGCGTTTATTATCCTCAGGTATTCCCTTCCCATATTCCAGAAAATCGGGAAGACGGGGTCAATCGTTATATCAAGGATAATGGGGTTGCTGCTTACTGCTATAGCCGTTGACCTTATTACAACAGGTATTATCCACATTTTTAATGTGCTATAAATTTTCTGTAATAGAAGGCATAATTTAATTCCGTGACGCCCAATTGAATGGCTGAGCTGTACCGGTTTTAATTATCCATTGCTATTTGATATAATTATAATCAATAATTTCTATAAACTCATACAGGGGTGTCCGGACGGAACATTTCTAGAACAGCTTGAAATTGTTCCTTCGATATTTGCCCTGGAGCAGTAGGTTGTGTATATGATGCATAGGAATAATCGGAAACGAGATATGCAGATACTACTCTTAAAAAACTATTTTCGGAACCCATAGGTATGTAGGCTAATTTTATCCCATTCATCTTTCTGTAAGTATAAAGGTAATTGAGATCCTTGAGAAATTTTTCTATATCCGTATATGCAAGTGCGATCTTATAAATGTCAGGATTGAATTCTGACATATCTTTTAACAGAGCTGGAACATCATCATTATTATCCCCGTGGAACGATATCATAAGCTTTGAGTTGTTAAATATATTTCTATTGAATATAAATGATTTAATATCAATGTCAATGACCGGCGGGCTGAATTTTAATGCGGTACCGTACACTTTCTCTATTTCATTTTTATCTGCAGACCTGAATGTGAATATATAATCAACCTTATGTGAATTTAAATAAATAAGCAGGTCTTCTAGATTTTCCAGGCTCCTATCATTAAAAAGGTCGTATCTGATCTCATAATGGCCCTTGAAATTATCTCCACTTTTTTCAAATTCCAGTTTCATCTGGCCGGGGTTAGAGAAAAATATTGATGTATATATAATGCATGAATTTTCAGGCATAATTGAATATACAACACTCATATGAAATACCTTCAATTCATA
>JAKAAA010000093.1 GCA_021797295.1 Thermoplasmata archaeon
TTTTTGTATAATAAATTATTGAGGGTCTAAATATAAGTTAAAAAATTACAGACCATGCAGCATATTTCGTATAACACATGAATTGTATACTTCAATTGTGGTTACTCCGTAATAAACTTAATATATTATTTGAAGTTAATTGTTATATGTCGTCGAAACAGGGACAAAAAACACCGCCATCAGATGTCAAGTTGGGCCATCAGGTAATAATTATAGTTTCAGTCATTACATTTATACTCGGAATCTTTTTAATATTGTTATCGCACCTTGCCTCACTTTCAATATTATTTTCATCGCTGGGTGGGGCATTCCTTGCCACTGGTATAACAATAGGTATATTCCAGTATTTGCATTTCAATAATATATCAAAACTTACTGATAATCTCAGTACAAAGGCAGATAAAAAAATACAGGCATTAACAAAATCAGCCAGGAAAACAGGAATAGAAATAGGTCAGGTTTCATCCATAAGGCAGCTTATTGCTGGTGGGAATAATATCTGGAACACCCTTGAAAGAGAACTAATAAAAAAATCTTTTTATCTGGAACGGGAGGATATTATTTATTATATTGGTTTCTATAAGGAAAACCCTGACTATGTAGAGGTATACACATATGACTTTAAGAAGGTGAAAAATGGCGGTCCTGGTAATGATACATATCCGGTAAAGATAAAGCACGAATATTTCAGGGAAGAAACAGATGGACATTTTAAGCAGGAATTTGGGAAGGTCATCATCAATGGCAAAGAATATTCTGATAAACAGATCATTAAATGCGATGATCAATACGCACAGAAACCGGATGAGATTTACGAAATAGATAAAGGCGCCCATGTTAAGTTTAACTTTTATCATGAGGAGCCAGTAGATATAGGGCAGGTAATAGACGTCAATACTTTCTCCCGGGATGTTCTGATTAAGCAGGATTTTTATATTACCGATATAGCAACATCTGCAGAAATTTTGCTGATTCAGGCATTTTACGATCCCAGGTTAAAGGTGGACCTCTGGTTTGGCGATTCCAGCCAGTTCAAGCACCGTGGAATTGCAGACAATCCAAATGTCAACAATCTAAAGCCGGAAATCTATAAAATGGCGAAAGAGGCAGGTATAGATAACCTCGAGGAACATTATGCAGAATATAAGGGCCTGATAAAAAACCAGAGTTTTGTAATGAACTGGTATCCTGTCAAAGAAGACCAGAGCAAATAATTTATTATCGCCATAAAAGTCCTGAATTGGCTGTATTTTATAATGTATAATTGAGAAGACTATAGTACCTGGGCATAATTCTTTTCCATCCCTTATCAAAGTTTTTATTATTTCAATGAATAAACATACATGGTAAAAAAGGTAGCAGTAATAGGATCAGGTATAATGGGGCAGGGCATATCACAGGTATTTATCAAACAGGGATTTGACACACTTCTCATAGATATCAGTGATGAAATCCTTGAAAATGCGAAGAACAGCATAGCGGATGGAAAGTACGGGCTTGCAAGGCTGGTACAGAAAGGCACTATTACTGAAGAACAGAAGAAGGTGTATATGAAAAATCTTTCGATTTCAACAGATTATGGCAAGCTCAGTGACCGTGAATTCGTAATAGAAGCTGTGCCGGAAATCATGAACCTGAAATTGAAGGTCATGGAGAGCATCGAAAAAAATATTCCGGAAACCTCCATTATAGCATCAAATACCTCCGGCATCATGATATCAGAAATAGGAATCAATATTAAAAATAAGAGCAGGCTTATCGGTATGCACTGGTTCAATCCCGCACCAGTAATGAAATTGATAGAGCTTGTCAAAACTCCCTTTACTTCAGAAGAGACAATCAATGCCGTAATAGCTCTGGCAAAGGAAATGGGAAAGGAACCGGTAGTTGTAAAGGATTATCCGGGATTTTTCACAACAAACTTTGTCCATTCATGGCTGGTGGAATCCCTGAGATTATATGAAAAGGGTATAGCGGGAAAGGAGGACATTGACAAGATGGTGAAACTGGGATTCGGATTTCCCATGGGGCCCTTTGAGTTAATGGATACAATAGGACTTGATACCATGAAGGAAATAGGTGATTATCTATATTCCGAGACAGGGGATGAGAGGATGCTGCCACCACCCATCCTTAAGGAAATGGTTTATGCCGGATATAAGGGGAATGCCAAAATCAAGATGAACAGCAAGGGCGGCTGGTACGACACAGATAAATTATAAATTTTTCTTTATAATCCTCATGGCATTCCTGTAAAGCACATCCTCTGCATGGCTCCCGAGAGCATCGCTCAATGTTTCTATAGCGTTAATATCTGCAAAATTATCCGGTGTAGAAGGAATACCAAGGAAATCCGTGCCAAGGCTCACATATCTCCACCCGTAATTGTCGCCGATGTAATTCATGCTATCAATGATTCCTTTAAAATCAGGAGTTTTCAATGTATCACGTATACCGGTTATGCCCATGACCCCATCTGTTTCCACTATGGCTTTTACTGACTCTTCATCGATATTCCGGGGATGAGGCTTCAATGCACTGAAATTGGTGTGAGAATCCAGAACCGGCTTTTTAGACAAGGCACAGGCATCCAGAATGGTTTGCTTCCCTGCATGGGCAAGGTCAATTATTATATTATTTGCATTGCAGATCTCCACTAGCTGCTCACCGTATCCTGTTAAACCATAATCCTTTTTTGAATAGCATGATGAAGCGAATTTTGTATCGTAATTCCAGGTCAAACCCATGTTTCTCAAACCCAGTGATCTGAATAAGAGTACGTCCTCCGGGGTATTCAGAATATCGGTTCCTTCCATTGAAATCAGGAAATTCAGTCCACTTTGCGGCATGCTATCAGTCATTATGTTGATCTTGAATTTTTCGCTGATTGTTTTATAGTAGCTGAACTGCTGGTATGCCAGTGTTACATTTGGAATGGATATTCCGGAGTCATCGCCATACCTCATATTTACGTGTGGAAAAATCACTGAAAATACTATGCTGCCTGGAAAATGTTTCAGCATATCTATGGATGACTGTTCATTTCCATGAATAACATCACGGTACATGGAAGAGTAGGCAATGTCCTCATGAAGGTCTATAAATTTCATTTTTGAACAGTGATTGAATACTCATAAATTTATTCCTTATTTATTTCATGATATAGATGATTTACCATCTTGCTGATTATTTCAAAGGCAATTGTCTGGGCATCCTCTGATCCTGGAAGTGTAAAAATTATCTTATTACGGTAAATGAGCAGGGCGGCATCGGATATATACGGAAATATCCCACCGGATTTTTCCCTGAATAACTGCCCGAATCCCGGAACTTCCCTATCGGCTATTCTGCGAATGGATCTTGATGTCTGGTCAAGCCTGGATATTCCTGTTCCACCTATGTAAATGAACACATCGGTATTCTCAAAGTTGCGGAAGAGTTCA
>JAKAAA010000094.1 GCA_021797295.1 Thermoplasmata archaeon
ATCTGCAACAACTATTGTATGCTCGAACTGCCCGCTCTGCTCGCCATTCATCCTGAAGTATGTCTGCAAAGGCATATCTATCTGTACATTCTTCGGAACATACAGGAAAGATCCGCCGGACCATACTGCACCGTTCAGCGCTGCAAATTTGTTGTCACTTGGTGGAATTGCCCTGCAGTAGTAATCCTTTACAAGATCCGGGTGTTCTTGTATTGCGGTATCAAGATCAGTAAATATTACTCCTTTGTCTTCCCATTCCTTTCTGAGGCTTCCGTAAACCCCCTCACTGTCATACTGTGCTACTGAACCTGCAAGGTATTTCTGCTCCATCTGGGGTATTCCCAGCTTATCGAAGGTTTCCTTGATCTTATCCGGAACATCGTCCCAGTTCTTTGCCTTGGTTTCTCCGGGCTTTGAATAGTATGTAAGGCTGTCAAAGTCAATTCCCGAGAGATCAGGACCCCATGTGGGCATAGGCTTTGAAAGGAATATTTCAAGAGCTTTCAGCCTGCTCCTCCTCATCCAGTCCGGTTCATGCTTTATATCAGATATTTCTTCAACTGTTTTCCTTGTCAGGCCTGCACCGGTTGAGTACACGGGATTTATTGTATCATGGAACTCGAAATCTGACTTTTTGTTGTGTTTCAGGCTTTCCGTCAATTTTTCAATTTCCTCATCTTTGTTGTAGTCTTCCACCATATTTATCACTCCTTTATCCAGTCGTATCCCTCATCCTCTATTCTATCGGATACGGTTTTGTCCCCATTCATTACTATTTTTCCATCTTTCAGTACGTGCACAAATTCAGGTGCTATGTCCTTCAATATTCTCTGATAATGTGTAATTATAAGGAATCCAACATTCTCATTGTACATCTTTTTAATTTCTGCTGATACGAGCTTCAATGCATCAACATCAAGTCCGGAATCTA
This sequence comes from Thermoplasmata archaeon, assembly GCA_021797295.1. The sequence continues at coordinate 932 of JAKAAA010000094.1, forward strand.
TCTCATCCAGTATAACAATTTTTGGCTTCAGTATAACCATCTGGAGAACCTCGAAGCGTTTTCTTTCTCCTCCGGAAAAACCATCATTTATTGCTCTTGATATGAATGATACATCCATATCCACATCGTTCATCACTGTTTTTACCATGTTAAAGAATTCCTTTAATGGTATTTTTTGATCAGGATATAAATTATTATATGCCATTCTCAGAAAGGTTGATATCTTCACACCGCTCACCGTTATAGGATTCTGAAATGCCAGGAATAGTCCGGCTCTTGCTCTCTCCTCCGGTGCAGCGTATGTTATATCCTTCCCGTTGATCAGAATCTTGCCATCTGTGACCTTATAATTGGGATGGCCTATGAGTACTTCTCCAAGAGTACTTTTTCCTGCACCGTTCGGCCCCATAAGTGCATGAATCTCGCCAGAATTAACTGTAAGGTTAATACCTTTCAATATTTCTTTGCCCTCTACTTCGGCTTTAAGGTTTTTGATTTCAAGTACTGTATTTGTCATTATAGATTCATTACAAATAGGTATTTAAACATTTTATTATGTATATAGTAACTAAAGTACGTATAAGTATAAATATAACAATATAATATATAATTGTGGTACCATGGAAGAAGTAATTAATGATTATTTAGGTAATAGTAAAACTACTATACTTAGTTCACTGCTGTATGAGGATAAAACCCTTGAACAGCTTTCCGATATTATGAAAGTAAACAAAAATGCAGTAAAGGAACATTTGAACTATCTTGAAAATCACAGCCTTGTGTCATCCTATTTTGTAAGGGCAAAGACAGGAAGGCCAAAAAAATACTATAAATTAACGGAAAAGGGTATGCAGATATTTCCAAAACAGTATATAAATTTCTCATCCATGCTTTTAAAGGAGGTTGAAAATGAGATAGGAACAGTAAGATTGAATGGAATACTCATGAAGATAGCTGAAGATATGGTAAGGGAGGTTTCATCAGAAAGCATTTCCCTTGCATCACTTACCAGGGATGAAAAACTGGAAAAGATCGGGGAATATGTGAATATACTCAATCGCCTGGGCTACTATGCAAAAATGGAGGTAACCGGAGACACTGTAAAGATCATAAGGCATAACTGTGTATTCTATGAACTGGCCAAGAACAATAAGGACATGGTATGTGGTTCTCTAGAAAAATCAATGTTGTCAGATAAAATAAATGATGATTTCAAATTAATGGAAAATTTTCCCGATGGCGATAATAAATGCGTTGTGGAAATATCCTTATAAAATAGAAATAATTTACCTTGTTTATGATTTTTGAAATAATTAATATATGAGAATGGATTGAATATATATGCCCGGTAAAATTATAAAAATTCCGCCTTCTTTATGCGTAAAATGCCGTGGTGCCAAGATGTTATGCGGGCTTTCTTACTGCCCGGTCTCCATAGTAGATAAGGTCAAGAAGGTTTACAATTTCAGCGGAAATTCCATAGCAGGATCATCACCGCCATCCCTCTTTGTGGGTAGATACGGTTATCCAAAAATCAATATATACCCGTCCACACCACCATTTTCAGGTGATACAGGATATCTGGAGGACGAATCAAAATGGCTTTCACTGGATCTCAATGATTTTATATCCAGCAGGCTCTCATTACTCCGTGGAGGCATCAAAATTTCAGTAGACGATGCTGCAAACCCTGATTATCGTCTACAGGAAATACAGGTAAGCTCATTATCATCGACACCGGTAGATGTTGAAATGACGGTGGAAAAATCTTTCAGGGACAACGTTGTCCTTGATGAGAACATAACACCAATGGGCCCATCATCTCCCCTGAAGAGTATAAAATACGGGAATTACCATATAGACAATAGAATTGAGAAAATATATTATGACAGAGATTTGAAGGCCTCGGATGGTGTGATGGATCTATACCGTAAGGGAATGGGAATTAACGGCATATCTAAAGCCCTGAGTGCAGGATCGCTGGGTACCGGCAAGAAGAGAAGGATTGTTCCCACCAGATGGTCAATAACAGCAACTGATAAGTCAATATCAGATAGTCTGGTAGAGGAAATCAAGGATTACAGGGAAATTGACAGTTATGAGGTGTATGTAAGAAAAACTGAGGGGAACCTCTTTATTGCAATACTGGCACCAGGGCAGTGGATGTTCGAATGGGGTGAATCATGGTTCCCCGGAAGTGCCTGGAATAGCTTCGGTGATTCAGTTGAAATTGAGCTTGATTATGAGGGTTACCACGGAAGGAAAACCTATCCTGAAATAGGCGGATGTTATTATTCTTCCAGACTTGCAGTTGCAGAAAAGTTCAGGCAGATGAAGAAAACAGGTTCAGCAATGCTCTGGAGAGAAATATATCCCGGATTCAATCTTCCTGTTGGTGTCTGGTATGTTAGGGAGAATGTCAGGGAATT
>JAKAAA010000095.1 GCA_021797295.1 Thermoplasmata archaeon
GGATCAGGAAGATCATGAAGTGCATCTGGTGCCATTCCATTTATAATATTTATATCGGTTGCACACATCTCCATATTTGTCTGTATATTTCCACAGAGTTCCGTGCTTTTCTCTACCGCATAAATATCTCCATTCCAGTTCTGGAATGATGCCGCTATTGCTACAGATCCTGAACCTGAACCGACATCCCATAACGTTTCTCCATCATTTATTTCCAGATCAGAAAGTGAAATATTCCTTATTTCCTGTTTTGTAATATTTCCCTTATACCTGACAAACATATCATCATCCGGTATTGATATTTTATAATTGTTTTCTGATGTAAGTATTATAAGATTCAGGGGTTCAAATTCTCTATCCACCAATTCATTTATAGAGAAACTTGATATTCTCTCGTTTTCATATCCTAGGTTTTCGAATATATGTGCTCTGTATGATGTCAGCCCAAACCTTACCATGTATTTTGCTATGATCCGGGGCGTATTTATGTTGTCTGTAAATATACAGACTTTATTTTTATTGCGTACTTTTTGAGCCAATCCCTTTAATGGCCTTCCATGGAGACTAACAGTGCAGATCCCCGTGGAATCAAGTGCAATTTTGGAAAGTGCAACCTGGATTGAACTGACTTCGGGAATAATATTAACCTCATCTGGTTTATAGTTGTCAGTAATATACTTCCCAATACCATAAAATAGAGGGTCTCCAGTGGCTATTACGGTTATCACTTTGCCGGCGTTATATGCAGATGTCAAATCCTCCTGGAATTTTTTGAATTCTCCAATTTTAACCATAGTCTTACCAGAACTTTTAAAAAGATACATATTACGGGCGCCGGAGAATATTATATCGCTGTCGTTTATGCACTCAATAGTCTCTTGTATAGGTATCCTTCCAGGGAAAACTCCTACAACGTTAATTCTCTTCATAACACCCTCCAAAGAACGACATAATTCTTCCATCCATATTGTCATATGGATACTCCAATCTTATTACCGGAATTTTTCTGGAGATTTTTATATCCTCTGGAATGGAATTCGATGTGCCGGCCAGAACTATCAGATCAGATTTTTCAATGTAATCCTGAATATAATCATTGAAGTTAGCCTTTCTAAGCCTTGCTATAGGTACATCATCACCCTTGCCATCTGCTAGTTTTGTATACGAGCTATCTATTTTTGAAATATCTTTGACATCGAAAATCCCATATGATTTAAGTAATTCCTTTCCTATTCGGTCAGTTGCAATTTCCCCTATCTTTCGTAAATCTAACATGGAGGATTTGAATAATTCCAAAACCGTTTCCACATATTTGCCCTCAAATGCTATATTTTTCCCCGATAAATACTTAGCATCTATTTTTTCACGGAATATTTGTGATTCCCTTATTTTATATACAGTAAATCCTTTATTTTCAAGGCATTCCGTAGATGGCAGGTAAAAATCATAAAATACCGTTACAATTTTACCTGAATATTTTCGATTTTCAATAAACTGAAAATCACTGTGATAATTAACAACATTTCCAACAACAATAATTGACGGAGAACCATTGTATGTATAATCTATATCCTCCAGTGTGCCTGTGAATGTTTTCTGATGGTTGTAAGTTCCATTTTCAATAACCGCTACAGGCGTATCATTGCTATAGCCCGATAACAGGAGTTTTTCTATTAAGCCTTTCAAATTATAGGCTCCCATGAAAATCACCAGTGTGTACATGCTGCATGTAGATTTCTGGCAGTATGGAATGCTCAGATTCTCAATGCTGTTTCCCGTGGTAACTATCACTCCGTGGTTCACATTTCTATGTGTTAGTGGTATTCCTGCAAATTCAGGCACAGAAATCAGGGCTGACACACCGGGGACAATCTTGTATTCTATGTTATTCCTTATTAGTTCCTCGATCTCCTCTCCCCCGCGTCCGAATAAAAATGGATCTCCACCCTTAAGCCTTACCACAGTATTTCCTTTCAGGGATTCGCTGACTAATATTTTATTAATTTCTTCCTGTGATATTCTTTTAACATAGGGCTTTTTCCCCACGTAAATTTTATTGCACCCGGGTTTTGCCATATCAAGTATCTCTGGATTAATAAGGTGGTCGTAAATTAAGGTATCTGCCATGGCTATTATCTTTGCACCAGCTACAGTGAGCATATCTATATTTCCTGGTCCACAGCCAACTATGTACACCTTTCCCATAAACAGGTTATTTTAATCTTCTATATAATACTACAAATTTTAAATTCGAAACGATAGCATTTCATGGGAGTTATATTCATAACACGATAATATAAATCTTTTCATTAGGAAATAATTTAAATAATCATGGAGACTTATGATGTATGAATAAAATTAACGTTCTTATACTGGGCGATGCCAATGCAGGAATAATAACTGCCAATAAGTTGAGAATGCACACAGGAAATGACGTTGAAATAACACTGGTGGGGAATTCTGAAAAAACATATTTCAAACCCGAGGGTGTTCTCATACCATTTTTCGGTATTGATTACAGGGATACGGTAAAGCCTACAGATTCACTTGTAAATTACGGAATTAAAAGAATTAAATCCATGGCTAAAAAGATTAATCCTGAGAACAGACAGGTTGTTCTGGAGAATGGTGCAATCGTGGAATATGATTATCTTGTTATTGCAACAGGCGATAGACTTGTACCCGAAAATGTATCTGGATATAATAGTGATATTTACCATTTCTACGATATGGAAAATGCTATAAGATTGAGGGAAAAACTCAAAACTATAAAAGGCGGAAAAATTGTGGTTGGTCCTGCAAGCCTTCCCTTCCAGTGCCCCGTTGCACCTGAAGAATTTGTTTTCGGGCTTGATGCTCTCTTGAGGAGGAAGGGTATAAGAGACAAAAGTGAAATTACCCTCATAGTTCCCATGGATGATGTTCTTCCTTTTAAAAATGTCTCAGACCTTGAAAGAAAGGGATTTTCAGATCTCGGAATAAATTTTGTACCGAAATTCAAAACACAGAATGTTGATGGTGAAAAGCATACAATAGTATCGGAAACTGGTGACTCTATTGATTATGACACACTGATCCTGATACCCCCACATACGGGGCAGAAAGTTATAATAGACTCCGGTATGGGCACTGAAAATGGATACATTAATGTGGATAAATTTACACTGCAGTACAGGGATTATGACAATATTTACGTTGTTGGTGACGCTGCCAATTTTCCAATGAAGGTTGGGGCGCTGGGACATTCTGAGGCTGCCTACGTTGCAGGAAGAATTGCCTCAGTGACAGATGGAACTTACAA
>JAKAAA010000096.1 GCA_021797295.1 Thermoplasmata archaeon
ATTTTCAATTATTCCATGCTGGGCAGCAATTACCACATAAACTTAATAGGTTCAAATGTTCTGGGAAGCCGTGAGGCAGATAGGGATGTAATGGAAAACTCCGATATTGTCCTGGAAGAAAATTCAGAACAGTCACAAAAAGAATCATCTGAAATATCAGAAATAAAGAACAGGCATAACGTGGTTAAACTCTCTGAATTCCTGGTGCATCCAGATAAATATCCCGGGCATAAAACGGTTTTCAAATGTCTCGGAATTGGATTAGAGGACCTTGCAGCGGGCTATATTCTATTGAAAAATATGTCTTTACTATAATTTTAAAATAGCATAATTATATAGGCAAGGATGTTCCTTTATTCATATGTGCTTGGTATAATTCTTGGCCTGTCACTTGCCGGGCCTCCAGGTTCAGTTAATTCAATTATAGCAAATGAATCATTAAAATCAAGGCTACACGGCATGGGAGTTGGATTCGGAGCCATGACTGCTGATTTAACCTTCTTTTTCATAGTATACCTGACCAACGGTATCATAAGCCCTGCTATATTCAAAATAATTTACATCGTCGGCGGAGTTTTTATGCTTTACCTGGGAACTGCTGTGATCAGATCCAGGATGCCCTCGAAGACTAGGAAAGGAAATTATTTCATCGGGCTCACCATGGGACTCACAAATCCTTTCCAGATAATATGGTGGTTCACTGCAGGTTTCTTTCTGCTGAAGGAGCTTAGCATATTTTCTGTTACCGGTTTATTCTCTGGCATCGTCATATGGATATTCCTGTTTCCATATGTTATCTGGCGTTTCGGAACAGGATACGAAAAATACATAAAAATTGTTTCTGCTGCGATCATCTTCGGCTTTGCCATATACATACTCTATGTAGGAACACTGCTAATCATCAAATAATCATTCCCTTATGACTCTTTTTCCTATAATACTGTACTTTCCTGTGATAATTAAATTGATAGAATTTATCAATGATTTATGTTCCTCAATATGAATCTTTTCCTCAAGACTTTCAGGAGTATCGTCATCTGATACCTCCACAATTCTCTGGTCTATAATAGGGCCATTGTCAACATCCTTTGTGGCAAAATGCACCGTGCATCCTGAGTATCTGGCACCTGATTTTATTACAGCCTCATGCACCTTTGATCCATAATAGCCCCTGCCCCCGAAAGCAGGAAGCAGTGACGGGTGGAGATTTATCATCTTGAGTGGATATCTATCAGTTATGTAATCCGGGAGAATTCTCATATACCCATCCAGCAGGATAAGGTCTGGCTCTTCTGCCTCCAGAACTGTGGATATAATTTTATTGTAATCACTGTTTTTTATGTCCACAATGATGGATTCTATTTCGTTTTCCCTTGCACGTTCAAGAACATATGCCCTTTTATTATTACATATTAATTTAGAAATTCTCGCTTTGTTGATAACACCATTATCGATTGCATCCACAACTGCCTGAAAATTTGACCCATTGCCTGAGGCAAGTACCACAATACTGAACATGGCATGTCATTGCCTTTTGAGTTAAAAATTATTTGCTGGTTTTCAATGAATAAATTTATAATACTATAGTGATAAATTATTTACTAATACTATTACCGATATATATATAGTCATGTATTAATATCATTATGAATAGAAGGAAAAAGTTTATAACAGGGGTGATAGTAGCGATGTTTGTAATGATGGTTATTGCTCCCTCGATGGTGCAACAACAAACCAATGTGAGAAACGACTCAACAGGAACAGGGTATTGTGGTGGTACAGTATGTGCGAAAGATTTGTTTGGAGTTGTCGTGATGAAGCATACATTTTCCACTGCATGGGGATTTAGTTGGTCTAATGGAAATTTAGTTAAAGAATATACCCCATCAAGCATGGCACACGCTACAGTTCCTTATATCAGTTGGATCCACGTGCACACACCGGAATGGAAACAGTGCTCTAGCAATACATATCAGGCATATGGAAATGTTGGGTACCATGTAGGTATATGGTATATTTCCATTACAGAACATACATATAGTGCAGTGACTGTTAATCCTCACTCATATGGATCCGGCCAATTTTCTTACGGAAGCGGGGAAGATAATTAACGTGATTCATAATGGTTTCGAAAAGAAAGAAAATATTTACCATATTTATAGTAATTTTATTCCTAGCTGTTGCTTTCTCCGGGATGTTTGCATGGCATAATAATTCAATTGCTTTCAAGTACAATAATAAAATAATTCCCTATCAAGCTGGAACCTATGAAAATTATACAATTTATAGCGATTCAAATTCTACAGGTTATATAAATGTCAGTAGTTCCCAATCACATGTAACAATAAATACACACATCAAATATTATAACAGGACAACATCTCTTAACATTATAACAGATAGAATACTGAACAAAACTAAAAACGGAATTTTTTATAAAGGAAAGAAAGTAATATTACCATTCTTTCAGAGTCCGGGGAATACAATAATAGAGTATGGCAACAATATGCTTAATTATTCTAATAAAAATGTATTTAGAAGTATGATTACTTGTCGGGGTGTGTACAAATACCATATTGGAGTTTATATCTCTGCATCTGAAACTAACGCTTCAGGTTTTGGCTCCAGTATATGTGCAGTGTACGATTTGCATTCTCATCTTTTAAATGATATGTCAGATTCGGGCAATCCAACATTTGCTGCCATTACAGGGGCTTATTATGAAAATAATACTGCGTATCCACTAGGAATGGGCTTATTCTTACATAAAACTAATACTATAGTATTCCCAGTGGATTGGGTATACGTAATGCTAGTATATGGAGTAGTAGCATTTGCTTTAGCTTTCTTTATCGTTATACCCGTTGTGGCGATATTAGGGATAACTGCATATAGGAGGCACAGACGTAAGAAGGTGAAAGACCATGAAAAATGACAATGTGATAACCTGTTCCGGTCTATCTAAAAACTACGGTAAGAACATTATCTTTGACAACTTGAGCATAGATATACCTGGAGGCATTACAGGGCTGGTGGCTCCAAACGGTTATGGGAAAACCACATTTATAGAAATGTGCTGCGGGCTGAGAAGCACAACATCAGGAGAGATCAAAATACTGGGTAAAAATATAAACAATGCAAAAGAGCAC
>JAKAAA010000017.1 GCA_021797295.1 Thermoplasmata archaeon
CCCCATCTATTCCTGTAGAGTTCTGCAAGTTCCCTGACATTGTTTTCATTTACATCCATATTTGTGTAGAATGAGAGAGCATGCTTCTTTCCATCAGGATAATATATTATATGGACAAAATTGGAGTTCACACTTTCACTGACAGATAATATAGGAGCCTTTATTACCAGGAAAGAGAAGCCATCATCTGAATACTTCATCTCCATCTTCCTGAATCTCTTTACCTTTGGATTGTCCTTTGCAGGTACAATATATTTCATATTAAGTAATTCTAACTTTCTTAGAACACCGGTATCAAGATATCCCCTATCCATCAGTACAGTGGCTATTTTAACATTAAGGTATAATGCATGCCTGAGCAGGATATCAACCTCCATTGCATTGTCTATTCCATCCAGCTGGTTTTTCTTCATAATGGCTCATGTAAACCTCTCATCCCTAAACATTTAGCTTCCCTACTCCTCAGTGGGAAATGGAAAAATTTAAATTGGCGTTTTTGGGTAAAATTCATTTGGCATTGACAATTCCTCACATAGGTTTCTATATACAGCCTGCCGGTAATGGAATTCCTTATTGCATTTACAATATCTCCAGTCTTATATAATGAGTTTGCTGCCATTGCAGGTAAGAATAAACTATTAAGTGAAGATGAGAAAAGCTTTTTAACATCTCCTGCATTATTTAATGGGAGGATTATGTTGTACATAAACCATAATCAACTCCCCCAATTTTAACCTGTCTGCCACTTCAGTACATATATTAATTCATAAAGCTACATTATTTCTCAAAAACTGGAAACTATTCTGTAAGACATGCGGAGAGTCTGCGGTTACAAAAACATTTATATGCCTGTAATGGATGGATGGATGATTGGACGGAATAATTTATGAGAAGAATTAAAAAAATTGCAAAGAACCCTAAGTAGCTGTTAATTAATAACATCCCTATTTGTTCTATTTCGAGATCCGATCATATAATTCCAATCACCATGGAATTCATCTCTTATCAAATTCACCTCTTTCAGTTGCTCATCCGTTACAACCCTACCCTTTTCGTATATTCCTGTGTCAATATCTGAGGATATCTTCAAACCGTTCTTTGTCCTTGTGTTTCCTATGAGTTCTATGATGGTCTCGTATGATCGGAGAGGCTTGCCCCTCCAGTTTATGGTTATGTATGAGAACATTCTGTGTTCGATCTTATTCCACTTGCTCATACCGGGAGGAAAATGGCATACTGTTATGTCAAGTTTAGATTCATCAGCAAATTTCTGCAGTTCGATCTTCCATAACCTGACTCTGGATCCATTCGATCCACCACCATCTGCTGCTATCATCAGGTTCTTTGCATCCGGATATCTTTTCTTTCCCATGAGGTTCCACCATCTCCTTATTGATTCTACTGCAAATTCAGAGGTATCATGATCGATACCTATGTTTACCCATCCTTCATTGGCCTTGATATCATAGATACCATAGGGTATGGCTTTGCCTTCTGCATCTGTGAGGAAATCGTAAACATTGACCTCATCAACCTCACCTGGAGGCTTCCATTCCTTTCCGTTATTCTTAAAATTCCCTATAATCTCCTTCTTTTTCGTATCCACAGAAATGACAGGATTGTTATTCTCCATGAATCTTATTGCCGTATCGTTTATGTGCTGGAACTGTTCATTGCGATCAGGATTGCTCTTTCCCTCCCTAGTCTTCCTGTTTCCCTTCAAATTGTATTTCATATCATGTAGAAGATTGCCAACTGTAACATAACCTATCCTGGAGCCGTTCTTCTCCATCGCCTCAGACAGGTTTCTGAGACTCCTGCTTATCCAGAGCATTGGTGACTGTGGATCTCCCTGTATGGATGGTTCCACAAGTTCCATTAGTTTCTCTTTTACACCTGGTTTATTTACTGTTATATCTTTCCTGCCACCGCCATCTCTTCTTATGCGATCTGTGGGATAGCTTATACTCTGAATCTCTCTCATGGCTTTCTTTATAGTTTTCTTAGAGATGCCAGTGGCTTTAGATACCACTGCTATACCGCCATAACCGATCGAAATGCTTTCGTTTCCAGCCCACAACCTTCGGGAAAGCTCATTAAATGTACTGGATATTCTGAGATACTTTTCCCTGATACTCCGGATCATATTTTCCTCTCCTTTTATTTCAGCCACAAACTAATATTGCCATATAGTATAAAGAAGTATGTTAATTATAAACAACTACTAAAAGAGTGGCAGCTGGAAAAAAAGCGTGGCAAAGAAGGAAGGTAAAGGAAAGGAATAATTCTATTGCACGTATTCCCGCATCTTTTCTACCGGGTTATGGCGCAGCAAGAGGAGTTTATAAAGCTTACAAAGCTGAAAAGGAGCTAAGTAAGAGTAAGAAGAAAAAATAGGTTTTCAATCTATCTTTCTCCACCTCCATATTTTCAATTAAGATAAATATTTCATATCCACGTGCTATTAATTTTACTTGATACATTATCTCCCTAGTGGATCATATTCTTTCTGCTTCCTGTAATTTCAACAGATAAGCTATTTTTTTGATTTCTGTGGATATATAGGCGGTCTATTTTTCGTACATGTAGTGTACAGATTTTATGGGCAATGGTTGTATATCCATGAGACTTACATACAATATTAATCCTCTCCAACCTCAATAGACATATATCTTTAAGAGTGTGGATATCCTGTATTTTCTAACCCAGTCTATGAATTCAACCATATTACATAAAAAACTGGAAGTTGAGAATTTAATTAAACGTTTTAACCATATTTACTATCTTTTTCCAGGATGAATCAAAATGTTCACGACCCTCAGGATGGTACCCAAGGGATTCATAATAATCCTCAAGGTCTTTGACAGCCTCTATCTCAATCCTTCCAATGTGCATTGGTCTTGCAATATTGTTTTCAACAACCCCTAACAGATCTGAACCAACACCTGCACTACTCCTGCCCATACTGAAGTTTCTTGCCAGCATTTCTATAACAATCTTTTCCGGGTTATTTATACCGGGCACAAATCTGAACATGATAACACCATCGATCATCCTATCCGGAGATTCCCTAACAATTACTGTACTGTTACTTTCCATATTCCATTCATAAAAATATGATAGTTTATAATCACGCATGGTTTTATCTTCCGAGGTAAATTTTTTGTGTATATCATCCTTTCTAATAATTCTGTATCCCGGTGGAAGCTGAACAGTTACGGAGTTTTCCAGTATTACCATTGGCATAAATTAACATCCCTATAATTTTAAATTTAATGCACGTTTTTAAATGTTTTGGATTGTAAAAATGTTTTTCACACCTTATTGTTATATTTTCTATTACCATATTAGCATCTGGAAATATATAACAATCCGATCCATATTTTTCCAGTGTCCTAATAAAACAATTTTTATATATTTTTGATATTATGGATTATGTCTGATGATATAGAGAGAGATGATTTATTAACTAATCCTGTGAAGGATACATACGTAAATAAAAATACAACGTTAAATGATTTAATGAAAATGTTCGGTTCTGGTGGTGGATTCACATCAAAAAAGATATATGAGGGGTATCAGATATTAAAGGAAGAGTTCAATAGTGATGAGACAACGTTTTTATCTTTTCCTGCAGATATTATATCCACCGGTACAAGGGGTTTGATAAATCAGCTCGTAAAGAAGAAATTAGTTGATGTCATAATAACAACAAACGGCACACTGGACCACGATATAGCCAGAACATACAGGGATTATTATTCAGGAACGTTTAATTTCAGCGATGTAAAATTAAGGGATTTAAACATCAACAGATTGGGCAATGTGTTTGTTCCCGATGAAAGCTATGGTGTTATCATAGAGGATAGGGTAATGCCAATGCTTGAGGATTTATATAAAATAAAAAAGGAATGGGCACCTAATGAATTAATCAGGGAGGTGGGATTGAAAATAAACAATGAGAACTCAATTCTTTACAATGCTGCTAAAAATAACATACCAATCTTTGTTCCCGGAATGACCGATGGTTCCTTCGGTTCCCAGTTATGGTCATTTTATGAAATGAACCATGATTTTAAGATTAATTTGCTTGAGGATGAGCATAAGTTATCGGATATAGTATTTGATGCTAAAAGAACAGGTGCCCTGATGATAGGCGGTGGCATATCGAAACACCATACAATATGGTGGAATCAGTTCAGGGATGGGCTTAATGAGGCTGTCTATGTAACAACCGCACAGGAATACGATGGGTCATTATCCGGTGCAAAACTTGAGGAGGCAATATCGTGGAAGAAGGTAAGGGATGATGCAAAATTTGTAAATATATATGGTGATGCAACGGTAATACTGCCTATTCTATTAGCACCATTTTTATAAATTTTTAAGTCAGTGATTTATTTTTTGTTTCAGGTGCATATTTTAATGTTAATATCAATCCAATTAATTCAAATGCTGCAAAATAAATTACTATTGTTTTTAAACCGTATAATGCATCGACAATCGGAAATGAAAATACCGCAAGTATTGACCCTAACCTTGAAACAGATGTGGCAAATCCCATTGCCGTAGCCCTTATTCTTGTCGGGAATATCTCAACAGGATACGTATATGTTACTGGACTTGGGCCAACGTTATGGAATAGATGAACCATACCGAAGGCACTGAATGTCATCAGCAAACCTACGAACATATAGACATTGATAAAAAAGAAGATAAGCAGTACAGCAAATGAACCAAGAAAACCCAGAATTAATAATAACCGTCTTCCAATTTTTTCAACATAATATATCGCTATCAAGAAACCTATAACAACGGGAATTGATTCAGCCATACCGGTAAACAGTATATATAAATCTGCATGGTATGATGTGATCTCCGTTGAGAATATTAATGGTGAATATGTCCAGATTCCATAACTCACTATATCGTATGAAAACCATGCCACCGATAAAAATATGATATAAACGCCGTATTTTCCCTTAAATATTTCACGTAACCTTGTTTTGCCCCCATCTATTGCCGGTATGTTCTCAATTTCATAACCTGTTAATTTCTCCATTCTGCTCTTTTCCCTTTCAGCGGCTTCCCTTCCATATCTATGTTCGATCCAGTATGGGCTTTCCGGCAGATCCCTTCTTGAAAGTAAAACAAGTAAGGGAAAAACTGCACCGATCATATACATGTATCTCCATGCATTAGCACCGGTATAGAGGACTAATGGCACCGATACGAATAAAAATATCAGTGAGCCTATTGAAAAGGCAAAAATGTTAAAGAATAAGTATTTGCCACGTGATTTCTTTGGGGAAAATTCAGCCTGTATAGAGGAACTCACGGGATAATCTGCACCGATGCCTATTCCGGCAATGAATTCCAGTATTGAGAAATTTATATAATTCGTTGAGAATCCTGTTAAAAATATAAATATTGAGACTAAGAACAGGTCATATATGTATATGTAACGCCTGCCATACCTATCCGATACTATTCCTGCAATAAAGCTGCCAATAAGGACACCGCTTATGGATGAGATGCCCATAATGGATATTTCATAACTTTTTAAGGACATTACATTAATAAGATATAACAGTGCATATGAGAACACCGTTAATGTGTAGCCATCCATCATAATCCCCATTGAGGATAGAACTGTTACCTTTCTCAAAAATGGTGTACTGGGTATGTCATCCATTGTTTTATAGCGTATCATTGCTACTTAATTTAATTATTATATATAAAATATTAGTATCTACTCATAATTAAGTTATAAGTTATGCTATTACCTGTTATAAATATTGATCATGTACATTTTTTTTCTATGTCTAATCCATATCTTTTGAATTGCTTATAAGATTATATACGATGCTTATTATTATGCATAAACATTAAAAATTATGAATCCAAATTCTGAATCCAAATTCTGAATACCTTATTGGATTTAAGTAAGAATATTTAAATATTAAATTAAGATTTGTTTTTATATGGATATAAAAATAAAGAAGATCACAGTTAAAAATTTTAAGAGTATAAAGGATATTACTTTAACCATTAATGATTTAACAGTGATGGTCGGAAAAAACGGATCCGGAAAAACAAATATAATTGAAGCTATAAATTTTAATAAAAGCCTATTTAAATTAGAACCTATGAAATATCCTTTTACTAAATGGTGGGGTTATGCAAATTTGGTTTATAATCATAATATTGAAGAACCTATATCATTTTCTTTCGAGATTGTAGTTGATGGACGTAACCTGTATTATGAATATGAAATACTGGATAATAATGGGCTCCCCAATTTCGTATTTGAACATGTTATAATTGATGATTATGTAGATATAGTTAGAAAGGGTTCAATAGCCGAAATAAAACATCTGGATAAGGCTATAAATAAAATTTCAAAAATGAATCGTGATAATAACGATGCTAATTATCAGTATATAAATAAAGCAGAAATACAGGATAAACTAGTGCAGAAGCAATATATAAATGATATAAGCAGCAACCAGAGTATCATGTCATTGGGCTTAACTGGTTCATCGTTTTCCATCCAAGCTTTAGATATTGTCGTTTTAACATTAAGCCAGAATAAAAATTTAATAGGCTTCCAAAATGGTTTTAACAGTAAAAATAGCATAGTTATAATTTCACCGCTGATCAAAAATTTCGGGGTCCCACACAGTAATAATTTCTATCATAGTTTAGCAAATTTTGCATTTTTTGGTGGTATTACTAATGATATTTTTAATAAAATAGCCGCTATAGGGTCAATAGATTATAAAGCCATTAAAAATCGTGTATCAGTTAACGATATGAGCCAAGTTGCCGAGGATGGCAATGGCATAGTAAAAATGTTATATCAATATTTTCTGCAGAATAGATCATTGCCCTACCTTGTGGAGAACGGAATAAAAACGTTTTTCCCTGAATGGGAATTAAATTTTGAAGCAATACCAGATGGTACCATTACCATGCTTGTGAAATCCGGAAATAATTATTTTTATCCTCCAGGCATACCTAATGGTTTCTATAAACTGGTTATGATACTGACAGTAATAGAACAGAATCCAGAAATTCTTCTTATAGATGAACTGGAGAACTCCCTTCACGAAAAAATGATAGAATATATTCTTGATACCATAAAGGCAAGGGGAATAAAAACTATCATCAGTACACATTCTCCTATAGTAGTTGACCTTGTTGACCTCAAATATTTATTACTAGTAAAAATGCGTGATAAACAGACAGAGGTAAAACATATAAAAAATCCCAGAGAAAAATTAAACAATTTGATTAAAGAAGGAATAACTCCGAGCGAATCCCTGCTTTATGGTGATATAAATAGTTAAAATTTGCCTTATTTATGAGGATTCATTCGGCAGAGAATTTTTTAAAAATATTGCAAAGGATTTAAAAAGTAGAGGTTTAATTAATAAAAAAAATAGTCTGGATTTTAAGGGCCAATTAACACTCAACATAAAATTGAGACGCATTGTATCTACAATAGTAACTAATAAAAAGCAATGCGATAAAATTGTAATAGAATATGATTGCGATGGAAATTGTGATGAAATAACAAATAAAATAAACAGTATTCTGGGGGACTGTAGAATAGATATTGTCCATATTCCAATAAAATTTGAAATAGAGGAATGGATATGTGATTCCATTGGGATTAAATATAATAGTAAAAGACGTCCGACCAAGGCATTGAAAGATTATGAAAAGAATAAAGGCAATACATACACAAAGGATAAATTACCCTCTTATTTGAACAGTCTGAATTATGAAAGGTTAAAGCAAAATGAAAGTTTCCGGGTATTTTTAAACTTAATGAAGTAATACACAGGGAAAGGTAATGATACAAAGATAGATAATAATACTGTAAACAGAGTCATCACCTATGAACTGCACCTTATGGTTGCCTATTATTAACTCCAGGGATATCACATCCTACTCCATGGGCTGCCCTGTAAATAGTGCTCTGACTACATTCAGTGATAAAGCAAGATATGTTTGAAATACTCTATCCTTGTCCCTGGCGGTATTATTAATTCCTAAAATGTACGCAAAAAATGCTTTCTTGCACTATTCTTAATTCCGGCTGTCATCATATCAGAAAATTCTCTAATATTTATAATAGGTGGAAATACATAATCATTTGTTTTCATCCGGCATCAAGCAGACCAAGAGTTATAGCATAAATCTTTTACTTTTTACCCAGGTTTTTGCAAAACTGTTGCTCTGTTTTACTGAGTGAATGAAATAGCTATATCCCTGGCACAGTAAATGGTTTTTCATAATATTTTTCCCTTTAATCCTGGAAGGGTTTAGGAAATGACTTTACAGCATTGAAAACTTCTTTACGGACCATTATGTGATTCTCCGGTGCACCACTGGATATCATTTTCCTTACATCCGTTCCACTGAATTCAATCTTATATGTGGAATCATGACCGCATGTTCCAGAAAAAGTTACAGCACTGCACATCTTACAGTAACTCACCGCATTGAACTTTAATATTTCAATACCGAGGTCATCAAATGATTCGCAGTTTTTCTGGGCATCGAATGGTCCATAGTAGTTTCCGACTCCTGCATGGTCTCTACCAATGATAAAATGTGTGGCTCCAAAATTTTTCCTCATAATTGCATGTTGCAGGGCTTCCCTTGGCCCCGCATACTGCATTTCGTAATTCAGTGGAGACACAAATACCCTGTTCTCTGGATAATACAGACCTGTAAGCATATCGTAAGATTTGATTATCACATCATCATTGAAATCTCCACACTTCTTTTTTCCTATTACGGGATTTATAAATAAACCATCTGTTTCACTCAGTGCCTTCATATGCAAAAATTCATGTCCCCTGTGGGGTATATTTCTTGTCTGGAAGGCAGCCACAGTTTTCCACCCTGCCCTTTTGAAATGAGCCCTTGTATCAGCAGGAAACGCTGTTCTCTCATTAAATGGAAGGCTATATGGAAGTACACCCGTAATCTCTCCTGAAACGTAATGATTTCCATTTCTCAGAAATTTTTCAAATCCCGGATGTGAAATATCGTCTGTCTGAAATATTTTACGCCCTACAGAGATAGGATCTATTGTGAACTTATTATCTACCTTAAGTACTGCAAATGGTCCGGAGGCATCCCTTAGAACAGTATCATCATTATCTCTCAGGGAGGCATAGTCCTTATCACTCACTGGAAGAAGTGCTGGCAGTGGCCATATAGTTCCATCAGGAAGTCTCTGTTCCTTAAGTATTGTTTCTATTTCCTGATCTGAATTAAATCCCTTCAATGGACTGTAAACCCCACTTGAGATGAGCCTTGAAATTATCCTGATATTCTCTGGAACGTCTATGAATTGTGAACTGGAAAACTCTGAAATTATGCTATGTGATATTTCAGGTACTGAAACAAGGTGTCCACCATGTGGATCTGGAATTGTAATTATTTCACCCCCCTGTTATACTTTAATTCACCAGTAATACCACCATGTATTCCGCATTCTTTTTTACCCGTTTCCCACCACCATCTTCCTGATCTGGAATCCTCTCCGGGTAAAATTGCCCTTGTGCATGGCAGGCATCCTATACTCGGAAAACCCTTATCATGCAGGGAATTATATGGAATTTTATTATCCCTTATATAACTCCACACATCCTCCGAGGTCCAGTCAGCAAGTGGATTAATCTTGATGATCCAGTCCCTGTCAGGGTCTTCCATAATTTCTTCTATTCTGGATCTATCCGTGGACTGATCCCTTCTAAGGCCTGTGATCCATGCCCTCCTTTTTTTTAATTCATCGTTCAGTGGAATTACCTTTCTTATTTCGCAGCACTTTTTTCTCAGTTCAACCGACCTGTAGAAAAGATTTGGCCCATATTCTCCCGTGATTGCATTAAGTTTTGCCTGATCAGGATATAAAAATTTAATGTTTAGTTTATATTCCTGGATTGCCCTATCCATTACTTCATATGTTTCTTCGAATAGCCTTCCTGTATCAAGAGTGATAATATCAGGAATATCTAACTTCATTTCCCTTAAACCAGAAAGCATGTGGAGTATAACCATATCCTCCGCACCAAAACTGCATGAAAAAACTAAATCCTTTCCAAATGTATCCACTGCATGCTTTAGTGTTTCATTTGCTGTAGCTACCATCCCATGAGGCTGAAAAATATCGCTATCTACCATACTGTCAAATCTTAAATAGATATTTAACGTAAATCATATACATAAGTAGTGAAAGAAATATGAAAATTTTGCATATATTCATAAACTTTATATGGGGAAAAATTCATATATGAATTGTATATGCATACATATGGCACTTTTTCTGAATGATATAATAGATGCATCGAGGCCAAAACCACATAATGATGGACAGACTATGGTTCTGGATAGAATTTCAGGCAATCCACAGACATTTGCCAGTTCCATTTCCCAGTATATAGATGTGGCAAAGATAGGATGGGGGATACCGTTTATACTGGATACAGAATTCCTGGATAAATGGGTGAATGCATGGAATAACCTTGGTGTAAGTGTATCTAACGGTGGAACACTTCTGGAATACTGCATAACAAAACGGAAGCAGGAGAAATGCCTCATAGCCCTTCACCAGCATGGCTTCAGTACATTAGAGATCAGTGAGGGGATAATTGAAATACCATGGAAGGAGAAGAAATCCATGGCAGAACTTGCCAGATCACTGGGTATGAGGCTGCATATGGAAGTGGGTAAAAAGGATTTAAGGAATCAGTTAACACTTAACGCCACCCTGGAAAAAATAAGGATTGCAATGGACCTTGACCCCGATATGGTAATAGTTGAGGGAAGAGAACTTGGCAGAGGAGTAGAAATTTATGACGAATCTGGAAAAATAAAATGGGACTGGGTGGATGCCATAGTCTCTGAATTCGGAATGAAAAAGATAATGTTTGAGGCCCCACAGGAGGTGCAGCAGACAGAATTAATAATAAGGCTTGGCAGGGAGATAAATTTAGGAAATGTATCCATTTCAAGTGTTGCTGCCCTTGAAACGCAGAGACAGAGCATCAGGGGAGATACATTCGGGGTTCATCCCAGGCAGCTGGATATAAAGGGTGGTCCATCACCGAGATTTGTATTTTTCATAATCAGTGCATACGGTGCAATAGACCAGGAGAGGATAATGAACCTAACAGGACTTAACAGGCGAACAACACAGAATTCCCTTTCTACACTCATAACCCAGGGATTCATCAGGGAAACAAAGGATATAACAGACATGAGAAAGAAGCTTTATTCACTGAATGCATAAATTTAAAATTCAATTTCCGGTGTTGTTAATACACCTGATTG
The DNA here is from genome assembly GCA_021797295.1 of Thermoplasmata archaeon. The sequence goes on from JAKAAA010000017.1 coordinate 11,356, forward strand.
CGTTATTTCAATAGTTAAATTTAGTTCTTTCATTTCCTATTGCCTTTTTCAAAATTTTTAATTCCTTATCTATAATCCCGCTTTTGATTTCTATGGAGATATATGATAATTTATTATCTTTAGTTATTCCTATTTCAACATCGGATTCACCATATAACCACTGAAAACTTTCTCTTTTAAAATCTACTGTTATAAAATTGTTATCCATAACCCTATGGCGATCATTTGGCGTTGGAAATTTGACGCCTATATGCACTGCGGACCAGCAAATTCATGGGATTTCTAATTCAAATTTACGTGTTATGTAGGCCTCATTACACTACTTCTTCAAAAAGAATCAGGAAAATTATGAACCTCTATCAATTTTCTTGCAAAAGAAATAACGCTTAATGATCGCCATAGCCATAACCGCAGGGAATGTATGATAATCCATAATATGTTAACAATGTTTTATATTTATGGATTTGCATTAATAGTAAATAGCCACTGGAATGGCAGGCATACACAACATTGGTTCATTATAAATTCAGAGATTAATAGGATTCTTATGGATGGAAGCATCAAAATGGGTTGGCTGACTCCAGCATAATTGATGCGTGAGAGATTTGGATGAATGGAGTCGGTTCTTTTCCTGCTGAACAGGTTATGGGCAAAAGTAAGGCAATAAAATTGCGAAAGAATCTATCCTGAAATGTTCAGATATCAAAATCCCCCAGAAGAATACGTCTCAGACCGTCTGACGCTTCTAACCAGTTCCTGTTTATTTCATCATCCGTGGCAAGCACCTTTAGAGTGGCGTCTTTTCTACTAACCAGAAAGTCAAGATAGATATCCATGTCACGATCCCACTCCTCTTCATCCCTTATTCCTGTTGCCTCTGCATCGCTACTATGTATTGTGCCGCATCTCGAACATTTCATGCTTGCAAGGTAAAAGAAATTCATAACGGACTCCCTGACATTCCCGGAAGGTGGGATGATAATATTCCTGCCACCTGGAACGTTCCTGCTGGAAATGTGCTCCACCCACTCAGGTTCATCCTGCGTGCCTGTAAATGAATTGTCAAGTTTAATGAGAAAATCAGAAAGAAATTCATCAAGTACTGGATCACCCACAACAACATTCATGGAGAGTTTGTGCGAAAGAAATCTGCTCATAGAGGTGAGGGTCTCCTGATCAATACTGTCCAGGTATTCACGGGCGTTCAGAACTAATCTTCTCTTTCCAAAGATCGAGATGGGAATGCCCATAGAATAAACGTGTACCACATTTTTCCCGGTTAAATTCGAACCGATGCTATTTTTCCTATATATGGGAGGGGTTATGTCATAGATCTTGCCATGGCTTGAGTACAGCAGGAACTGGCTAACATCCGGCCAGGCACTGGCCTTCGCGGTGTCAATAATTGCCTGGACTTCACCGTACAGGATGCTTCCAAGTTCCCTTGTTTCATAATCTTCCAGGTCATAAAGCTGGCATATAGTCCACATCCTGGCTTTCCCGTTTAAACCTTTGAGGATTCTGGCAAATTCCTTCTCTTCATCGATAGAGGTAACGAATGGTTTGTGAAGATTTTCATCTGCCTCCCCGTTTTTGAGTGCAATGATGCATGGGAAGACTCCGGATATGAAGCTTCCTTCCCCATCAAGAAGCCACTGTTTTACTGTGTCAATCTCTTTGTGGGATAGCATCATACCGTTAGTGATAATCTTCATTATGTCCTTAACTTCAAGTTCCTGCATAAGTTCCATGCCCACCTCCCATATCTGCCTCATGAATTTTTTTTCAAGTAATATTTGCTGCCTGTACATATTATTCCTCAATTCCACATTCGTGCCAAGGGAGGTTTTCATCCTGGAATCTATTTCAGACAACTGATCCCTGACATTCTTTAAATTCTTATTCCTGTGACCCATAATACTACTTTAATGGAAAACCGGATAAAAACCTTATTGCTTTCAGAATACCCGGATAGAAACGTTGTTCTGCCGATAAGAAACAACACAGAGACAAGACTTTCTACATTTTGACAGTGAACCGGGTTTGCCCAGGGGTTATATTCCAACGGTATCATAGGATGATTTACACTGAAGAAACACATACAAATCTTTCTATCAGATAGTAGGGACTGGGAAGAGAAAACTGTATGAAATTTCTAGCTGTTAATCTCTGCCATAGATCCGTGCTTAGAGTATAAATACACGTTATACATTTGTATAATTGTGGGTTATACATGTTAGAAGAAAAAATGACTGTTGGACCAAAGGGACAGGTAGTAATACCAAGCCCATTAAGAAAGGCTTTTAAAATTCTGCCTGGCTCAAAAGTAGTTTTCAGGATAGAAAAAAATAAAATAATACTGGAAAGATTAGAAACAGACTCAGTAAGCACGTTCAGGGTTATAGCCAGGAAAGGAAAATCTATCAGGAAAATATTACCTCGCGAATATGAGGCTGAAATATCTAAACGGACTGAATTATGATATACTTAGATTCGAATGTGTTTATTTTTGCTGCGCTTAATAATGATGGATTCGGAGATAGTGTCAACGCCAGTTGAAATCCCCAAATTTCCTACTGGATGTGAGGAATATAACCCCTGCACACAAGGAATAATAAATAAGTATTATGATTTTTATAAAAATAGATAAAATAACGGAAGAAAATCAGAGACAGTACAAAATATTTATGTTCAGGTAAATAATTGCTAATTATGGTAAATCACCTAATAAAAATGGAAAAATTTACATTCCAGGAAAAATAAGGGAAAGGTTTAGCAAAAGATTTTTTATAGTCCTATATCCGGATAAAATTGTTCTGTATAGTGTACCGGATGACCCTGTTAGTGATTTATAGTTTTAGACATAACTATTTATCCTTTAACTCCATATTATTTTTATGGGAAAGCATAGCTCATTAATTGTTGAGAGGAAGGCCAGCGAGTCTGAGATAAACAGAAAAATTAAGGAGGAGAAGATTAGGGCAAGGATCATACCCCGACTTATATTCATAAAACTCCTCTATGGAGGGAGGAGTGTCA